>NZ_VFWL01000024.1:0-71181 GCF_006442495.1 Mesorhizobium sp. B2-1-3
GTCGCCGGCACCCGCCGGGTGGAACTCGAGATCGGCGGCGAACGCCAGCGCGTCGAGATCGAGCTGCCCGTCGACCATCCCGCGGCCCAGAAGAGCCGGGTAGCGTTCCGCCCGGGCCGCTGGAAGCTGTTTTTTTCCGACCAGGCAGGCAGCTCATTCGCGCCGGCGGAACAGAACCCTCGCCAAAACGAGAAGACGCTTCCCCCAGATATCAGGAAGCGGCGTATGGCTGACGCAGGCCCGCTGATTTGAATTGTCCGTATGGAGGTGAGGCGGTTGCGAGCCGCCAGCCCAATGCTGGTTTGCCCAAGCAACCTCGGTTCGATCTAGCGACATGCAAAACAAGACCTAAGCGGCTCGCATGAATCCGTTTCGGCGTGCCGCGCTTCAAACAAAACGAGTGAGCTTGTCGCCAGATTGTTCGGCCCGCCACGCATTGCTCTTACTCAGGGTCAAGGGGATCGCGCAGCTTCAGCACAGACGCAAGCTACGCTCGCAAGCATGCGGCAAACGCCGGCAGCTTCAGCTTCGGTGACCAGCCTTTGGCTGTGCGCCCGGCAGACATGCGGGACCGATCGGTTCGAAAGTCTTGTAGGTCAGGATGAATTCGCGGTGCCCGAGTTGTTCGGATTTCGTCGCATGGCCATTGGCGACAGCAAGAACCAGATTGAAGATTTCGTCGCCGACATCCGACAAGGTGGCGGCCCCTTCGAGGATACGTCCGGCATCGACGTCCATGTCGCCCGACAGGCGACGGTATGTTTCGGGATTGGCGCAGATCTTTATGACCGGTGCGACCGCCGACCCCGAGACCGAACCGCGGCCGGTGACGAAGAGCGTGAGGTGACAACCGGAAGCGATGAGCTCCACGATCTCGGCATTGTCCGAGATGTTGGGGAAGCCAAAACGCACGTCCCCGTCCGGCACGACATCCATCAGGTAGAGTCCGCCGCCAGGGGGAATGTCGCCCGGCTTGATGAGGCCCGAAATCGGCGACGAGCCCGATTTGGCATAGGCACCCATCGATTTCTCCTCGATGGTGGATAGGCCGCCATCGGCATTGCCCGGAGCGAAACTGCCATAGCCTAGCGTCGCGTAGTATTGCGCTGCCTTTGCCACGGAGGCGCGCAGCTCGACGCCGAGTTCAGGCGTCACGGCACGGCTCGCCATGATCTCTTCGCAGCCGATCAGCTCGCCGGTCTCCTCGAAAATACAGGCTGCTCCCGCACGGACCAGCCGATCGAAGGCAAGGCCGGCGGCGGGGTTGCCGGTCATGCCGCTGGTGCCGTCCGACCCGCCGCAGATCGTGCCGACAATAAGTTCACTCGCATCCATTGGCACTCTCGCGACCGCGCCCAGCTCTTGCAGGCGTTGCCCGACCCATTCGATGCCGTCGGAAATCGTCGACAAAGTACCGCCGTTTTCCTGGATCGTCAGCGTGGCCACCGGCCGTCCGCTTGCCTCGACGGTGCGGGCGAGCGAGAATTTGTTGAAGCTTTCGCATCCCAGTGACAGCAGCAGTACCGCGGCGACATTGGGATGCGTACACAGACGCTCCATCATCCGCTGCGCATAGGGATTGGGAAAGCAGCCTGGAAAGCCGATCAGATGCACGTCCCTGCCGCGGAAATGGGAGACAATTTCGCGACCGACATGATGCGCGCACTCTACCAGATAGGCCACGATCACAATGTTGCGGATGCCCTTGCGACCGTCCGGCCTGAGATAGCCGAGGATGGTGGACTGTTCGCCGGTCATGATCCGGTCTCCGCTATTACGTGCGTTTTGGTGTAGTCGCTCTTCAGATTGTGAATATGGACGTGCTCGCCGGGTCCGATCGACCGCGTCGCCGAGCCGATCGGGACGCCGTATTTGATGACCTTCATCCCCGGGGCGATCGGCAGCCGCGCCAGCTTGTGGCCGAGCTCCACGGCCTTGATCAGAATGCGCGACTCGCCGCCAACGATGATGGTCTCACCGGCTTCGATGCGCCGGCAGGCGACCAGCACATTGTCGTGATCGCAGAGCAGGAGCAGACGAGGATCGTCCATCGTCGGCTCACATGACGCCGAAGGTACGGAAGGCTTCGCAGGCGCTCATGCCGTCGCGGATCGCGGTTGCGACCTTGTTCTCTGTGCTGACCTTCTCGATCGCGCGCTCGATCGCTTCCTTTTCCGCCTCGCGCGGGATCACAAGCACGCCCTCGCGGTCGCCGAAGATCAGGTCGCCGGGCGTTACCAGGATGCCTTCGATCTCGATTGGGCAGCCATAGTCGATCACCTTGCCTCGCGGGCCCTGGTCCTGGGCATAGATGCCGCGCGAGAAGACCGAAAAGCCGAGCTTTTCGATTTCCCAGGAGTCGCGGATATAGCCGTTGAGGACGGCGCCGGCAGCCTTCAGCTTCTGGGCCCTGGTGGACATCAGCCCGCCCCACAGCGCGTAGCGGAAGGAGGAGCCGCTGGCGATGTAGACATCGTTCTCCGTCAGGCTGTCCAGCGCTTCCATCATGAGGCCGAACGGTTTGTTCGCGAGCGGACCGTGCGCATCCGGCGAACCGCCGGAAAACACGTCCGCCTCCAGCACCGGCATCGCGCGGCCGATGACTTTCATCTCCGGCTGCAACGGCACGATCCCGGCCGGCAGGAACTGCCGGCGGTGGCCCATTACATCGAGCACGTCGCCGACGACGGCCGTGAAGAGTTCCTTGCGGATGACTTCGAAGATCGCCTTGTCAGTATCGGTCGTCATCTGTTTTCTCCCTCGAAAAACTATGGTGTCAGAAGCCGTGCAGCGCGCCGCCGTCGACCACCAGTATATGGCCGGTCACATAGGCTGAGGCGCGTGAGGCGAGATAGGTCATGGCCCAGCCGATATCGGCGCCCTCGCCGAAACGACCCATGGGAATGCGGCTGTTGATCTTGCGCGCCCTTTCCGGATCGGCTGCGGTGGCCTGGCGTAGAAGCGCGGTGTCGATCCAGCCTGGTGCCACACCGTTGACGCGTATCCCGCTGGGCGCAAGTTCGGCCGCGAGCGCCCTCACCATGCCGACATAGGCGGCTTTCGCCGCCGAATAGCCGATCACGTTGGGAATGCCGAGGAAAGAGCTCATCGAGGCGGTGAAAAGAATGCTGCCCCTTGCTTCCGTCACCTGCGGCAGGAAGGCGCGCGAGAGGGCGAAGGCGCCGCCGACATGGACGTTCAGCACCGAATTGAAAGCCTCGACGCTCATCTCGCCGAGCGGCTTCTTGACCGTGTTGCCGGCATTGTTGACGAGGATCGAGACGCGTCCGGATTTTTTTGCCACCTCGCTGGCGAAACCCGTGGCACCGGCAGTGTCGGTCACGTCGAAGACATGGCTCGTGGCGGAAGGCCCCAGCGTCTCGCAGGCGGCAGCGAGCTTCGCGGCGTTGGTGCCGACGATCGTCACCTTGGCGCCGGCTTCGACGAAACAGGTGGCGATCGCAAGGCCGAGACCGCTTCCGCCGCCGGTCACCAGCGCATGCTGCCCCTCCAGCCCGAAGATATCCTTGATGCTCATGCGTCTTCCTTCGCTTCGATCCGGACGACGATCTTGGTGAAGCCTCCGGGGTTCTTGTCCCAGGCTTGCATGGCCGCACCGGCTTCCTCGATTGGCACGACGCGTGAGACGATGCGGTCGCCGGCGTCCCGATGTTGCTTCAGATAGCCGATAACATCGTGGAAATCGGCGATCTCGGAGCCGCGCGACCCGCGGATATCCATCTCCTTGAGCAGGAAGAACTTGGTGTCGTAAGCGATCTTGTTCTTGGCGTAGCCGACATAGACGACCCGGCCGCAGGACGCCACGAGATCGATCGCCTGCCGAAAGGTCGCATCCGCGCCGACCGCCTCGATGACGACCTGCGGACCGTCCCCACTGGTCAGTTCCAGGACATGCGCCAGGACATCTTCGCGCGACGCATCGATGGTGTCAGTGGCGCCGAGCACCTTGGCAACGGCGAGTTTGTCGGCGCTAAGGTCCACTGCGATCACGCGTGAGCCCCGCCTGACAGCGCCGAGCAAGGCGCCGAGCCCAATGACGCCGCAGCCAAGGATGACGACGGTTTCTCCAGCCGAAAGCTCGGAGCGGCGGACGGCATGGAAGCCGACGGCAAGCGGCTCGATCAGCGCGAGGTCCCGCTGGCGCATGCCCTCGACCGGAATGATCTTGCCCGCGGGAACGACGATGATCGAGGCCATCGCGCCCTCGCGCTGGACGCCCATCGTCCGGTTGTCCTTGCAGGCGTTCGGCCTGCCAAGGCGGCACGCATGGCACCTGCCGCAATTGAAATAGGGAAGAATAGTCACGGACTGGCCGACCGCAAGCGCGCTGACGCCGTCGCCGAGCGCCGAGATGGTGCCGGAGATTTCATGGCCCAGGACGCGCGGGTAGGAGATCAGCGGATTGAGGCCGCGAAACGACGTCAGGTCGGAACCGCAATACCCCACATACTCCATCCGCACCGCGACTTCGCCCGGGCCCGGTTTTGGTTCGGGCAATTCGACCAGCGAGATCTTGCCGGGTTCCTCGAGGCAGACAGCTTTCATCATGGCGCTCAGGCCTCACAGATCGTGCTGTTGTCGATGGCATCCCAGTCGATCTCGACCCCGAGGCCGGGGGCTGACGGCGGCGCGGCGTAGCCGTCCTTGATCGGCAGCGGCTGCTTGAGGCCGAAGGCGAAGTTCTCCATTGGATAGAGCACTTCGAAGA
Organism: Mesorhizobium sp. B2-1-3; assembly: GCF_006442495.1. NCBI lineage: Bacteria > Pseudomonadati > Pseudomonadota > Alphaproteobacteria > Hyphomicrobiales > Phyllobacteriaceae > Mesorhizobium > Mesorhizobium sp. B2-1-3. The sequence continues at coordinate 4,730 of NZ_VFWL01000024.1, forward strand.
AGTCGCAGTTCTTGATCGCCGCGGCGCAATGCAGGTTGACGATCTCCATCGGGTGGAAGATGGCGGTATGGATCTCGCAATTGACGCCGAAGGCTTCGGCGAGGCGGGCCGTCTTCATGACGCCCGTGACGCCGCCCGTCCAGGAAACGTCTGCCCGGACGCGATCGACGACACGCGTCGAGATGCATTCGGCGATGCTGTAAGGGTGCTTCGCAAGGACTTCTGTCCCGACGAGCGGGATTTCGAGCGTGCGTGCGAGCTCCCGCAGCGAATGAACGTCCTCGTCGTATAAAGGCTCTTCCAGCCAGTAGAAGTCGAGCCTTTCCAGCTCGCGGCCGAAGCGGATCGACTGCTCGAGATTGAACATCGAGACCGGATCCGACATCAGCGTGAAATCCGGCCCGACGGCGGCGCGGACCTGGCGATGGACGTCGATATCGTAGTCGAGATCGAGACCGGGTGTATGGAGCTTGTAGGCCCGCAACCCTTCGGCCCTGGCGCGCAGCGCCTCTTTCACATAGTCCTGCGGCCCCGACAGGATCATCGAGCTGCCATAGACCGGCACGCGTTCGCGGAAGGCGCCGAGATATTTGTAGAGAGGCTGCCCGGCGGCGGTGGCCGACAGCAGCCAGAGGCAGGTGTCGAATGGTCCGTAGGCATAGATCGGCAAGTGGCCCCACCAGCGGTCGGCCACCCGGAAATCGTGCCATGCCTTTTCCCGGTCGAGCGGGTCACGGCCGATGAAGAACGGACGCAGCGTGTCGGCAATCAGCCTGCCGGCGCCCGCCGCCGAACGACCGGCGAACCCGAAGGCGGTTGCCTCGAGCCCGGTATCCGTCGCCATGGTGACGGTGAGAAATTCGAACTTCGCGAAATCCCCGGTTCGAAACGCGCTGGCGGCAAAATCGCCTGGTTTGCGCTGGCAGCAGCGCACCTTCACATCCGTGATTTTCATGGAAAAACCTTCGATAAACCGATCGCAGCGGCATGTGTGGATCCGGGGGAGTCCCGGATCCAGTCATTCTCAGAAGCGGGGCAGGTCGACTTGGACACCCATCCATTTTTTCTGCAGGGCCTGCAGCTCACCTGTAGACTGGAGCATGAAGAGCTCCGTGTTCAGCCAGTGCAGGAAGTCCGGGTCGTTGCGGCGCAGGCCTATGCCCATCGGCGCCTGCGCCACGACGAACTGCTTCTTGAGGTTGGGATCGTGCTCCTCGACGGCGCGGGCAAGCGCGCCGCTGGTCACGATGCCTTCGACTTGGCCTGCGAACAGCGCCTGGGATGTCGACGCGTCATCGTCATAGCGCTGGATCTGTGCGCCTTCGACGGCCTTTTTGGTCATGACGATGTCGTTCGTGCTGGCCCGCGTCACGCCGATCTTCCTGCCGGCCAGATCCTCGATCTTGGTGATCGGCTGGTCGGCGGGACCGACATAGACCTGCTGGTCGACATAGTACGTGTTGGTGAACGCGATGGCCTTGGCGCGCTCGGCCGTGATCGAGAACGAATAGATCACGATGTCGAGCTTGCCCGAAGTCAGGTTCGGGATGCGGTTGGCTGCCGTCGTGTCGACGATGTTGACCTTGACGCCGAGATCGCGGGCGATTGCCTTTGCTACGGACACGTCATAGCCGGCGGGCTGCATGCTGCTGTCCATCAGGCCATAAGGCGGCGTTCCAAGGCCCACGCCGACATTGATGGTGCCGCGCTGTACGATGGCGTCCAGCGTGCTCTCGGCCTTCGCGGGCAATATCATCGCCAGCATGGCGGCGAGCCCGACAGCAAGTCTCTTCAATAGCATGATACTTTCCTCCCTGGTGTGATGAACCGGATCTTCAGTTGGCTGCCTGGTGCAGGCGGCACTCCAGGCGGCGGCTGGCATGGGACAGTATGGAGCAGATGCCGAAGTAGATGGCCGCGACCGTCAGATAGACGGGCAGCGGCTGGAACGTGGCGCTGGAGACGATCTGTCCTGCTCTCGTCAGTTCGATGAAGCCGACGACCGAAGCAAGCGCGGTGTTCTTGACGACCTGAACGGAGAAGCCGACCGTCGGAGGAATGGCGACGCGAAGCGCCTGCGGGATGATGACGTCGGTCATCGTGTGCCGCCAGCCAAGCGCCAGCACGAACGACGCTTCCCATTGCCCCTTGTTGATCGACTGGATCGACCCGCGCCAGATCTCGCCGAGGAACGCGCTGCTGTAGAGCGTAAATCCAAGGCCGGCCGCGTAGATCGCCGGAAGGTCATAGCCGAGATTGGCGACGCCGAAATAGGCGATGAAGAGAATGACGAGCAGGGGCGTTCCCTGGATGACATAGATGTAGGCCTGTGCGATCCAGCGCAGCCAGGCGAAACGGGAGAGGCGCATGAGGGCGATAATCGATCCGCCGATGGCGCCGCCTGCAAGCGCAATTCCCGAGAGGGCGATCGTCCACGTCCCACATTGCAGCAGAAACCCGACATGATGGAGGTTGAATGTCTGGAACATCGTCATCGCCCTGCAAAGCGGAAGGAGAAGAGGGCGCGGTCAATCAGCGCGAAGACGCCTTTGAATGCAGCCGTCAGGACAAGGTAGATGGCCGCGACCACGAGATAGGCTTCCAGGCTTCTGAAGGTCAGGCCCTGCACGTCATTGGCGACGCCGGTCAGTTCCGGGACGGAGATGACGGAAACGACGCTGGAGGCCAGCATGATCAGGATGAACTGGCTGGTCAGTGCCGGGAAGATCGCTGAAATCGCCGGCAGCAGAACGACATAGCGGAAGGTGAGATACGGTGACATGCCAAGCGTGTGCGCCGCCTCCCGCTGTCCCTTGCCGATCGTCTGGATACCGGCACGGACGATCTCGGTGATATAGGCGCCCGCGTAGAGCGTCAGGGAGAGGATGGCCGCCGTCACTTCGGAAATGCGGATGCCGATCGAGGGCAGGCCGAAATAGACGATATAGATCTGCACCAGAAACGGCGTGTTGCGGATGATCTCCACATAGGCGGCCGCGATTGAGGAGAGGACTTTCGAGCTCGAAAGTCTCATCAGGGCGCCGACGATGCCGACGCACATGCCCAGAACCAGCGCGGCGGCCGACAGGCCGACGGTCAGCATGGCGGCGTGCACGAACAGGTCGCCGCGCGCGAATGTCCCGGAAAAATCTAGGTACTCCACACTCGTCCCCGGTCTTTAAACAAGGTTCGGTTCGATCGCTCGCGCAAGGACTTTCACCTGGCGCAAGGTGTTCTGCCGGCTTCTCTCGAGATGTCGCTGCAGCGCCGCGAGGATCTGGCTCTTCTTGCCGGCGATGATGGCATCGAGAATATTTTGGTGCTCCTCGACCGAGCGGCTGTAATCGCCTGGAATCGAGACGAAGACCGTATGCGTCTGGCCGACAATGCGGGAGTGGACCTCGGAGATCATCGGTATCCCCGCGGCGCCGACGAGCGAACTGTGGAAGGCCCGGTCATGGGAGAGCGCCTTCGCCAGATCGTCGAGCGACGACCCTTTGGCGAAGCGCCTGTGGTTTCCGAGGCTGTCCTGGAGCTTCGCCCGCAGCGCCTCATCGAGCCGTCCTGCGTCGAAGGCTGCTTCCACGGCCCCTTTCTCGAGCAGTGTTCTGGCCGCGTATAATTCCTCGACGGCTTCCTCGTTGAAGCTGCGGACCACCATGCCGCGCCGCGAGGAATTGACGAGAAGCCCGTCCGCCTCCAGCCGCAGGCAGGCTTCCTTGACAGGCGTGGGACTGATGCCCAGTTCCGCCGCCAATTCGTTTGGCAACAGGCGTTGCCCGCCTGCCAGCCTGCCGCCGACGATCCGCGACCGCAGCTCCTGGTAAGCCTGCTCGGCCAATGTTGTCTTGATCATGCTCATGGCCCAAGCATCGGTCAGGTTCCGGTTCGGTGCAACAGAAAAATTAAAAATAGAAAATTTTTTATTTTCTGATTTCGATCTTTCGGGTTACAAGTCAACCTCGCAACAAGGAGGAATTCATGGACGCCAACGGCAGCGCCTTTGTGAAACTGCGCGACGCGGTGAAGATGTTCGGCGGGTTTCAGGCGCTCGATCACGTCAGCCTTGAGGTGGCGAAGGGCGAAAAGATTGTCGTCTGCGGGCCGTCGGGCTCAGGCAAGTCGACCTTGATCCGCTGCATCAACGGCTTGGAAGACCTGCAGCAAGGCTCGGTGGAAATCGACGGCAAACCGCTGGTCGAGAAGTCCCACGGACGTATGGTTCCGCGCCGGGACATCGGCATGGTGTTCCAGCAGTTCAACCTCTTCCCGCATCTCAAGGTGATCGAGAACTGTACGCTGGCGCCCGTCCGCGTGCTCGGAAAATCCCGCAAGGACGCTTCGGAGAGAGCGCTGGAGATGTTGCACAAGGTACGGATCGCAGATCAGGCGGACAAGTATCCGTCCCAGCTTTCCGGCGGCCAGCAGCAGCGCGTCGCGATCGCCCGCGCGCTCTGCATGCAGCCCAAGATCATGCTCTTCGATGAACCGACCTCGGCTCTCGATCCGGAAATGGTCAAGGAAGTGCTAGACACCATGGTCTCGCTGGCATCCGAAGGCATGACGATGATCTGCGTGACGCACGAAATGGGTTTCGCCAGCCAGGTGGCCGATCGGGTCGTCTTCATGGACAAGGGCCGGATACTCGAGGAGGCCACGCCGAAGGAGTTCTTCGCAGCCCCGAAGCATCAGCGTGCACGCGAATTCCTCTCGCAGCTCCTTCATTGACAAATTCATATCCGCCAAGGGTCATAGATGAAAATCGCCTCCGTCCGCCCGTTTATTCTCCATCTTCCACTCACCTCGGACTCCATTTCGGACTCGACCCACAGCATCACCCATTGGGGTGTCGTGGGTACGAAGATCGTCACCACGGACGGGCTGGAAGGTTATGGCTTCACCGGCACGCATGCCCATCTGGCCGCCGACCGGCTGATAACGTCCTGCATCGGCGAGTGTTACGCGCCGCTTCTGGTAGGCGAAGACGCCTCGGATCATCAGCGTCTATGGACCAGGCTTGCGCGCCATCCTTCGCTTCAATGGGTCGGTCGGGCCGGCATCACGCATCTGGCGCTGGCCGCAATCGATATCGCGTTGTGGGATATGAAGGCGAAACGGGCGGGCCTGCCGCTGTGGAGTTATCTCGGCGGCGCGCGCACCGATGCCCTGGAGGCCTACAATACCGATATCGGCTGGATTTCGTTCGATCTGGACACGTTGCTGCGCGGCTCCGCGAAAGCCGTCGAGGAGGATGGATTCACACGCATCAAGATCAAGGTCGGCCATGACGACCCAAATGTCGACGTCGAGCGCCTGGCGGCTGTGCGCAAACGTGTCGGACCAAGGATCCGGATCGCAATCGACGGCAACGGCAAGTGGGATCTTCCGACCTGCCAGCGGTTCTGCGCGCTGGCGCGCGACCTCGATATCTACTGGTTCGAGGAGCCGCTCTGGTATGACGATGTCGCCAGCCACGCCACGCTCGCGCGCAATACATCGATCCCGATCGCGCTCGGCGAGCAGCTCTACACGATCGACGCGTTCCGCTCCTTTGTCGATGCAGGAGCCGTCGCCTACGTCCAGCCGGACGTCACGCGGCTCGGAGGAATAACCGAATACATCCAGGTCGCGGACCTGGCACTGGCGCATCGGCTTCCCGTCGTTCCGCATGCAGGGGAGATGAGCCAGGTGCATGTGCATCTGAGCTACTGGCATCCTGCATCGACGATCCTCGAATACATCCCCTGGATCAAGGATCACTTCGAGGAGCCGATCCGCGTCGAAGGCGGCATCTACAAACGGCCCGAACGGGCCGGTGCGAGCACGACCGTCCTGGCCGAAAGCTTTGCCCGCTACGGCAAAAGCCTGGGCTAGGGCATTCCAGGAAAAGCGCCCGCGGCATCGGGGCGGCGCTATTCCTTCACCGCGCCGGTCATCGAGGAGACATAGTGCTCGACGAAGAACGAATAAAGCACGACGACCGGCAGGGATCCGATCAGCGCGCCCGCCATCAGGGCACCCCACTCATAGACGTCGGAGCGGACGAGTTCGGTGAGCACCCCGACCGGCACGGTCTTGTTTTCGGACGACTGGATGAACGTCAAGGCATAGATGAACTCGTTCCATGACAGGGTGAATGCGAATATGCCCGCCGAGATCAGGCCTGGCACCGACAGGGGCAGCACGATCTTGCTCAGGATCTGCCAGCGGCTTGCCCCGTCTATGAGCGCGCATTCTTCCAGTTCAAAGGGGATGGAGCGGAAGTAACCCATCAGCAGCCAGGTGCAGAAGGGGATCAGGAAGGTCGGGTAGGTGAGGATGAGCGCGAAGGGTGTGTCGTAAAGCCCGAGGTTGAACACCATCACCGACAAGGGGATGAACAGTATCGAGGGCGGCACGAGATAGGCGAGGAACACCGCGAGGCCGACCTGCCGTGCCCCGGAGAACCGCAGCCGCTCGATCGCATAGGCCGCGAAAACCGACGCCACCAGCGACAGGAAAGTGGCGGCGGTCGAAATGATGATCGTGTTGAGCAGCCAGCCCGGATAGGACGTCTCGAAGAGAAGATAGCGGATGTGCTCCAATGTCGGATGCACGACCCAGAGCGGGTTGAAATTGGCATAGTCGGTCATTTCGACATTGGGCTTAACCGCTGTGATCGTCATCCAGTAGAACGGGAATAAGAGCACGATGACGAACACGAGCAGGGGGAGATAGACCGTCACCACACGGCGCGGCACGCTCTGCAAATAGCCCATGCCGCCTTCATCGAGCTGCGGCTGTTTTGTCTTCCTGGTCGCAGCCATGTCAGTCTCCGCCCCCCTGCTGCCATTTACGGCGTTGCAAGCCGAAATAACTGAACAGGATTGCGGCAAGGAGGAATGGGATCATGGCGACCGCGATCGCAGCGCCCTCGCCGAGCTGGCCGCCCGAAATGCCGCGCTGGAACGACAGCGTCGCCATCAGATGGGTGGCATTTACCGGTCCGCCGCGGGTCAGCACATAGATCAGCTGGAAATCCGTGAAGGTGAACAGCACCGAGAACGTCATCGTGATCGCGATGATAGGGGTGAGCAGCGGCAGCGTCACATGGCGAAACAATTGCCAGCGGCTGGCGCCGTCGAGCGTGGCGGCCTCGTAAAGCGATTGGGGGATTGTCTGCAAGCCGGCAAGCAGCGTGATGGCTACGAAAGGGATGCCGCGCCAGACATTGGCCGCGATCACCGAAGCACGCGCGTTCTCCGGATCGCCGAGGAAATTGATGCGATGGTCGATCAGGCCCATCTGCTGGAGCGCCCAGGACAGGATCGAGAACTGCGAATCGTAAATCCACCAGAAGGCGATTGCCGAGAGCACCGTCGGCACCACCCACGGCAGCAGGACAATCGCGCGGAAGAACGATTTGAAGGGAAGGTTCTGATTGAGGATAAGCGCCAGCCAAAGGCCGAGCGCGAATTTCAGGATCGAGGCGCTGACGGTGTAGAGCAGGGTATTGAAGACGGAGAGCCAGAAAACGGCGTCGCTCCACAGATATTCATAGTTCTCGATGCCGATGAAGATGCCGGGACGGCCGATGCGGGCATCGGTGAAGCCGAGCCAGACGCCGAGCCCAAGCGGATAGGTCAGGAAGACAAGCAGCAATGCCGCCGCCGGCAGCATGAAGCCGAAGCCAAGCGCGTTCCTGCTCTCGGCCAGGCGCGACAGCATCGAGGAACGCGGCTGAGCGGCGACGGACGGCACGGCCATGGGGCGGGCTCCCTGCAAGGGTCTCGTTGATCGGCCTGGCGGCCGCCCTGCGCTTCCGGAGGGTCGGATAGCGCGGGGCAGAGCCGCCAGGCTCAGCTGGCATGGATCAAACGCGATAATACCGGTTTGCGCGCTTTTCCGCCTCTTCCATTGCCTCCTGGGGCGTGGCCTGTCCCGTGACGGCCTTGGCGAACATGTCGACCAGGACATAGTCGGCCATGGTCGCCGCCGAGGCATAGCCGAGCGGCCCGGCATAGCCGTTGGGCCGCAGCGTCGCCGAAGCCTTGGCGTAAGCGGCATTGTTCGGATCGGCTGTCCACACCGGATTGTTGTCGAACGCCTTGAGCGTCTGGCAGCAGTAGCCCGCCGAGGAGGTGATCCAGTCCGGCATTTGCGGGTCCTCGAACATGAATTGCAGATAGGCTTTGGCCGCGTTGGGGTAGGGCGTGTAGTCGAAGATGACGGCTGTGGTCACCTGGAATAGTTCGACGGATTTGCCGACAGGACCGATCGGCAGGTTGGTGGTGCGTATGTCTTTGGCCATTTCCGCCAGCTTCGGATCATTGTCCTTGTTGATCTTGGCCGTGTTGTAGGCGGAAATGCCATTGGCGATCACACTGAGTTCGCCGGCCAGGAAGGCGCGATTGTTGTTGACGTCGAGCCAGCTTTCGGTGCCTGGAATAAAAGTCTTGTAGAGTTCCTGCGCGTATTCGATCGCCTTGAGGGTCTCGGGGCTGTTGATCGTCACCTTGCCGCTCTCGTCGACCATCTGGCCGCCATGGCTCCACAGCAGCCAGTGCGCGTAGTTGTTGCCGTCGCCGACACCATGGCCGTGCGTGAAGCCGGCCGGATGCCCCTTCGCCTGCAGGGCCTTGCAAAGTTCGAGGAAGCCTTTCGTGTCCTTGGGGAACTCCGAAAAGCCGGCCTCTTTCACCCAGCTTTCCCGATAGACGATGGCATTTCCGATGGTGGCGAGCGGCAGGCCGATGAATTTGCCTTCCCGGGTCGCATATTGCTTTGGTCCGTCGTGCCAGCCGCCATATTTCGAGCCCAGATACTCGCCCAGTTCCGTCACGTCGTGCAGCTTGTCGGGATACTGATGCGGGTCGTCGAACCAGACGAACATCAGATCCGGACCTGAACCGACATTGGCGGCGACCGCTGCCTTGGGGCGAATGTCTTCCCAGCTTTCCTTGTCGACACGTACCTCCACGCCCGTCGCTTCGGTGAACCGCTTGGTGTTTTTCAGCCACTGGTCCTCGTCGCCCTGCACGAAAGGCGACCAGCGCAGCAGCCTGAGCTTCGCACCGTCCTCCGGCTTGTACTTCAGCCCCTCCTGGGCGAATGCCGGGGAGCCGGCGAAGCGGCTTCCCAAAACGCCGGCAGCAGCGCCGGCCGTCGTGCGGATCACGTCACGTCTGGTGAATTTCATGCTCGTTCCTCCTGTTTGTTTCTCTTGCCCTTTGGTCTCTACAGCTTGCTGCGCGTTTGAAGCCGCTGCCCGGTTTCGCCGTGGAAGAGATGAATGAGCCCGGGTTCGGCGGTGAGCCGGATGGTTTCGCCCGGCGTGAAGGAATGACGTTCCCGAAAGTTGGCCACGATCTCTTCACCGCCGGCTGTCCGGCCGATGAGCTGTACCTCCGACCCGGTCGGCTCGATCACCGCGATGGTGACCGCAATGCCCTGATCGGACAGCCGCAAATGCTCGGGCCGTATGCCCAGCACCACCGGCTCGCCGCCTTTGACGGACGATGCTGCGTCCAACGGCACGGAAATTCCGCCCGCGCCCCGAAAGGACGGCGACCCGTTCGTCGCGATTTCGCCCCGCAGCAAATTCATGGCGGGCGAGCCGATGAAACTGGCGACGAAGAGATTGTCCGGCCTGTCGTAGAGTTCCAGCGGCGGCCCGATCTGCTCGACGATGCCGTCATGCATGACCACGATCTTGTCCGCCATGGTCATGGCTTCGATCTGGTCGTGGGTAACATAGACCGTCGTGGTTTTCAGGCGCTGGTGCAGTTCCTTGATCTCGGCGCGCATCTGCACCCTGAGCTTGGCGTCAAGATTGGACAGCGGCTCGTCGAACAAGAAAACCGCCGGATCGCGCACGATCGCCCGCCCCATGGCAACTCGCTGGCGCTGTCCGCCGGAAAGCTGGCGGGGATAGCGCGCCAACAGCGGCACGAGCCCCAGAATCTCCGCAGCGCGCTGGACGCCGGCGCCGCTCTCAGCCTTCGAAACGCCCTTCAGCATGAGCGAAAACGCCATGTTCTCGGCGACGGTCATATGCGGGTACAGCGCATAGTTCTGGAAGACCATGGCGACGTCGCGTTCCTTCGGCGCAACGTTGTTGACGACACGCTCGCCAATCGCGATCTGGCCCCGCGAAATCTTTTCCAGGCCCGCGATCATCCTGAGCAGGGTTGATTTTCCGCAACCCGACGGCCCGACCAGCGTGACGAATTCGCCGTCGTCGATGTTCACGCTGACGCCGTGCAGAACCTCGACGGTCCCGAATGATTTGTAAACCTCGCTAATCGCGACAGACGCCATCGATCCTCCTCCCGAACGATTCCCGCGACGTCTCTTCGAAGGAACCGCTGACCTCTCCCGGCGACGGCCCTCCAACCTTCATGTGGTCACGCGATACGGAGACGGTAGCGCTACCAAACCTGCCTGTAAAGCAGGCGCTTCGATAAACATCCAGGCTGCATTCCCGGTTGCTCACTGGACTGCCCACCACATGGCTGGAGACAGCAGGGAGATCGGCCACGGGATGAATATCAACCACTTGCACCGTCCGCCGGCCTGGGCAGCCGCGCATGGAATTCGCCGACGATGCCGCGCCGGAAGACGAGCACGCAGATCATGAATATCAGGCCGGTGGCGATGGTCACCGGAAAGCCGGAGGTGGCGAGTGTGTTTTCAAGGCCGACGACGAAGCCGGCGCCGACGACCGGCCCGACCATGGTACCGATGCCGCCAAGCAGCGACATCAGGATCACCTCGCCCGACATCTGCCATGTCACGTCGGTGAGCGTCGCGAACTGGAACACGATTGCCTTGACCGCGCCGGCAAGCCCGGCTAGCGCGGCCGACATCACGAAAGCGGCGAGTTTATACCTGGCGACGGAATAGCCGAGCGAAATGGCGCGGTTCTCGTTCTCGCGGATCGAGCGCAGGATCATGCCGAAGGGCGAGTTGACGATCCGCCAGATGGCGAAGACGCCGATCAGGAAGATGGCCAGCACGACATAGTACATGTTGACCGTGGCGTTCAAATCGATGATGCCGAAGAGGTTGCCGCGCGGAACGCCCTGGATGCCATCCTCGCCTTGCGTGAACGGTGCCTGCACGCAGAAGAAGAAGAACATCTGCGCCAGCGCCAGCGTGATCATGGCGAAATAGATGCCTTGCCGGCGGATGGCGAAGAAGCCCATGACGAGACCGAGCAGCGCCGCCCCGGCGGTACCCAGCAGAATGCCTGCCTCCGGCGGCCAGCCCCATACCTTGACGGCATGCGCGCAGAAATAGGCTGCGCCGCCGAAGAAGGTCGCGTGGCCGAAGGACAACAGGCCGGTGTAGCCGAGCAACAGGTTGAAGGCGCAGGCAAACAGCGCAAAGCACAGCATCTTCATGAGGAAGAACGGGTAGACGAAGAACGGCGCGGCGATGAGCGCCAACACCGCCAGCGCCACCAGGGCCCGTTCCAGCCGCACGGAGGCCGCGGCGCGCTTTTCGTGAAGCGTCAGCTCGCTCATCTCACGCGTCCCTTCCGAACAGGCCGGCCGGCCGCAGCAGAAGCACGATCGCCATGATGACGAAGACGACAAGGTTCGACGCCTCGGGATAGAACACCTTGGTCAGGCCCTCGGCAAGGCCGAGCATGTAGCCGGTGACGATGGCGCCCAGGATCGAGCCCATGCCGCCGACCACGACGACGGCGAAGACGACGATGATCAGATCCGACCCCATCAGCGGACTGACCTGGTAGACGGGAGCCGCCAGGATCCCGGCAAGACCGGCAAGTGCCGCACCCAGTCCGTAGGTGAGTGTCAAAAGCAGTGGCACGTTGACGCCGAAAGCCTGGACCAGTTCTGGATTTTCGGTCGCGGCGCGCAGATAGGAACCAAGCCTGGTCTTCTCGATCAAAAGCCATGTGCCCAGGCAGACGAGAAGCGATGCCAGCACCACCCAGCCGCGATAGTTGGGCAGGAACATGAAGCCGAGATTGGTGCCGCCCGCAAGCAGCGCCGGCACGGCATAGGGATTTCCCGAGACGCCATAATAATAGCGAAAGACGCCCTCGATGACCAAGGCCAGGCCGAAGGTGAAGAGCAGGCCGTAGAGAGGGTCGAGCTGGTAGAGCCGCGAGAGCGCTGCACGCTCGACCACAATGCCGAACAGCCCGACGGCGAGCGGCACCAGGATCAGCGCCGGCCAATAGCCGATGCCGAGATGGACAAGCAGCAGATAACCGATGAAGGCGCCCAGCATGTAGAGCGCGCCGTGGGCGAAATTGATGATGCGCAGCAGGCCGAAGATGACGGCGAGGCCAAGGCTCAGCATCGCATAGAAGGAACCGTTGATCAGCCCGACCAGCAACTGCCCGAGAAAGGCCTGGATGGGGATGCCGAAGATCATCGTCATGGCGCGATCATACTCCGAGCACCTCGTGAAGTTGAGCGTCGTGGGCGGCCAGTTCGCCGACCGGAAACCCGCTCAGCACCTTGCCGTGCTCCATCAGGTAGAAGCGGTCGGCAATGCGGGCGGCGAAACGGAAATTCTGCTCCACGAGCAGGATCGTCATGCCGCGCTTTTTCAACGTCGCAAGCAATTCGCCGATGCGCTGGACGATGACCGGCGCCAGGCCTTCGGTCGGCTCGTCGAGGAGCAGCATCCGGACACCCGTCCTCAGGATGCGGGCGATCGCCAGCATCTGCTGCTCGCCGCCGGATAGCCTGGTGCCCGGGCTGTTGCGGCGCTCCTTCAGGTTGGGAAAGAGCTCGAAGATCTCCTCGACGCTCATGCCGCCCTTGGCCACCACCGGCGGCAGGATCAGGTTCTCGTCGACTGTCAGCGTGGCGAAAATGCCGCGCTCCTCGGGAACGAAACCGATGCCTTGGTGGGCGACACGGTGCAAGGGCAGGCCGATCAAGTCGTTGCCGTTGAAGACGACACTGCCGGTGCGCTTGCGGATCAGCCCCATGATGGCGCGCAGCGTCGTGGTCTTGCCGACGCCGTTGCGGCCAAGCAGCGTCACGGTTTCGCCGCGGAACACATCGAGGTCGACGCCGTGCAGCGCGTGGCCCTCGCCGTACCAGGCATGGAGATCGCGCACGGCAAGCAGCGGCTCACTCATGCTCGGTTCCCATATAGGCTATCCGGACGCGTTCATCCTGGCTGACCGTCGGATAGTCGCCCGCGGCGAGCACCTTGCCGCGCTGCATCACGGTGATCCAGTCGCAAAGATCGGCAACGACGGTCAGATTGTGCTCCACCATGAGCACGGCCCGATCGCGGGCCAAGGCGCGGATGATCCCGGAGATCATGCTGACATCCTCGTGCCCCATGCCGGCCATCGGCTCGTCGAGCAGCAGCACCTTTGGATCGAGCGCCAGCGTGGTGGCGATCTCGAGCACGCGCTTGCGGCCATAGGAGAGATCGCCGGCGAGCCGGTGCGCCGCGTCGTCGAGGCCGACCGTGCCGAGAAGCTCGCGCGCCCGCGGCGTCAGTTGGTCGAGCGCCGAAAGCGGGCGCCAGAACTGGAAGCCCAGCCCGCATGGCCGCTGCAGCGCAACGCGCACATTGTCGAGCACGCTCAGATGCGGAAAGATCGCCGATATCTGGAACGAGCGCACGAGGCCCATCCGCGCCACTCTGGCCGGCGGTGTCCGGGTAATGTCGGTGCCGAGCAGTTCAATCGTGCCGCTGGTCGGCTGCAGGAACTTGGTCAAAAGATTGAAGATCGTGGTCTTGCCGGCGCCGTTGGGTCCGATCAAGGCGTGAATCCTGCCGTGATGAACGTCGAGATCGACATCCTTCACCGCAACGAACCCGGCGAAGTCGCGCCTGAGGCCGCGGGCGGAAAGCACCACCCGCGGCACGGCTCCATCGCCGTCAGGCCTGACGGCCGCGGCGGTTGCCGTCGTCACTTGCTGACGAGCGGGCAGCCGCTATCCGTGGCCTTCATGAAGGCCTGGTCGCCCGGAATGGTTGCAAGATAGGTGTAGTAGTCCCAATCCTTCTTGCTCTCCTCAGGCTTCTTGACCTGATAGAGGTACATGTCGTGCACCATGGAGCCGTCGGCCTGCACCTTGCCGTTGGCGGTAAAGACGTCATTGACCGGCATCGAATGCATTTCCTTGGCCACCGCTTCGGTTTCGTCGGTGCCGGCCTTGTCGATGGCCTTGAGATACTGCGACACCGCCGAATACGTCCCGGCCTGGATCATGTTCGGCATCCTGCCGGTGCGTTTGAAGAAGCGGTTGGCGAACTCGCGGCTCTTGTCGTCGCGATCCCAGTAAAAGCCTTCGGTCAGCACGACGCCCTGGGCCGCCTGCAAGCCAAGGCCATGCACTTCGGCCAGCGTGAACAGAAGTGCCGCGAGCCGCTGGCCGCCAGCGACGATGCCGAATTCGGCCGCCTGCTTGATCGAGTTGGAAGTGTCGAGACCGGCATTGGCAAGGCCAACGATCTTGGCGCCGGAGGATTGCGCCTGCAGCAGGAAGGATGAGTAGTCGGTCGAGCCGAGCGGATAGCGCACTTCACCAAGCACCTTGCCGCCGCGATCCTTGACGAGCTTGGCGGTCTGCTCCTCGAGCGAATAGCCGAAGGCGTAGTCGACGGTGATGAAATACCAGCTGTCGCCGCCTTGCTGCACCAGGGCACCGCCTGTGCCGACGGCCTGGGAATGGGTGTCGTAGGCCCAATGGAAACCATAGGGCGAGCACTGCTTGCCGGTCAGGTCGGTCGCAGCCGCGCCGGTGACGATGTCGATCTTCTTCTTTTCCTTGGAAAGTCCCTGCACGGCGAGCGCCACCGAGGAGGTGGTCAGTTCCATTATGGCATCGACCTGCTCGGTGTCGTACCACTGGCGCGCTATGTTGGAGGCGATGTCCGGCTTGTTCTGGTGGTCGGCACTGATGACCTCGATAGGCGCATTCTGGACCTTGCCGCCGAAATCCTCGACAGCCATCTTGGCCGCCTCGACGGACCATTTGCCGCCGAAATCGGCATAGACACCCGACTGGTCGTTGAGGATGCCGATCTTGACCTTGCCGTCGGAAATTTCGGCTGCCGCCGCTGGCATCGCGGTCCCCACAAGCAGCGCGGCTGAGATGAGATAGGATGCTTTCACTGGTATTTCCTCCCTTGTGGCCACTGTCGAAAACGCCCATTGCGGCCCTGCGACGGCTTCGAGTGCACCGTCTGGTCCCGCGTGAAGAATACGTCCTGTGCTCGCCACAGTTCCAAAGTGCCCGGACACATGGTCACAAGCGCACATTCGGAATGCACAGAGATTCGTAACATCGACATGGAACGTCGAGAACCACTATTTTCGTATCAGGCGCACCGGTAGCGGTGTGCGCTGCTGGCTAGGACTTGTCGCGCGCTATCAGCACGATCTTTGCCGGATCGAAATCGACCGCGACGACGCTGCCTTCCGGCAGGGCGGGTGTGACGACCGGCGACGTCGCAAACAGCTCGACCGCCGGATCGTTTATCGCGACGCGGTATTCCATGTGGTCGCCGAGATAAGAACTCTTGACCACGCGCCCTCTCATCCCGCCGGCTGCCGGCTGGCCGGCGACGAGGCGCACGGCATTCGGCCGGACGGCCAGCACCGCCGGCCCCGCCGCGATGCCGCGATGCCGCATGTCGAGCCGCAGCGGCCCGACCTTCACCTCCGCATTCGTTTTGTTGCTGGCGAGAACCTCGACGTCGAGCAGGTTGGCGTCGCCCATGAAGTCGGCGATGAAAGGGTTCGTGGGTTCGTTGTAGAGGTCGCGCGGGGTCCCGTCCTGGGCGACGCGGGCCGCGTTCATGACGATGATGCGATCGGACACGGCGAGCGCCTCCTCCTGGTCATGCGTCACATAGACCACGGTCAGCGCGAGATCCTGCTGCAGACCGCGGATTTCATCGCGCACGCGCCGGCGCAGCTTGGCATCGAGATTGGACAGCGGCTCGTCGAACAAAAGCACCTTCGGCTCCAGCACGATGGCGCGCGCCACGGCCACGCGCTGCTGCTGGCCGCCCGAAAGTTCGCTCGGCTGGCGCTTCTCGTAGCCGGACAGGCCGACCTGTGCCAGCTTCTCGGCGGCGCGCCCTGCGGCCTCAACCTTGCCGAGCCCCGTCGCCCGCAGGCCGTAGCTGACATTTTCCATGACGTTCATGTGCGGGAACAGCGCATAGGACTGGAAGACCATGCTGACGTCGCGCTCTGCGGCTGACAGCAAGGTAACGTCCTTGCCGTCGATGGCGATGCGCCCGTGGCTTGCGTGCTCCAGCCCGGCAATCAGCCTGAGCGTCGTCGTCTTGCCGCAGCCGGAGGGTCCCAGCAGCGTCACCAGGCTGGCCGGTGCGATGTCGAAGCTGACATTGTCGACGGCAGTGACGGCGCCGTATTTCTTGGTGACGCCCTCGAAACGCACTGCCGGTCTGTCCACCACGCCGGGGGCAGCGTTCTTCGCCGTTTGATCCATACGCTTCTCCCGATCAGATTGGTGCCACGACGGCTTGCGCTTCGGCCCGGCGCCGGCCAAGCCGGCGTTCCCCGACCAGCAGCTGGATGCCGATCAGAATGATCATCATGACGACGATAAGCACCGCCGAATAGACGATGGCGATGCCGTATTCGCCGACATCGGCTCGCCCGACAATATAGACGGTGGCGAGATTGAAGCGGCCGGTCGCCAGGAAGATGACGGCGCTGACCGCTGTGACCGCACGCACGAAACTGTAGATCATCGCGGTCACGATAGCCGGCTTCAGGATCGGCAGGATCACCCGCCGCAAGGTGGCGAAGGAACGCGCCCCCAGTGTCAGCGATGCCTCGTCCAGGCTCTTGTCTATCTGCCCCAGATTGGCGAGGCCGGCGCGGATCGCCACCGGCATGTTGCGGAAGATGAACGAGATGACGATGATCAGTCCGGTGCCGGTCAGTTGCACCGGCGGCACGTTGAAGGCGAGGATATAGCTGACGCCGACGACCGTGCCGGGAATAGCAAAGCTCATCATGGCGAGGAATTCGAACATCGTGCGCCCGGCGAAATGCTGCCGGTCGAGCAGATAGGCGGTCAGGATGCCGAGCGCGGCGGTGAACGGCATCGCCACCAGCGCAAGGCCGATGGTCATCAGCAGCGACGGCCAGGCCGACCCGCTCAGGAACCAGCCATTGACGCCTTTCTCGACGGAGAAAGCGGTGAGGAAATATTCGAGCGTCGGCGTGTTGTCGCGGCCGATCGATTGCACGAAGCCGCCGCCCAGGATGATGCCATAGACCACGACGGTCAGAAGCAGCCAGGGAACGACGGCGGCGTAGCAGCCGATGCGCAAGCCCTTGGGCAGCGTGGCCGGCACACCGCCATCGCCCTTGCCCGCGACGGTGACGTAGCTGCGGCTGCCGATCCAGCGGCGCTGGATGACGAAAGCGGCGAGCGTGAATCCCAGAAGCACGATCGCCAGCACCGCCGCACGGCCTTGATCATGCGCAGCGCCCACCACCGCAAAGAAGATGTCCGTCGACAGCACGTTGAAGTTGCCGCCCAGCACCAGCGGGTTGGCAAAGTCGGCCATGCTCTCGATGAACGAGATCAGGAAGGCGCTGGCCAGCCCCGGGCGGATCAGCGGCCAGGTGATTGTGCTGAAAGTGCGCCAACGGCTGGCGCGCAAGGTCTGCGAGGCCTCCTCCATGCTCGGGCTGACGCCCTGCAGCACGCCGGCCAGGACCAGGAAAGCGATCGGCGTGAAGGCCAGCACTTGCGCGATGGTGATGCCGGCCATGCCGTAGATCCAGCGGCTGCGCGGAATACCGAGATGTTCGGACAAAAGATTGGTGACGATGCCGGCCCGGCCGAACAACAGGATCAGCGCCAGGCCGATGACGAAAGGGGGCGTGATGATCGGCAGGATGGAGAGGCCGCGCAGCAGCCATTTGGCAGGCAGCCTGGTGCGCAACGCAATCAGCGCCAGCGCCAGGCCTAGCGCCGTGCAGAAGAATCCGACCAGCACCGCGATCGCCACCGTATTCCACGCCACGCCGCAGGAACCGTCGCCGTAGAGGCAGCGCAGGCTCCAGATGTTGGCACTGAACAGCTTTTCGGCAAACAGAGCCGGCACGATATTGCCGTCATTGTCCTCGATGGCGGAAGCGAGGATCGACAACAGCGGATAAGCCACGAACAGGATCAGCGAAGCGATCACGATCAGCAGCGAGCCGACGACAAAACGGTCGCCCTTGCACCAGCCACGCGCGGCCAGCGCCTCGGCGATGAACATCAGCATCGCCAGCGCGTACAGCACCGCACCCCAGCCGAGCCCCGGCTGCACCGGTCCCGGCGTACTGGCCAGATGCCCGAGCCAGGCAAATCCCCAACCCGAATGGATGATGGAAAAACCCTCGACCGCCAGCCAGGCGAGGCCGGCTGCGCCCGCCACCGCCAGGGCGGGGAGGTTCCGGCGCGCGACGAGCCAGCTTGCCAGAAGAAGTGGCAGGATTAAGGGAAGCAGCCACAGCCGGCCGTTCAGCGACAGCAGGATGGCTGGTGCCGCCTCCGCCGGACGCGCCAGCCAGTCAAAGGAAAGCAAGCCGCCTTCGACTTTGTACCATGGCAGCACAATGAAGCTCGCCCATGCCAGCGCCAGCCATCCGGCGGCACTGCGCCCCGGGAGGTCATTGGCCATGGGATAGGGCGAAGCCCGTGCCATTCGACATCTTCCTTCGGTATGGTCGGGGTTGCGCCGGCTGCCCCGCAGGCAGCCGGCGGATCGGCCGTACGGACCAGATCAGCCGCCGTTGCGGACCTCATCGGTGAACTTCTTCAACAGCCGCTTGCGCTCCGCTGACGATCCGTATTTGGCGAAGTCGTAGTCGATCAGCTTGATCTTGCTGAGGTCCGGCGCCTCGGGCGGCACCGGGGTGCCGGTGTTCGACGGGATCTGGTAGCTGCCGTTCGGAGCCGCCAGTTTCTGCGCGTCTGGCGTCAGCGCCCAGTCGTAGAATTTCCGCGCCTCGTCGATGTGCTTGGCCCCGGCAACAATGCTCATCGACCCGATCTCGAAACCGGTGCCTTCACAGGGCGAGACCACCTTGACGGCCGGGTTCTGCTTGGCGGCGTTGATGACGTCGTGCTGGAAGGAAATGCCGACCAGCGTCTCGCCCTTGCCCACGGCGAGCGCGGGTGCGGCGCCCGCCTTGGTGTATTCGGCGATGTTCTTGTTGAGCTGCTTGAGATAGTCGAAAGCCTTGTCCTCGCCCATCAGTTGCACGATTGTCGCCAGCATCGTCCAGGCGGTACCCGAGGAATTGGGGTCGGCCATCTCGATCTCGCCCTGGAAATCGGGCTTGACCAGATCCGCCCAGCAGGCCGGCGCCGTCAGGCCGCGCTGTTTCAGGTCTTCCTCGTTGTAGCCGTAGCCAAGCGCGCCGAGATAGATGCCGACGGTGCGGTTCTTGGCGCGTTCAGCCTGCCTCAAAGCCCAGTCGCGCAGGTTCGCCAGCTGCGGCGACTTGTATTCCTGGGTGAGACCTTCTTCCGCCGCCTGAAGATGCGGGTCGCCGGTGCCGCCCCACCAGATGTCGGCTTGCGGATTGTCCTTCTCGGCCCGCAGGCGCGCATAGATCTCGCCGGCGCTCATGCGGGTCATGTCGACGCTGACGCCGGTTTCCTTCTGGTAGGTCGTGGCCATGGCCCGGCACCAGGCTTCGTCGACGCCGCAATACATCACGAGGTTGCGATCCGCCGCATGGGCGCCGCCGGCCAGACCGAAAATGGCCAGCACCGCAAGGCCAAGCCACGTCCTGCCTTGTCTGCGATCAAATGGACCTTTCATCGATATTCCTCCCTTTCATGCTCTCTGGAATTGGTTATTCGTCGTCGAGCGGCACTCCGATCACCTGGGACAATCTCGCCGCCACACCCGGCGCCGCAGCAAGCACCGGATTGCCCTTCGCCATGCCGTCGCCGTCGAGAAAGCGGTTGACGCGCCCGCCGGCTTCCTCGACCAGCAGCAATCCGGCCAGGCAGTCCCATGCATTGATATGAAGCTCGGCATAGGCATCCGAGCGGCCGTCGGCCACATAGGCAAGGCCCAGCGCCCCCGAACCGGAGCGGCGCACATTGGCGCCCAGCGACCAGACCAGGGCCACCTTGTCCAGATAGTCGCGGTTGGGAATCCGCGGCGACCAGCCGAACTCCACGGAGGCGCGGTCGAAGGCCTGGGTGCGCGAAACATGGATCGCCGCGCCGTTGCGCGTCGCACCGTGCCCGCGGCGGGCAAAATAGACCTCCCCGATCGCCGGATTGGCGATCCCGCCGATCTCGCTGCGGCCGTTCTGAACGAAGGCGATCGAAACGCAGAAATGCGGAATGCCGCGCATGAAATTCGCCGTACCGTCGATCGGGTCGACGACCCACATGCGATCAGAGCCGCCGCTGCCGCCGGTTTCCTCGCCCAAAAACCCGTCCTCGGGAAAGGCCGCGGCCAACGTCGTACGGATGTGATGCTCGACCTTGCCGTCAGTCTCGGTCAGGAAATCCTGCGGCCCCTTCATCTCCACAGGCTGCGCGCCGTCGATTTGGCTGTAGCCCTGCATCGCCATGTTTCCCGACGACAAGAGCAGTTGCCGGCAAACATCGGCACGCCTGTCGAGTTCGGCTTCGGACATCCGGCTCGCGTTAGGCTGCACCGCCACGCTGTTCATGCTGTCCGTCCAGGCAATGGCAGTTCCGATGCGGTCCGCGAAGAAATGGGCAAGGTAGCCTCCGGCGCCGGCTTCATGCACGGCTGTGCAAAGCTGTTTCATTTACGCATGTGTGTCAAGGGCAGCGGTTACACCTGTGACTGGCTTGCGCTATGCTGCACGTGCGTGCAAAGAATCGAGAAACGCAGCGAGAGTGTGCATGACGACGCCAAGAGGCCGTATTGGCTTTTCCAGTGCCCAGCAGGTCGCGGAGCTTGCCGGCGTTTCGCGCTCGGCGGTATCACGCACGTTCACGCCCGGCGCCAGCGTTTCGGAAGAAACCCGCGAGCGGGTGCTGCTGGCGGCCGAGCAGCTCGGCTATCACGTCAACCACCTGGCGCGCGGCCTGATGCGGGCATCGACGGGCATCGTCTGCCTTGTCGTCGCCGATGGCGACACGCCCTACCAAGCCCGTATCCTGCGGGCGCTGACACAGCATTTGAGGGATGCCGGCAAAGTGGCCATGGTATTCAACACGTCGGGCCCCAGCCACCATGTCGACCAGGCGCTGCGCAACACGCTGAACTACCGTGCCGATGCGACGATCGTGCTGTCCGGCACGCCGCCGCAGGAGCTGATCCGAACCTGCCTCGAGAACGGGCAGCGCCTGATCCTGATAAATCGCGACGACCGGTTCGACGGGCCGCATAACATCGGCGTGGACAACGCCGCCGCCGCCGAGGCGGCACTTTACGCCTTTCTTCGTGCCGGTTGCACCAGGCCTGCCCTGGTGACATCGGCAGCCGGCACGCCCAGTCTGGTGGCGCGCGAGACGGCGTTTCTTGCCGCAGCGCGCAAGGAAGGACTGGAGGTGATCCAGTGGCGCGAGGGCCGCACGGGTTATGCGACCGGGGCAGAAGGCGCAAGGCGCCTGCTTTCGGGCCGGCAGCGACCGGATGCGGCATTCTGCGTGACCGACCTGATCGCCTGCGGTTTTCTGGACGCGGCGCGCCACGAGTTCGGCGTCGACGTCCCGCGCGATCTCTGCGTCGCCGGCTTCGACGACATCGAGCAGGCTGACTGGGCTTCCTACCGGCTGACGACCTTTGCGCCGCCGATTGAGGAGATCGCCACGCACGCCGTGCGACTGGCCGCCGGTTCGCGCGAGGAAGCAGGCGCCGGCAGTCGCCTGACCTGCCACGCGCCGATGGTCTGGCGCGGCACTGTGAGGCCAGGTCGGGGCTGATGCCGATCGGACTATAGTCCCGGTCGGTGAGCGTCTCGTGTGCTAGATCGCAATGCTGCCGATCGCGGCATCGACGGCGTCGCCCAAACGGTCGACGATGATATCGACCGTGCCGTCGTCGACGATGAATGGCGGTGCAAGCAGGACGTGATCGCCAGCCCGCCCATCGACGGTGCCGCCCATCGGATAAACCATCAACCCCCGCTGCATCGCTTCCGATTTTATCCGGGCATGGACCTTCAGGCGCGAATCGAACGGGGCCTTGGCCGAGCGATCCGCGACGAGCTCGATGCCCTGGAAAAGGCCGCGCCCGCGAATGTCCCCGACATGGTGATGGTTGCCGAAGCGCTCACGCAGCCGCCGTTCGAGCGTGGTGCCTCGCGCCGCGACATTGGCAAGCAGACCATCACGCTCGATAACCCGCTGGACGGCGAGGCCGGCCCCACAGGCGAGCGGATGGCCGATATAGGTGTGACCGTGCTGGAAGTCGCTGCCTTGCGAAAAGGCATCGAATATCCGCTCGGACGCCAGCACCGCGCCGAGCGGGGCGTAGCCGCCGCCGAGTCCTTTGGCGACCACCATGATGTCGGGAGCGACGCCCTCCTGCTCGCAGGCATGCAGTGTTCCGGTGCGACCCATGCCGCACATGACTTCGTCGAGGATGAGCAGCACGCCGTGGCGATCGCAAATCTCGCGGATGCGCCTGAAATAACCGGGTGCGGGTGGCACGGCGCCGAGAGTCGCTCCAACCACGGTCTCTGCGACAAAAGCAATGACCGTTTCCGGCCCGAGTTCCTGCAGCTTCGTTTCAAGCGCATCGGCGGCCCGCAGGCCGTAGGCCTCGCTGCCTTCATCCGGCCGCTGATGCCGATAGGCATAGCATGGTTCGATATGATGGTTTTCGATCAGCATGGGCTCGAACGGCGCCTTGCGCCAGGCGTTGCCTCCCACCGAAAGCGCGCCCAGCGTATTGCCGTGATAGCTCTGCTGACGGGCCACGAAGCGGCGGCGCTGCGGCTCGCCGCGCTCGACGAAATATTGCCGCGCCATCTTCAGGGCGGTCTCGATGCCTTCCGATCCGCCGGAGACGAAATAGACGTGATGAAGATCGCCCGGCGCGTGAGCGGCAAGTTCGTCCGCCAGTTCCTCCGCCGGCCGGGTGGTGAAGAAACTGCTATGCGCATAGGCGAGCCGGTCGAGTTCGGCATGCATCGCGGCAAGAACAGCCGGATGCTGATGGCCAAGGCATGAGACGGCCGCGCCGCCCGAGGCGTCGATATAGCGGCGTCCCTTGCTGTCGATGACGGTGACGCCATCGCCGCCGACGGCAACGGGATAATCGTGGTGGATCTGGCGATGGAGGATATGCGTCATGACCGTTGCCTGGTTTCGTAGATATGGGTGGAAAGGGTGTCGAACTGACGTTCGACGTCGCGCATGGCGGCCAGCGCGCGATCGCCGGCGGCGGCCGCCAGGATCGCGGCCAGCGTTTCGGCGATGGCAAAGGCCGGCGCCATGGTGTGGAAAAAGGACGGGCTCTCGGTTGGCACGATGATGACGGCGCCCGCCCGGTTGACGAGAGGCGAGACGACGCTGTCGGTAATCGCCACGATTTCGAGCCCACGGCTGCGTGCATAATCGACGAGTTCGACGGCGGCGCGCGTATAGGGCTTGACGCTGATCGCCAAAAGCACGTCGCCCGCTCCCGATTCCCACAAAGGATCAGGTCCGGTTCCGCCGACGCCGTCAAGCAGACGCACCGCGCCGCCGGCGAGGCCATAGACGTAGGCGAAATGGCAGGCGACGGGGTAGCTCGACCGATAGCCCAGCGCATAGATGCGCTTGGCGCCTGCCAGCACCGAGGCTGCCCGGGTCACCGCCTCCAGCGTCGCCGGATCGCAAAGCTTCGCCATATGGCGCTCGAGCGTTTCGGCCAGCTCGAAGGCCAGCGCGCCGTCTCCTCCGCGCTTGCGCCGCGCCATCAATGCTTCGGCCTTGCCCAAGAACTCCTTCTCGCCGCGGCGAAGTTGCTCGGCGTAGAGGTCGCGCAGGCTATCGTAGCCGTCGAAGCCCATGCGCTGGGCAAGCCGCGTCATCGATGCCGGGGTCACCCCGGCGCGCTGCGCCTGGACGCGCATCGACAGGAGGGCAACGTCACGCGGATTGTCGAGCACCCATTGCGCCGCCGCGCGAAGCTGGCGCGGCATCGTCTCGAAACTCTCGAGCAGGCGCGAGCGGAAGGCGGGTTCCAACATGGCGCGAATTTACGCCGGCCGTTGACGAGCTGCAATGAATATTTCAATCTGCCAGAAATGAGCGTAGTGTTTCATTCAATCAGAAAACAAGAACAGGGGAAATTCGCATGAAACAGACCATATCCAGTCATTTGGGAGCGCTGGCGGCACTCGCGCTGGCTTCCTTGCCGTTCGCAGCCGCACCGGCTCTGGCCGAGGATCCAATCGCGCTAGGCTGGGTGGGGCCGCTGTCGCCGCCCGGCAACTATTCCGGCGGCCAGGAAATGCAATGGGCGGTGCAGCTCGGAGTTGACGAGGTCAACAAGGCCGGCGGCGTGCTCGGCCGTCAGCTGAAGGTGAGCTACGAGGACACCAAAGGGCAGCCGGCCGACGGCAGCGCGGCGGCGGTTCGGCTCATCACCAAGGACAACGTCGCCGCAATCTTCGGCGAATTCCATTCCTCGGTCGCCCTCGCCGAAATCGAGGAGGCGCACAAATACGGCGTCGCCTGGGTCGGTACAGACGTATGGGCGGATGCCATCACGGCCAAGCAGTATCCGGAAGTCTATCGTCTCGCTCCGGCCAACTCGCTCGTTTACGTTAAGGCAGCCGACTGGACGGTCGAGCAAGGTTTCAAGAACATCGCCATCATCGCCGAAAACACGGACTTCGGCCAGGGCGGGGCCAAGGTCATCGCCGATGAGCTGAAGGCCAAGAACGTCCCCTATACGCTGGCAACGATCGATCTGAACCAGCAGGATTTCACGCCCGCGCTGCTGCGCCTGATGAACCAGAGCCCGAAGCCTGATGCGATCCAGATGGTGATCGCCGGACAGGCACAGTATCAGCTGGTCAAGCAGGCCTGCCAGCTCGGCCTCGCACCGACTGCCGAAACGGCCCTCATCGGCTCCTCGGGTCTGCTGCAGAAGGAAGTGTGGGAAGTCGACGGCGAATGCGCCAACAATCTTCTCATCGTCAACGTCGCGCAGCCCAAGTCGCAATGGAACGACAAGGCCAAAGCATTCGTGAAGGCGTTCACCGAACGCTACAATAGGGCACCGACCGGCGTGGCCATGGAGGCCTATGACACGTTCGGTGTCGTCGTCGAAGCGATCAAGAAGGCAGGCTCGGCTGACCGCGCGGCGATCGTGAAGGCACTGGAAGAGATCAAATATGAAGGGGTGAACGCCACCTACACCTTCCCGACCACCAAATCTCCCGACTGGGCTTTCCATCAGTTCGTCGACGTGCCGTTCACGATCATCCAATACACGGCCGTGAACCAGGCGCCGGAGGATGCTGCGATCGTCTATCCGAAGAAGTGGGCCACCACCGACAAGGTCATGCCCGGCAAATGAACGGCACGCCGGCGGCTCCATGGCCGCCGGCGGCCGCTTCACTGGACAGGCGGCCGACAACGAGGTGATGTGAACCCATGAGCTATTTCCTCCTCCTGGCCGTCAACGGCCTGGTCATCGGCCTCATTTTCGCGCTGACGGCGGCGGGGCTCACTTTGGTCTTCTCGGTGTTGAAGGTCGTCAATTTCGGCCATGGATCGCTCTATATGCTGGGCGGCTATGCGTCCTACTACATCATCGCCTGGTTCCATGCGCCGCCGCTTGTCGGTGTCGCCGGCGCGATGGTGGCCCTGTTCATCTTCGGCGTGCTCTTCGAGAGGCTCGTCATAGCGCCGATGTATACCGACAAGGTCGAGCGCAAGGACGAATACGCCATTATCGTCACCTTCGGCCTCACCATTCTGATCACCAATCTCGGCCTTGTCGTCTTCGGTCCCTTCGCCAAGGCGCCGCCGTCCTTCATGACGGGAGCGCTGATCCTCGGTCCGTTGATCCTGCCTTACGACCGGCTGATCGCTGCGGTCGCTGCCGTCGTCCTGCTTGTCGGTCTGACGCTTTTCCTGAAGCGCACCTCGCTTGGCCAGGCACTCGATGCGGTGAGCCAGAGCCGCGAGTCCGCCGCGGTCATCGGTATCGATCCACGCCGCATGTACACCATCGCTTTCGGCATCGGCTCGGCGCTTGCCGGCGGGGCAGGGGCGTTGATCGCGCCGATCTTCGCCCTGTCGCCGTCGATGGGTGAGTTGCCGGCCGTGCAGGCCTTCATCATCATCGTGCTCGGCGGCATGGGTTCCGTCGGCGGAAGCATTACCGGCGGCATCCTGCTCGGCCTGGTGCAAGGGCTGGGTGTCGGCTATCTGCCGGACCCCAATCGCGCGCTTGCCTATACGCAGGCGTTCGGAGCGCTGCTGCTCGTCATTGCATTGCTCTTCAGGCCGACCGGCCTGTTCGGCCGCTCGCATCTGCGGCTGGAATAGGGTCACGGCAATGGTCCATCCAACATTCTCGCAATCGGCCCAGGCGATTCTGCTCGTGGTGGCGTTGTTGGTGCCGCTCGGCGTCGGACCATACTGGACCCACGTCGGCGCCATCGCCTGGTACTATGCGCTGCTTGCTGCGAGCTGGGCGCTGCTTGCCGGTTTCGCCGGTCAGTTCTCCTTCGCCCATGTGGCTTTTGCCGCGCTGGGCGGATACGCCTCGGCCTTGTTCGTTGGCCAGATCGGCATGCCCCTGCCGCTTGCCATTCTTTCCGCCATCGCTCTTGCCGTCGTGGCCGGCGCCCTGATCGGCGCGCTGGTCCTGAGGCTTTCCGGGCCTTATCTGGCCCTCTTCACGCTCGCCATTTCGGAAATCTTCCGCCTCGTTCTGGTCGCGGAGGAGGACATCACACGCGGCATGCTGGGCTTGCCGGTGCCCGGCCTCTTTTCCGGTCGATCGGACCTGCCTTATTACTATCTCGGCCTTGCGCTCGTCGTCCTGGCGGTATTGGGAATGAATGCCTTGTTGGCGACCCGCGTCGGTCTTTTTCTACGTGCCATCCGGGAAGACGAGGGCGCCGCGCGCGCCAGCGGGGTGGATACCACGCGCTACAAGATCCTCGTCTTCGTGGTAACCAGCGTGATCGCGGCGATAGCCGGCATTTATTACGGCCATTTCATCGGCATCCTGACGCCCAACATGGCTATCCTGCCGGAGATGGGTCTGGTTATCGCGATGGCGGTGATCGGTGGCATCGAAAGCTTGCCCGGCGCCGTGGTCGGCGCAGTCGTCGTCTTCCTGCTTTCCGAGACGCTGCGGTCCTACGGCGAATGGCGTTTCGTGCTGATGGGTCTGGCGCTTATCCTGGTGCAACGCTTCGCGCAGAACGGCCTGTATCCGATGGTCGAAAACTGGGCTCGCTTCCGCGCGCGGCCACGGGAACAAGCGCCTGTTCCAACTGCTACCACCGAGGAACCCCATGCCGGTTGAGAAGGACACCGCTTTTTTCTCGGTCAGTGGTCTTGCCAAGCATTTCGGCGGCATCCATGCCGTCGAAGGCTTATCCTTTGCCCTGGCCCGCGGCGAAATTGTCGGGTTGATCGGTCCCAACGGCTCGGGAAAGACGACCACCATCAACATGGTGACGGGCGCGCTCAAACCCGACGGCGGTGCCATCCTCGTCGAGGGTACCGACATGGCGCGCTCGCCGGCTAATCTTTTCGCGCGCCGCGGTGTTGCCCGTACTTTTCAGGTTCCCCGCCTGTTCCGCCGCATGACCGTGCTGGAAAACCTCATCGTGCCGGCACTTTCCGACCCGGCTGAACGGCGCGCCGCGGCAGAGGAGCGCGCCCGTGGGGTTCTTGCTTTCCTGAGGCTCGACCATCTCGCCGACAGTTATGCAAGAGCGCTTTCCGGCGGCCAGCAGAAGCTGCTGGAACTCGGCCGGGCGCTGATGCTCAAACCGAGATTGCTGCTTCTGGACGAGCCCTTCGCCGGCGTCCACCCGCGCCTGCTGGAGGAGATCATCGAGCACATAAGGAGCCTCAATCGCGACGGTCACACCATCGTCGTTGTCGATCACAACCTCGAGGCTATCCAGTCGGTCGTAACGCGCGTCATGGTGATGGCGCGAGGGCGCAAGATCGCCGACGGCGCGGTCGCCGAGGTGCTGCGCAATCCTGAGGTCGTGCACGCCTATACGGGATCCCGCGCAACGCATCGGGAAGCACGATGATGGAAACCGCTTCCCTGCCATCGACCCCGCCGCTGATCGCCTGCGAGAACCTTGTCGCCGGCTATACGCGCGACATCGACATATTGCGCGACGTTTCGGTCAGAGCCTGGTCTGGCAGCATTTCCTGTGTGGTCGGCCCGAACGGCACGGGCAAGTCGACGCTTCTCAAGGCGTTGTTCGGCTTTCTGAAACCGAGTGCTGGCCGGGTGCTTCTGCGAGACGTGGACATCACCGGAAACCCGCCCTTCCGGATGCTGGGCCTTGGCCTGGCCTACCTGCCGCAGCGGCCGAGCCTCTTTCCTCATCTCTCGGTCGAATCGAACCTGAAACTCGGTCTCTGGCATGCCAGGCCGAAGAAGACGGTGCTGACCGAGAAACTGGAACATGTCTATGAGCGGTTTCCCGTCGTTCGGGAGAAACGCACGCAGCCTGCCGGCCAGCTCTCGGGAGGCCAGCAGCGACAGGTCGAGATCGCACGCAGCCTGATGGCCGATCCGTCGGTCTACCTGATCGACGAACCGACCGCCGGCGTCGATCCGCAGACCAGCGAGGCGATCTACGACATCGTCCGCGATCTTGCCCGCGAACTCGGCAAGGCCGTGCTGCTGGTCGACCAGGATATTCGCGCCGCGCTTGCCATCACCGACTACGTCTATGTGGTCAAGAACGGCACGGTTTTTTCCGAAGGCGCGCGCGCGGATTTCGGTGCCGACACCGACGCTCTTGTCGCACGTTGGCTGTATGCGAGCGGTGAATGAACGGGCAGCTTACGGCGTGGCGTAGCCCGGCGGCTGTTCGAACAGGCTGTCGCGCCGAATCTCGAGCGCCCGCCCGATCCTCAGCGCCAGCGGATCCTGGAAGCGGCGAACCGCGATCTGCAATCCTGCGGGCAGACCATTGACGAGACCGATGGGGACGCTGAGCGCTGCCATGTCGAGGAGGTTCACCATGCGGGTAAACGTCCCAAGCGGCGTCGTTGTCTCATCGATGTCGGCCAATGGCGGCGCGGTAATCGGCGCCGTTGGCGTCAGGAACGCATCGGCGCCTTCGAGATCGCGATGAAACTCGATCTGCGCGGCTCGGCGCCTTGCAATCAACTCGTGATAAGCGGCGAGGCCGATTTCCCTGCCCTTGAGAACCCGCATGCGGATCGCCGTGCCGACGCCGCTGTCCGCGGGTTCCACGTAACGGCCGAGATGATGCCAGGCTTCGACGGCCATGATGTCGCCGGCCAAGGCCTTGTAGGTGTCGTAAGATTGCGGCATCGGCATCCGATCGACATTGGCACCGAGCGCCTCCAGTTCAGCGACGGTGGAGTCGAAGCGGACCAGGATGCCGGGGTCTACGCCGGCAAGGTCCACGGCCGAGGGGATGCGCAGGCGAAGGCCCGATATGCTCCGCTCGAGCCCGTCGAGCGGCGAGGTCGGCGCCACGCCAAAGGTGGCCGGATCGCCGGGATCGGGACCCTCGAGCGCGGCCAGCAGAAGGGCTGCATCCTCCACCGACCGGGTCATGGGACCGATGCTGTCGAAGGACATGGCAAGCGGCAGCAAGCCGCCGCGCCCGATAAGGCCGAAGGACGTCTTCAGGCCCACGATTCCGCACATGGCGGACGGATTGCGGATGGAGCCCGTAGTGTCGGTGCCGAGCGCGACCGGCACCAGTCCGGCGGCGACGGCCACGCCCGAACCGCTCGACGATCCGCCCGGCGCGCGCGGGATGGCGCTGTCACGCGGGTTCAGGGGCGTGCCGGCGACCGGGTTGGTCCCCCAACTGCCAAAAGCAAATTCCACGGTGTGCACCTTGCCCAGCAGGATCATCCCGGCCGCGACAAGGCGTTCGATTGCCGTTGCCGTGGCGGTTGCGAGTTCGCCCGCAAGCGCTTTCGAGCCTGCCAGGGTCGGATAGCCTTCGACGTCAAGCAGGTCCTTGGCCGCGAAAGGGATACCGTCCAGCGGCCCTTTCGAGACGCCGCGACGGCGACGCTCGTCGGCTTCGCCGGCGGCCTGGAGCGCAGCCTCAGGAAACAGCCGGACGAACGCATGCAGCGAATTGTCATGAACGTCGACACGATCCAGCGCGCGCCGGACGATCTCGGTCGAGGATGTGTTGCCATCGGCGAGCGCGCGGCTGAGTTCGGCGGCGGTGGCGAAGGCGGAAATCCCTTGGGCGGTGGCGTTCATGCTGTCCTACCTATGCGAGTCGGTGAAATGAAGCATGGAAAACCACGTTGCGGGAGAGCCAATTGGGCCCGGAGATGAAATTGAAGCCGTTGCTGATCATGGTTGCGCCGAACGGAGCGCGCAGAACGAAGGCCGATCATCCGGCTCTGCCGATGACCGCCGACGAACTTGCCGAAACGGCGAGGCAGTGTCTCGCTGCCGGCGCCGCCGCCATCCATGTGCATGTCCGCGATGCTTCAGGCCGGCACACGCTTGACGCCGCGCTTTACCGGGATGCCATCGCGGCGATCCGGGAGCGGACGCAGGGCGTCATGGCGATCCAGATCACGACCGAAGCGGTCGGGCTCTATTCGCCACGCGAACAGATGGATCTTGTTCGGGCGCTTCATCCGGTTTCCGTCTCGATAGGCTTGCGTGAGATAATCAGCGATGGCGAGGCGGAGCCGGCCCGCTTCTTCGCGTGGGCCGGTCGGGAAGGCATCGCGGTCCAGCACATTCTCTATGATCGGGCCGATCTCGACCGTTTCATCGATCTGCGGCGGCGAGGCATTCTGGCGGAGCCCACAAGCCCCCGGCTGCTGTTCGTCCTTGGACGCTATGCCGCCGATCAGGAAAGCCGGCCCGAAGACCTCGATGTCTTCCTTGAAGGGCTCGATGCGCATGGTCTTGAAGGCGCCGTATGGTCGGTCTGCGCCTTCGGACGGGGCGAGACCTTGGCGCTGACGGCGGCGATCGCGGCGGGAGGGCACGTGCGGGTCGGCTTCGAGAACTCTCTCTGGCACGCCGATGGCAGCCTCGCCCGCGACAATGCCGAACGGGTCGCGGCAATCGTCGAAGCCGCTGGCCGCACGGGGCGCCCGATTGCTTCTGCCGCGCAGGCGCTTGATATTCTCGGAATTGCCCGCCAGCAGTGAGGGCCCGCGCGCCTTGTTAGGGGATCGGCCGCGCGCCTGCAAATTCGCCAGGGGAGGACGGGCACGGTCTCGAACGGACCGTCATATCCTTGCATCCAAATCGGGCGGCTTGCCTTGCGAGCCGTCTTCCTTGTGCGTTTTATCGCGGATGGCCCGGAACAATGGCCCCGATGAGGGGTTTGGTCGCGACATAGCGAGCGACGGAGCCAGCGATGTCCGAGCATGTTCCCTCAAACTCCTCCAGTCTCAGCAGACGAAGCTTTATGACCGCGACCGTCTCCGCGGCTGCGGTGACTCCGCTTCTGGCCTCGACAGCCAGGTCCGAGGAGCCTCCGGCTGCTGCCGCCAAGCCAAACGAGCCTGTCATGACAACACTGACCATCAACAAGCAGCCATACAATCTGGCGCTCGACAGCCGAACCAGCCTGCTCGACGCCTTGCGCGACCATGTCGGCCTGACGGGCACGAAGAAAGGTTGCGATCATGGCCAATGCGGTGCCTGTACGGTGCTGGTCGATGGCCATCGCGTGCTCTCCTGCCTCAGCTTCGCGGTGATGAACGAGGGCAAGGCGGTAACCACCGTCGAAGGGTTGGCGTCGACGGATGGCGGCCTGCATCCGATGCAGCAGGCCTTCATCGATCACGATGCGTTCCAGTGCGGCTATTGCACGCCCGGCCAGATCATGTCCGCGATCGGCTGCGTCCACGAAGGACATGCCGGTTCAGAGGACGACATTCGCGAATATATGAGCGGCAACCTTTGCCGATGCGCGGCATACCCGAACATCGTCGCGGCAATCGTCCAGGCCCGCGACCAGATCAGGAGGGCCTGAGATGCATCCTTTCGTCTATGAGAGGCCCGCCAGCCTCTCCGCGGCGGTCGCCGTCGCCTCGCGCTCGGCCACCAGGCATCCGCCGACGCAAGCCCCCGCGCAGTTCATTGCCGGTGGCACCAATCTCGCCGACTATATGAAACTCGGCGTCGCCCGGCCGGAACGCTTGCTCGATCTGAACGGTCTCTCCGAACCGGCATTGCGGCGGATCGAGACCGATGGTGAGGGTCTGCGCCTTGGCGCTCTTGTGCGGATGGGCGACGCGGCCGAGAATGCCGAGATCAAGCGTCGGTATCCGGTGATCGCGGAGAGCCTGCAACTGGCGGCAAGCGGCCAGCTGCGCAACATGGCAAGTCTTGCCGGCAACATCCTGCAGCGCACCCGCTGCGAATATTTCCGCGAAACCTCATGGCCATGCAACAAGCGCGAGCCAGGCTCGGGCTGCGCCGCGATGGACGGGTTCAACCGCCAGCATGCCGTGCTGGGGACCAGTGAGAACTGCATCGCGACCTATCACGGTGACTTTGCCCAGGCCCTGATCGCGCTTGACGCCACGGTTCATGTCCAAGGCCACAACGGGCGGCGAAAGATTCCGTTTGCCAGCCTGCATCGCCTGCCCGAGGACAGCCCTCACATCGAGACCGACCTGGCACCCGACGAGATCGTCACCGCCATAGAGGTGCCCGCCGGCGCATGGACCAGGCGTTCGCGCTATCTCAAGATCCGCGATCGGCAATCCTATGCGTTTGCCCTTGCATCGGCCGCGGTCGCCCTCGACCTCGACGGCGAGACCGTGAACGAGGCGCGCATCGCGCTTGGCGGCGTGGCGACCGTACCCTGGCGGGCAAGAGCGGCGGAGGAGATCCTGCGCGGCAAGGTGCTCGACGAGGCAGCGGCGGCCGAGGCCGCCGAAGCCGCGTTCGCCGAGGCCCAGCCGCGTCGGCACAACGCATTCAAGATAGAACTCGGCAAGCGAACCTTGATCAGGGGGCTGCTCGAAACCCGTGACATGAAGGTGTGATCATGAACGTCGCCGCTCCACAGCCGAAGGAAAACATGGGACAGCCGCTGCCGCGTATCGATGCGCGGCTGAAAGTGACCGGCCAGGCCGAATACGCGGCGGATCTCCCGGCCGCCAACATTGCGCACGCCGTGCTCGCGACGAGCAGCATCGCCAAGGGCAAGGTCGCCAGGCTTTACCTGGATGACGCGCGCTCGGTGCCCGGCGTCCTCGACATCGTCACCTATGGCGACCTCGACAAGGTCGAGACGCCGAAATTCGGAAATACCGGCGCGAGTTCTATCGGGCCGCTGCATGACAAGGCGATCTTCCATGACGGTCAGATCATTGCGCTGGTGGTCGCCGAGACCTTCGAAGCAGCCGAGGAGGCGGCGCAAAGGATCCGCGCGGACTATGCCGAGGAAAAGCCGACCGCCAGTTTCGACATGCCGGGGACAAAGACCATCGACGCCGCCGGCAAAAGCCCGTTGTTCAAGGAGGACGTCAAGGCCGGCGATTTCGATGCCGCCTATGAATCGGCCCCGATGAAGATCGATGCGCGGTATTCGACGCCGACCCAGCATCACAACCCGATAGAGCTGTTCTCGACCACCGCTGTTTGGCAAGGCGACCAACTCACCGTTTACGAGCCCTCCCAGAACGTGACCGGCTGGAAAGTCGAGTTGGCGCGGCAATTGAGGCTCGACCCAGCGAATGTGCGCATCGTCTGCCCCAACGTAGGCGGCGCATTCGGCTCGAAGGGGCCGATGACGGCGCGAACGGCCATCGTGGCTGTGGCCGCCAGGCGGCTTGGCCGGCCGGTGCGCTGTGTGGTCAGCCGCATGCAGGCGTTCGGCACCCAGACCTATCGGGCCGAAACCCGGCACCGCATCCGCATCGGCGCCGGCAAGGACGGCCGCATCACTGCTTTCGGCCATGAGGGCTGGGAGGTGACCTCGAGACCCGATTCCTATGTCGTCGGCGGGACTTCGGCCACCGGTCGCATGTATGCTTATGGCTCGGTGCTGACGCATGTCTCGCTGGTGCAGGCGGATCGCAACACGCCCGGTTATATGCGCTCGCCGCCCGAGACGCCCTACGTCTATGCCCTCGAGAGCGCCATGGACGAAATGGCCGTCGCACTCGGCATGGACCCGATCGAATTTCGCCGGATCAACGAGCCCCAGAAGGAGCCGATCGGCGGCAAGCCGTTCTCCAGCCGGTCGCTAATGAAATGCTACGATCAGGCCGCTGATGCCTTCGGCTGGACGAGACGGGATGCGAAAGTCGGCTCGATGCGCGACGGCGACTGGCTCGTCGGCATGGGCTGTGCGACGGCAGTCTACCCGACCGCTGCCGCGCCATGCGCGGCCCGCGTGCGCCTGACCGCCGAAGGAGACGTGCGCGTGCAGTGCGGCTCGCATGAAATCGGCACAGGTGTGCGAACCGTTGCCGGCCAGATGGCGGCGGAACGTCTCGGTGTCGACATCGGCAAGGTCGCCGTCGAGATGGGCGACAGTGCCTTGCCGCCGGCGCCGGTATCGGGAGGTTCGATTTCCACTGCCAGCGTCTGTTCGGCCGTGCTCAAGGCGTGTGATGCTGTGCGCACGAAATTGTTCGCCGCAGCGGTCGCGGAGGGTGGCCCTCTTGCAGGCTCGCACAATGAGGAACTGGACCTCCACGGGGGACGGATCCTCACCAAGGGCGGGGCGTCGGCAAGCACCGCCGATATATTCAAGGCCATGCAGGTAGGCGCCATCGAGGAATATGCCGAATTCGCGCCGAAGGGCTCGACCCCCGAAGCGCTCAAGAAGCTCTATGCCGGCCAGTCGGAATTCCACGGCGGCGAGTCCGACGCGGATTCGGTGAAATATGCGTTCGGGGCCGAATTCGTGGAGGTGCACATCAACAGCTACACGCGCGAAATCCGTGTGCCGCGCATCGTCGGGGCGTTCGCGGCCGGCCGCATCATGAACACGCGCACCGCGCGCAGCCAGCTGATGGGAGGCATGATCTGGGGCATTGGCCAGGCCCTGCATGAGGCGACCGAGATCGATACCCGCTATGCCCGCTATGTGAACCGCGACCTGCAGGATTATCTGGTCCCGGTGAATGCCGATGTCAGGGACCTTGACGTCATACTGGTTCCGGAGATCGACCATGAGGTCAATCCGGCTGGTGTGAAGGGCCTGGGCGAACTCGGCAATGTCGGCACCGCCGCTGCCGTCGCCAGCGCTGTCTACCACGCGACCGGCAAGCGGATCCGCGACTTGCCGATCAGAATTGACGATCTGATCGTTTGAGGACCGAGACAAAGAGGATTGCTCCGCCGCAACAAGCGTGGGTTTGTCCTCGCCCAGTTTCACTGCCTTGCGGATCGGGATGCTGATGCGTCAGGAACCGACTGTTTCATGCCAGGGTGATCTGGAACAGCCGGAACCCTTCTCGCCCCATCGAACGGAACTGACCGTAGGAGCGCTCAGCCTTGGCCGCGCAGGATGCTGACGACGAGCAGCGTCAGCGCCGTATTCCACAGCGCCGGCTCGGCCCGGTATTTGCACCGGCAGCCACCACGCCCTGCGCCTGGTCGATGGCGTGTCCCAGCAGGCGCGGAATGAAAAGCTGCAGCGTCGCGGCGATGAAGGTCGAGACGATGGTGATGGCGACCTGCCAAGGGTGGCGCAGCGTCATGCGCATGATACGTAGCAAGGTGCCAGGGCCCTTGCCCCAGGAGGCTTGCGCCACATGGGCAAACGATTTGCCGCGCCCCGCCGCGCTGCCGATTGCTTGCGTGTTCAAGGACCTATCCAAACCGATCCGGACTTTAGCCCGGACGAATGAAACAGATTCAAATTCAAGTGCCACGATGTTACGCGCCTCCCGCGCGGCCGTTCAAGGGCCAATGACAGCTTCGCGCTGTGCCTGAAATGACACGCCGCTGTTTCGCGCAATGATCGCGCTCATCGTCAGGCTGCCCGCCCAAATAGAAAAATTGTTCGTCCCGGCGGCATCGAAAAGCCGATCGTTCCTTTCCCGGCGCACTGAACTCCGTGAGATTTGGGGCATCGATGGCGGCTTCGGCCGCTGGAAAAGGAGCAGCACATCCACGGGCCCGGGTTTCCGGGCGAAGTTTTCAAGCAGCACCCGGAAAGAACCCGAAAAGGAGCTGACATGCCCAGAATAGTGCCCGTGCTCGATCTGAGCCGTCTCGAACAAGGCGCATCGGAGCGCCGGACGTTTCTGGCGGATCTGCGCTCCGCCTCGCGCGATATCGGTTTTTTCTATTTGGCGGGCCACGGCATCCCATGGGCCGACATCAGCGAGACGCTCGCCGCTTCGCGGCGTTTCTTTGCCTTGCCGGAAGCCGACAAGCTGTCGATAGAGATGGTCAATTCCTCGCAGTTCCGCGGTTATACCCGCGCTGGCGGCGAACTGACCAAGGGCAAGGCCGACTGGCGCGAGCAGCTCGACATCGGCGTCGAGCGCCCGCCCATCGCGCAAGGCCCGGGAATTCCTGCCTGGACGCGGCTGCAGGGGCCGAACCAGTGGCCGTCGGCGTTGCCGGCGCTGAAGCCGGCGCTGCTGGCCTGGCAGGCGAAGGCGACGGCCGTGGCCATTCGTCTGCTCAAGGCCTTCGCGCTGTCGCTCGACCAGGCCGAGGACGCTTTCGATCCGATCTATGGCGGCGAACCCAATCATCGCATGAAGATCGTGCGCTACCCCGGCCGCGAAGCGACCGGCGGCGACCAGGGCGTCGGCGCGCATAAGGATGGCGGCTTCCTGACGCTGCTGCTCCAGGACGACAACAAGGGCCTGCAGGTAGACTATGACGGAAGCTGGGTGGACGTGGATCCGATTCCCGGAACGCTCGTCGTCAACATCGGCGAGCTGCTGGAGCTCGCCTCGAACGGCTATTTGAGAGCCACCGTGCATCGCGTCGTGACGCCGCCCGCCGGCGTCGAACGCATCTCGGTGCCGTTCTTCTTCAGCGCCAAGCTCGATGCCACGATACCGCTGCTCGAGCTTCCCGAGGAACTGGCGGCGCAGGCGCGCGGGCCGGCCAGCGATCCCGACAATCCGCTGTTTCGCGATGTCGGAACCAATGTGCTGAAGAGCAGGCTGCGCTCCCATCCCGACGTTGCGCGGCGTCATTATGCCGATCTGTTTGAGCCCGAGACCCGGGCAGGCTGAGCCATTCGGCAGGTAGAAATTTTTGTAGGGCGGCAAAATTTTAGAATTCTATTCGTCGCCAGCACGCGAAAATGGGCTCAAGATAAAATTATCGTTCGAGGTTTCCTCCCATTCCTCCGAACGGTGTTCCCCTCTGAAGGTTATGACCTTCTTTCTGGCCGGGCCGTCTTCGCGCCCGGCCATTTTTCTTTGCCGGGAACAGTTTTTGCGGCCTGGGAAGCGCGCCACGACGACACCCCATTTTCTTGGAAATGCTTTCTCTTGCGTTCCACTTGGGAAGGCGCAACCCTGTCCAATCCAGTCACCACCGCGAAAGAGAGATGCTCATGACATCCAATGTCGCCGTCATTGCCGGAGCGGGATCCGGATTGAGCGCCTCGCTTGCGCGCCTTCTCGCAAGGGAAGGTTTTCGTGTCGTGCTGGCCGCCCGCAACGTCGAGAAGCTCGACCCGTTGCTGGCGCAGACCGGCGCCCAAGCCGTGGCAACTGATGTCTCCGATGCCGCGTCGGTGCAGCGCCTGTTCGAGGTCGCTGACAAGGCCGGCCCGCTGTCGCTCGTGGTCTTCAATGCCAGCGGACGCGCCCGTGGCCCGATAGCCGAACTCGATCCAGAGGCTGTCAGGCAGGCCTTGCTGGTGGGGGCCTATGGCGGCTTCCTGGTTGGCCAGCAAGCAGCCAACCGGCTGCTTTTGCAAGGCTCGGGCTCGATCTTCTTCACCGGCGCGACGGCAAGCGTCAAGGGATTCGCCGGCTCGGCCGGTTTCGCGATGCCCAAATTCGGCTTGCGTGGACTGGCGCAATCCATGGCTCGCGAACTGGCCCCCAAGAACATCCATGTCGCGCATTTCGTCATCGATGGTGCCATTGCCTCGACCGTGCCGGGAGAGGCTCCCGACCCGCAGGATCGACGGCTATCGCCGGACGCGATCGCCGAGGCCTATCTCGGCATCCATCGCCAGAACCGCAGCGCCTGGACCTGGGAACTCGAGCTCAGGCCCTGGGTCGAGACCTTCTGATCGGCACGGTGACCTATGCGGCTTTCGCGGGGCTTCCATGCAAGGCGGCGGAGAGAGTCGACATTGCATGGGGATGTCACTATATAGCGGCGGCTTCGATGGCTTGTGCCTGGAAACGGCAACGTCATCGGGCAGCTGTTGTGACAGCCATTGAGATGCAAACGGACCTGAAAACCGTAAGAAGCAAGTAGAAGCAGCCTCTCGAGGCGGGACAGGATTCCCGCCAAACGATACCCGCCCCCCAGAAACAGAAAATGTTCTTCAATCCTCTATTTCCTTTGGCTCTGTGGACCTTGGACGACATCGGCTTGCCGTCCGGTGGCGACTCGGCTGGAATGGGGACATGCATCCTTCACCGGATGCCGACGTTTATGATTACCAACCGGCTTCGCCGCCAGGGAAAAGCAATATGAGTGAGCACGCCATCGAATTCTTGCAGGGATGGATTGGCGAAAAAGTCCATTGCCAGTCCCACGCCAGGATCGAGAAGCAGGCCGAGACGCTGGCCAGGGAATGCGCTGCCAAGGCGGCCGAGGTCGGCATACCGCTGGAGGATATCCAGGAAGAAGTCGGCGATATCCAGGAACTCATCGCCTCCCGGCTCGAGGAAGCGGCCGAGGCCGACGAGCACCAGCAGGCCGCGAGCAAGGCTGCGGAATAATTCAGGAGCAATCCTGTATGAATACGCGGACCATTCGGTCCGCGTATTTGTCTCAGCCGAATTTCTCCTTCAGCCACGCCTTCGGCAGCGCCGGCACGAAATTGCCGTCGCGGCCGGTCATGTCCTCGTTGGCGACCATCGCATTGAGGACGGCTTCCTCGACGCCCTGGACCACGGCATCGAAGAACGGATCGATGTCGCTGTCGGGGATGAACTCGGCGCGAGCGATCCGGCCCGGCGGCGCCAGGGCCGCGTCGGGATTGGCGGTAGAGAAGGCGAGGAAGATGTCGCCGGAACTGTGATAGCCGAAGCCGCCGGTCATGGCGACGCCGAGCGGCACACGGCGGGCCAGCCGCTTCATCTGATGCGGCAGGAACGGTGCGTCGGTGGCAATAACGGCGATGATCGAGCCTTTTTCGGCACGTGGCGTGCCTTCGCGGATCGCGGGTTCGACGAGCTCCGGCCCGGCGCGCAGGCCTCGAAGCGTGAAATTGCGCCGCTTGCCGAAATTCGCCTGCACGAAGGCGCCGACAGTATAGGCACGCCCTTGCCATTCGGTGATGCGCGACGCGGTGCCCGAACCGGCCTTGAAGCCGAAGGCGATCATGCCGGTGCCGCCGCCGACGCTGCCTTCCTCGATCGGTCCGCTGGCGGCACCGTCGAGCGCCTCGGCAACATGCCCTGATGTCACGTGGTGGCCGTTGATGTCGTTGAGGAAGCCGTCATAGGTTTCAGCTGCCACCGGCAGTCCCCAGCCGCTGTCGAGTGCGGCTGGCAGCACCTTGCTCATCCAGCGCAGCGTACCGTCGCGCGAAACGCCGCAGGAATGCGTGTTGGTGACGGTGATGGGGAAGTTGAAGGCGCCGGTCTCCTCGACGATATGCGAGCCGGTCAGTTCGCCATTGCCGTTCTGGCTGAAGATGCCGGCGAAGACCGGTGTGGCAAGGTCGGCCCGCGGCCTGGGCAGGATCGCGGTCACGCCGGTGCGCACCGGTCCCTGGCCTACGACGAGCGGGCCGTCGCCTGAAATCAGCGTGGAATAGCCGACCGACACTCCAGCCACGTCGGTGATCGCGTTGAACGGGCCGGGCGTGCCGTCGAAGCCGATGCCGAAGCTTCGCGCGCGCGGCTTGCCGGAGGGCGTTTTGTGATGATGCGGATTGTCTGTCATGTCACGGTTCAGAATAGGGAGCCCTGGCTGCCGGGCTCCTTGGCCTTGATCGCGGTTTTGGCGGCCGGTCGTGGCCGCGCCGAGCCGCTGGTCGCGACCGCATCCGCCGTCCCGTCGGCGAACTCCAGGGACAGCGCCATCCCCGCCGACAATTCCGCCGCACGCTTGACGACGGCGCCGTCGGCATCCTTCACTAGGGCGAAGCCGCGTGCCAGCACGGCCTTGTGCGACAGCGTCGCCAGCAAGCGGTCGGCCTGGGCGACGCGACTGCGCAGCCGCTCCAGCCTCAGCGATGCCGCATGCGTGCTGCGCCGCGTCAGCGCGGTCAGGAAATCCCTTTGGGTCCGCTGCCGCCGCGCCGTGGGCTCTATGGTGATGCGGCCCTGCAGCGCCGCCAATTGCTGCCGGTGCCGCTGTAGCGACGCCCGGGCGCATTTCGGCAATTGATCGGCGGCGCGATTGAGCTCCGCGCGCCGGGCTCTCGTCAGCGTGCGCAACGCGCCCTGTGCCCGCAGGAGATTGCGCTCGTTGGTCCGCCGCGCCTCGGCGATTCGCTGCGACAGCATTGCCGGCGTCAGTTTCAGGGCGAGGAAGCGTCCCCGCTTGCGTTCGGTCGAAACCATGAGGCCGCGCCCGAGCCGGCTCGCCGCCTCGTCGAGGCGACGACGTGGCAGCGCCAGCAACTGATCGGGCGAGGGCAGCGCACGCGCCGCCGCGCGCACGGACTGGCGCTTGCGCTCGAAATTGCGCGAAACCGCAGCCTTGAGCCGCGCGCCGAGACTGGCGAGCGTCGCTTCGAGGTCGGCCTTCACCGGGACGGCGATTTCGGCCGCCCCTGTTGGCGTCGGCGCTCTCACATCCGCGACGAGGTCGATCAGCGTCCAGTCGGTTTCGTGGCCGACGGCCGAAATCACCGGAATGGCGGAGGCGGCGACGGCGCGGGCCAGCACCTCGTCGTTGAAGCCCCACAAGTCCTCGAGGCTGCCGCCGCCGCGCGCCACGATCAGCAGGTCCGGGCGCTCGATGGTGCCATCCCTTGCCAGCGCGTTGAAACCGGCGACGGCGGCGGTCACCTCGGCGCCCGCGGTTTCGCCTTGCACCCGCACCGGCCAGACGAGCACATGCAGCGGAAAACGATCCTTGATCCGGTGGATGATGTCGCGGATGACGGCACCCGTCGGCGAGGTGACGACGCCGATGACGCGCGGCATGAAGGGCAGCAACCGCTTGCGGCCCCCCTCGAACAGTCCTTCGGCCTGCAGCCGGCGCTTGCGCTCCTCCAGCAGCGCCATCAAGGCTCCGGCGCCCGCCGGTTCCAGATTGTCGATGACAATCTGGTAGTTGGATTTGCCGGGATAGGTGGTGAGCCTGCCGGTGGCGATCACCTCCATTCCTTCTTCGGGGCGGAATTTCAGCCGGCCCATCGTGCCCTTCCACACCACGGCGTCGAGCCGCGCGCGGTCGTCCTTCAGCGTGAAATAGGCATGGCCGGAGGAGTGCGGCCCGCGATAACCCGAGATTTCACCGCGCACCCGCACATTGCCGAAGGCATCCTCGACCGTGCGCTTCAGGGCGCCTGATATTTCGCTCACCGTATATTCGGTGGCGTTGCTGCGTGATTCGGATGCTGCTTCGCTCATCGGCCGATTGGGGGGTGGTTGCGCGCCGGCGTCAAGCTGGCTGTTTTCAGGTCGGCGTTCAGGTGCGTCTGATCGCTTACCAGCCCGGCAGGATCTGGTTCGGCTTGGTTCGCCGCATCTTGCTGAAGGCGAGTGCCGCGAAATCGAACGTTCCCGCCTCTTCGCCAAGCGGCACCGAGATGTTGTCCAGGCTTTCGGAAATGTGCCGGGCCAGTGCATCGACGATCTCCGGCCGCGAGGTTTGGCCGCGCATGATGCCGATACGGCAGTCGGGCAGGGCGCCGAAGCCGTCGGCCTCGCCCAGCACCCGCATGCCGGGCCTGAGCGCGCATTCCGGCAGCACTGAGATCGCCAGGCCCGACAACACCGCGGCGGTGATGACCGTTGCGGAAAAGCTGGTGAACAGGATACGATAGTCGTGGTTCTGCTGGTCAAGCACGTCGACGGCGGCGCGTCGCCAGATACAGTTTGGCCGGCCAAAGGCCATAGGCAGCGTCTCCTGCTCGTGCGTGGCGTGGTTGGCCGAGGTGACCCACAGCAGCGGTTCGCGCCGCACCACCTCGGACTGGCCCCGCACGTCGTTATGCGTCACCAACGCCAGGTCGAGATTGCCGCGCTTGATGTGTTCGACCAGCCCCGGCGTCGGTTCGCAGACGACGGTCAGTTCGACGCGTGGATTGGAACGTGTGAAGCGCGCCATGATCTCGGGCAGGAAACGGTCGGCGTAGTCGTCCGGCGTACCGATCCGGATCGTGCCTTCGAGCCGCCGGTCGTCGAAGGCGGCCAGCGTTTCGCGGTTGAGATAGAGCAGCCGTCTTGCGTAGGAAAGCAGCTTGTCGCCTTCCTCCGTCAGTCTGTTGCTGCGCCCCTCCTTTTCGAACAGCGGCTTGCCGATCCGCTCCTCCAGCCGGCGCATCTGCATCGACACCGCCGACTGGGTGCGGTGCACCTCTTCGGCCGCCCGGGTGAAACTGCCAGTGTCGGCGATCGAGATGAAGGTCTGCAACTGATCGAGATCGAGCGGCGCTTTCATCGGCATGATCCATCACTGGTGTTGATGCTTAAGATTAGAAACATTCGTTGGATTAATCAATCGAGCAATGGCAAATTACTGATGTCCACATGAAGGCATGTGAATCGAAGCCGGAACGGCCGCTGTCGCCAGCGCCGATCGCCTGGTTTTGCCCGTTCGAGTCTGAAGGAGACCGACATGGTTACGTTTGATTTCGCCACCGAGACCTCGCGCATCACCACGCGTCCGGCCGTTGCGACGCGCGCGATCAATGCGGTCTCCAATGTCTATCAGGCCTGGAAAAACCGCCGTGCCTTCTATCGCCTCGGCGAGATGTCGGACGCCGAGCTTGCCGATATCGGCCTGACGCGCGCCGACCTGCACGTCGCCATCGACGTGCCGTTTGGCCGCGATCCGACGGCGATGCTGCGCGAAATCGCCAGCGATCGCGTCGAAACCATCGAGGACATCGCCCGCAGGGTGGCCTGATCGGTTGAGTTTCGGTCCCGCTGAACCTTTTCCTCAGTCAGCGCGACAAAGGTTATGCAGGCTTCCCACTCCCTGCCGGTCCCCCGCCGGCCTGCCTGCACGCTGCCCGGTCCTCCCAAGGACCGGGCTTTCTTTTTGCGCTAGGCAAAAGCCAAAACCTGGGCGACGGCTACCGCCGATCCATGCCGCGCTTGAACTGGTCGAAAATCGACTCCATGCCTTTCTGGTAGTCGTCGCGCTGCTGCGCTCCGGTCTCGAACATCTTGCCAAACAGATCGTCGAACGGGTTCGTCGGCCTGCCGCTCGGATTGGCCTGCGGCTGCGGCG
Organism: Mesorhizobium sp. B2-1-3; assembly: GCF_006442495.1. NCBI lineage: Bacteria > Pseudomonadati > Pseudomonadota > Alphaproteobacteria > Hyphomicrobiales > Phyllobacteriaceae > Mesorhizobium > Mesorhizobium sp. B2-1-3. The sequence continues at coordinate 48,371 of NZ_VFWL01000024.1, forward strand.
CCTGGGGCTGCCGCCGAGCTTGGGGCTGCGGCGCCGGCTGCTCGCCGCCTGATACACCGCCACCCTGCCGCAGCATCTCCTCGAAGATCTTGCCTAGCGGACTGTCGCCATAGGGGCTCTGGGTCTGCTGCGGCTGAGGCTGGTCTTGCGGCGGCTGCGCGCCACCGCCGAACATGTCGTGCAGCACCTTGCCGAGCGGATTGTCGCCAAAGGGGTTCTGTGTCTGCTGCGGTTGCGGCTGGGATCGGCTTTGCGGCTGTGGCGCGCCGCCGCCGAACATGTCCTGCAGCACCTTGCCAAGCGGGTTGTCCATCGGGTCTTGCGATGGCGGGCTCGGCTGCGGCGCCGGCGCCTGGGCGCCGCCCAGGCCGCCTCCCTGGCGCATCATCTGCTCGATGATCTCGCCCAGCGGATTGCTGCCGGCGGCGCCGAAGCCGCTGGCCGCCTGCATCTGCCCCCCGGCCAACTGATTGGTGGTCTGCTTGAACAGCCCGCCCATCATCATCGAGGCCAGGGCCGGCAGCATCTGTTGCAGCACCTGCTGGCTGATACCGGTCGCTTGCGCCGCCTGGCCGGCAACCGCGCGCGACAGATCCTTCGAGCCGAACAGATGCCCCAGAATGCCGTTGCCCTCATTGATGCCTTGCGGCGAGAAGGCCCGGGTCGCGTCCTCGAAATACTTGGCGTGCTGACCGCTCGCCATCGCCGTCATGAAGGCGCCGAGCCCATAGGGATCGGCGGTGTTGCGCCTCAGTCCTTGCGAAAAGGCAGGCAGCAACGCCTCCACCGCAGATTGCGTCTGCTGCATCGAGAGCCCGTATTGTTGGGCAAGCGCCTGCATGCCGCTGCCGTTCTGGGCTTGTGCCAGCATGTCGAACAAGGAAGGCATTGGTCTCTCCTCCGGAAATCCCCGCCGGAGAAGCCTAATTCGTTTCCACCGCCGATTGAAGCGGCTTTTGCAGGAGCTCGGCCGCCTCGAAGCCGAGGGTTAATAGGCGTATTCCATGAACACCGGCTCGATCGAGCCGCCCCAGCGTGTGTGGTAGGCCGACAGCATCTCCTCGGCGCTGGTGGTGCCGCGCGCCACGACTTCGTCGAGCGTGTTGAGGAACGAGGTCTCGTCATAGCCGTCGCGGTTCTTCTTGCCGCGGTTCTTCAGCCCCATGCGCGAGATGGTGAGCACGTCGCGAGCGATGTCGCGCAACGTGGCGTTGCGGAACGGCGCCGAAATGCCTTGTTCGGGCACGGCGTTGCGCATCGCCAGCACTTCCCCGTAGGTCCAGCTCGAGGTCAGCGCCTCCGCCGCATCGAGCGCTGCCTCGTCATAAAGCAGCCCGACCCAGAAGGCCGGAAGGGCGCAGATGCGCCGCCACGGCCCGCCATCGGCGCCGCGCATCTCGAGAAAGCGCTTCAGCCGCACGTCGGGGAAGAGCGTCGACAGATGGTTAGCCCAGTCGCCCATCGTCGGCAATCCGTCCGGGATTTCATTGCGGACGGCCCCGGCCATGAACTGACGGAAGGTGACGTGCGTCATGTCGTGGTACTGGCCGTCGCGGATGACGAAATACATCGGCACGTCGAGTGCCCATTCGACATAGTCGGCAAAACCGAAATCGGGCGAGAAGCAGAATTCGAGCAGGCCCGAGCGTTGGTTGTCGGTGTCGCGCCAGATGTCGCCGCGCCAGCTCTGCAAGCCGTTCGGCCGGCTTTCCGTGAAGGGCGAATTGGCGAACAGCGCCGTCGACAGCGGCTGCAGCTTCAGCGACACCTGCATCTTGCGCCGCATGTCCACCTCGCTCTCGAAGTCGAGATTAACCTGGATCGTGCAGGTGCGGTACATCATGTCGAGGCCCTTGGTGCCGACCTTGGGCATGTAGCGCGTCATGATCTCGTAGCGCGACTTCGGCATTTTCGGCGTCTCGGCCAGCGACCATTTCGGGCTGCCGCCAAGGCCAAGGAAGCGGATGCCCATCGGCTCGGCGATCTCGCGCACCTGCGCCAGGTGGGCATTGCCCTCGCGGCAGGTCTGGTGGATCGTCTCCAGCGGCGCGCCGGAGAGTTCGAATTGGCCGCCGGGCTCCAGCGAAATCGCGCCCTGGCCGGTCGGCTCGACCAGGCCGATGATGCGGCCGTCATCGATGATGGGGTCCCAGCCGAGCTTTGACTGCATGCCTTCGAGGATGGCGCGTATGCCGCGCTCGCCGCCATAGGGCACGGGCCCGTTGCCGTCGACGTAGAACGGGAATTTCTCGTGCTCGGTGCCGATGCGCCACTTCTCCCGCGGCTTGTTGCCCTCGGCCAGATGCGCGACGAGTTCGTCCATGCCTTCGATCGGCCGGAAATCGGTTGTGTCGCGCGCCATCATCAAGCCCCTGCGGCGCTATGATCCCGAAATCGACCTCGATTTTCGGGATATGCGCCAAAATCAAAGTACTACAGCGGCCTTTGCGCGTCGACGCGCGGCACTGCAGGGCGGCCGGAAGACCGCCGGCGCTAGATGGACGAAATGTCAGTAGCCGATCAAGCGAAAAATCCTGAGCCAGAGGTCAACAGGAATTGAACGATGCGGCTCTTCCCATCTCCACAAGAGGGGAGGAAGAAACCCTCACCAATCGCCGATTGTGGTCTGCATCACCGCCAGTGCGGCCACGGCGGCCGTATCGGCGCGCAGGATGCGCGGGCCGAGCGGAATGGCAGTGACGAAAGGCAGAGCGCGCAACAGCTTGCGCTCCTCATCGGAAAATCCGCCTTCCGGCCCGACCAGCAGGCCGAGCTTCCTTTCGCTTACCGCTTGCAGCGCGGGCAGGGGATTGTTGGTCGAAGCGTCCTCGTCGCAGAAGACCAGCCGCCGCTCCTTGTCCCAGGCGGTCAGCAGGCGTTCGAACTTTTCCGCTTCCCGCACCTGCGGCACCGCAAGTATGCCGCACTGCTCGGCCGCCTCGACGACGTTGGCGCGCAAGCGGTCGATGGAGGGTTTGGCCACTTGCGTGTGCTGGGTGATGACCGGCTGCAGCACGCCGGCGCCCATCTCGACAGCCTTCTGCACGAGATAGTCGAGCCGGCCCTGCTTCAGCGGTGCGAAGCAGTAGACGAGATCTGGCAGCGGCGGCTGCGGCCGTTGCCGCGCCAGCACCCTCAGCTTCACCGCCTTCTTGGACTTGGCCGCGATGGCCGCCGACCATTCGCCGTCGCGGCCGTTGAACAACAGGATCTCGGCGCCCTCGCCAAGCCGCAGCACGTGCAGGAGATAATGGCTCTGCTGGTGGCCGGCGTCGAACTCGATCTCCGGCCCGAGATCGTCGGGCACGAACAGGCGTTGCATCTTGTAATTGGCGCGCATGGCCGAGGAATGGGCGAGCCGGCGGTTGGCGTCAAGCCTTGGCGGAAGGATGCCAGACGGGTTCGTAGCCTCGCCTCAACACCCCGATCGTGGTCGGCGGCGTCAGCAGCCGTAGCGGCCGATGAGCGAGGTCGTTGAAATCCTGCGCTCCGCAATATCCTGCGAACGACCAGCGCAGCGCCTTGCCGCGACGCAAGGCGTAGGCATTGCCTCCACCCTCGACCATCGTGCCGTCGGGCAGGCCTGCAAGCTCGTCAGCCGCCACCACCGGCGGCTTGCCGCCCGCGGCCAGCCGCTCCTTGTGCAGCCGCTTGTCGACCTGCGGCGCGCGCGGCTCCGTTATGCCGAAGGCTTCGCCGAAGCGACCCACAAAATCCCTGGCCCGTTCGCGCCGGCAGAAGAAGCAGGGCCGATGGCCCGCCGCCAGCGCCGTCACCTCGTCGAGGAAGAACAGTTCCGTCCAGCCCGCCTTGGGTCCCGATAGATCATCACGTCGCCGGTTGCGGCCCATCGGCTCGCGCCGCACGTCGCCGAAGTCGCAGACGCAGATGATCCAGGCGTGAAGCGCCCAGCGTTTTTTCAACAGCGTCCTGGTCTCGGGATCGTGGATGATGCCGCGATTGCCCATGAACAGGCCGCGCTCGGGCACGGCGTGGATAGCGCCGAACGGATCGACCCGGTTTTGCAGTGGCATAGTTTTCTCCGCGCGCCCGCATCTTGGCTGAAATGCCGGCGCCATGATATCGCTCGTCGCATCGTTTTCACGTCAGCAGGGTTTTGCGATGCGGGTGCTGGTGGTCCAGAACTACGACAACACCGGCCTCGGCCAGGTCGGCGCGGCACTTGCGGAAGCCGGTGCCGATCTCGACATCCGCCTTCCTTACAAGGGCGATCCGCTGCCGGATGATGCGAACGGCCACGACGCCATGGTGGTGCTCGGCGGCGGCCAGAACGCGCTGGCCGATGAGGAATATCCCTATTTTCCGGCGCTGCTCGAACTGACCCGCGATTTCGCCGGCAAGAACCGCGCGGTGCTCGGCATCTGCCTCGGCAGCCAGCTGGTTGCCCGCGCCTTCGGCGGCGAGAACCGCATCGGCGGCGCCAACGAATTCGGCTGGCGCGGCGTTTCGCTGACGCCGGACGCCAAGGCCGATCCGGTGCTGGCCGAGCTTCCGGAAAAGTTCCCGATCTTCCAATGGCACGACGACACCTTCGTGCTGCCTGAAAACGCCGTGCGGCTCGCCGGCAATGATGTCGCCGAGAACCAGGCGTTCCGCGTCGGCCGCGCCGTCTACGGCTTCCAGTTCCACTTCGAGGCCGATCGGCCGCTGGTGAAGGACTGGAGCACCTCTTTCGCGCCGATCATTGCAGCGCGCCACCCCGACTGGGCCGGCAAGCTCGATGGCGAAATGGCCCGTAACGGACCGGATGCCGATGCTGCCGGCCTTGCCATCGCCCGCGCATGGGTGGCGACGATCTGAGCATCATCTCTGCGGACCAGGGCGTGGCATAATTGGCACGCGGCGGTGAATCCGCCTGGGGAAAACCGGTTTCGTCCTTGGCTTGTGTACGCCCGCCATCCTAGAAGGCGCGCGCTCTGCATCACCGGTGCAACCGCGATGGACCTTTGTGTGGCCCGTGCGACACACCGCCGATACAGAACGTGCCTAGAAGCGCGAAATCGTCGAAACTTTGAGACGTATTTTCGGTTTCAACGCATTGGTAACCGCCTCGTGCACAGATGCAGGAAGCTCAACAAGAGATGACGTCCGTGAAAGCAGCGCTTCTGTCCTTTGCCATGATGTCCGCCATCGTGATTTGCGGTCTCGGCATCTATGCGGCCGATGCCGCCAACAACCACAACGCCGTCGACGGCTACGGCGTCACCGCTTCGCTGCGCTGAATAGCCGGACCGTTCGCGTCGTTTCCGCGACGCGCGCCACTCAAGCTTCCCTTATTGTCATTGTCAGAATGCGTTTGTCGGCGTCCTCGACAACGAGCGCGCTCAGCATGCCTGATTGCCAGGCGAGCGTATCGACATTGACGCGGTTGGCCATGACCTCCGCCTCGGGAACGGGCGTGTGGCCGTGCACCACGATCTTCGGGAAAAGGCCGGCGTGATCGTGGAAAACGTCGCGGATCCAGATCAGATCCTGCGGATTCTGGTTCTCCAGGGCAACGCCTGGCCGGATGCCGGCATGGCAGAAGAAGAAGTCGCCGAAGCTGATTGAGAAGGGTAGCGAACGCAGGAAATCGATATGGTGTTGCGGTACTGCTTCGAGCAGAGCCTGATGCCCCCGTCTCATCGTCTCCATCCTGCCGAACCAGCCGGCGTCGGCCGCGAGGGGCACACCGTAGGATAGCGCCGTCTGGACCCCGCCATAGCGCATGAAAAGCCCGTCCGGGTCAGGGGTATCGAGAAAATCGAGAAAGCCGAGATCGTGATTGCCGGCAAGCATCAGGTTTCGCGGATCGCGTTTGCGCGCCTCGATCAGGAAATCGACGACGTCCTTGGAGTCCGGCCCACGGTCGACATAGTCGCCGAGGTGGATGACGCGCCAGTCGCGAGCCGGCTTCCATTCGAGCTCGCTCTCGATTCGCTGATGCATGGCGGCCAGCAAATCGAGCCGGCCATGGACATCGCCGATTGCGTAGAGCCGCATGCCGTCCGGTCCGCGCGCGTCCAGGAAATGAATGTCGGGTTCTGCCAACGTATCGCTGTCTCCGTGATCAGGCCGTCGCCGACCTGGCTAGCGCCGGATCTGGTCCTTGCCCATGTCGGTCACAAGACGTTTTCCGCACAGCGCCAGTGTGATGTCCATCTCCTTACGTATGATTTCCAGCGCCTTGGTAACGCCTTCCTTGCCGAGCGCGCCCAGGCCGTAGAGAAACGGCCGGCCGATATAGGTGCCCCTGGCGCCGAGGCACAGTGCCTTCAGCACGTCCTGGCCGGAGCGGATGCCGCCATCCATGTGCACCTCGATCCTGTCGCCGACCGCGTCCGCGATTTCCTCCAGCGCCATGATCGACGAGGATGCGCCGTCCAACTGACGCCCGCCATGGTTGGAAACCACGATCGCATCGGCGCCCGTTTCAGCGGCCATCAACGCGTCTTCCTTGTCGAGAATGCCTTTCAGGATCAGCTTGCCGCCCCAGCGTTCCTTGATCCAGGCGACATCCTTCCACGACAGATGCGGGTCGAACTGCTCCGTCGTCCATGACGCCAGCGAAGCCACGTCGCCGACGCCCTTGGCGTGGCCGACGATGTTGCGGAACGTGCGGCGCTTCGTGCCGGCCATGCGCATCCACCAGCGCGGACGGACCGCGATGTTGGCGATGTTGGCCAGCGTCATCTTGGGCGGCGCCGAAAGTCCGTTGCGGACATCCTTGTGCCGTTGGCCGAGGATCTGCAGGTCGAGCGTCAGCACCAACGCCGAGCATTTCGCCGCTTTTGCCCGGTCGATCAGGTCGAGCACGAAGTCCTTATCGCGCAGCACGTAAAGCTGGAACCAGAACGGCTTCTTCGTCACCGACGCGACATCCTCGATCGAGCAGATGCTCATCGTCGACAGCGTGAACGGCACGCCGAATTCCTCGGCCGCCTGCGCCGCCAGCATCTCGCCGTCGGCATGCTGCATGCCGGTCAGGCCGGTTGGGGCCAGCGCCACCGGCATGGCCACCTTCTCGCCGATCATGGTCGATTCCAGTGAGCGGTTGCTCATGTCGACCAGCACGCGCTGGCGGAACTTGATCTTCTGGAAGTCCTCCTCGTTGGCCCGGTAGGTGCTCTCGGTCCATGCGCCGGAATCGGCATACTCGAAGAACATCCTGGGCACGCGCCGTCGCGCCAGGTCCTTGAGGTCGGCAATGGTGAGAATGTCGCTCATCGTGTCCCCGCTTGATCGATATCGTTCAGGAGCGTTTGCGCGCCGGTTCGGCATCGCCGGCTTCAGAGCGTTGCCTGAGCCTGAGCCGCGATACGCGCTGCCAGTCGCCGCTGCGCTCGGCTTGCGCCATCGACCGCTCGACATAGATCATGTGGTCCATCGCCGCCTGCCGCGCGCCGGCCGGGTCGCCGGCCTTGACCGCGATGTGGATCGCCCGGTGCTGGGCCAGCAGCGCATCGCGCGCGCCGGGCACCGTGAACACTAGCAACCGGTTCTGGAACACGCCTTCCGACAGCAGCCTGTAGCAGGAGCGCAGCGTATGCAGGAGCAGGATGTTGTGCGCGCATTCGCAGATCGCATGATGGAATTCGACGTCGATCTCGGCTTCGTCGTCGAAATCCCCGGTGCGGTGCGCTTCGTCCATGCGTGCCATGATGCGGTCGAGCAGGGCCAGGTCCTCCGGCGTGGCGCGCCGCGCCGCATATTCGGCGGCGATCCCCTCCACCTCGCGGCGATATTCCAGGTAATCGGCCACCGCCTTGCGATGCGTCGAGATCAGGTCCGCCACCGGCTTGGTGAACAGCTGGCCGATGATGTCGGCGACATATGTGCCGCCGCCCGGCCGCGTCGTCAAAAGGCCGCGTCCCTCGAGCGCCTTCAGCGCGTCGCGCAGGATCGGCCGGGACACATCGAACTGGCGTGCCAGCTCGCGCTCGCCAGGCAGCCGGTCGCCGGTGCGCAGCACGCCTTCGAGGACGAGGCTTTCGATCTGCTGCACCACCTCGTCGGCGGTTCGCGAGTGCTCGATCCTGGAAAAAATGTCGCTCAACGGCATGCCTGGGAGTGTTGAACCGGTGTCACGCAAGATAAAGCCAGCGTCGCCAACTGGTCAAATTATTTATCCAATTGGTCGAAGCGTGTCGGCTTCCCCGCTCGCGCCCATATCGTCTTCGGCTAAACTTTGCTGTTTGCGTCAGGAGCCTATTGGCTCTAGAGGACGCAACTGCAAGAGGGTTCAAAGAAACCCGGGGAACAAGCCGTGTCGCACGACCCGTCCAATCTCGAATTTCAGCCGCGCGCCAAGGGCAGCGTGCTCGGCTTTCCGGCGCATGAGGGACGGCCCGGCGCGCTGGGCGAAGTCCATGCCCGTCCGCACCCGCTGGTCGAGAAGCCGCGTGTGCTGATCCAGCTCGCCTTCATGACCGAGGGTGGCGCCGGCGTCGATCATTCGGTGCTTTCCGAGCTGTCGCGCCGGCTCGGCATAGCCGCGCCCGACCGTCAGGCCCGCCATCACGCCATGAGATGGGGCCAGGGCTCGTTGCGCTGGGAGCGGCATACCGAATTCTCCACCTATCTGTGGGAAGGGCCGCTTGCCGAAGGCGGCAAGGGCCAGGAGGATTCGCCGTTCGGCAACGGATTTTCTCCACCCGGAACCGTTATTTCAGGCATCCGGCTCGAGATCCGCAAATGGACGCAGGCGGGCGAGCGGTCGATCGCCGGCTTCGATCCGACCAGCCTCTGCTATTCGCTGGTCGAACGCGGCAATGCAGCAATCGTCACCGATTTCCGCCAGGATGGCGACGGCCTGACCCGTATGCTGATCCTTGACCGCGCCCTGACGCCGGCCAGTACCGGCGCCTTGTCGCAGCGGCTGATCGACATCGAGACCTACCGCACGCTCGCCATGCTCGGCCTGCCGTTGGCGCTGGCCTTGTCCGGTCGCGCCCGCCGTATCGAGGACAGGCTGGCCCAGATCACGCTGGAGATGAAACTCGCCGAGACCCGCGACAGCCAGAAATTGCTTGCCGACCTGACCGAACTCGCGGCTGAGTTGGAAGCCGACGCGGCGTCGAGCCTCTACCGCTTCGGCGCCAGCCGTGCCTATGACGGCATCGTCGGCGAAAGGCTGGAAGCGCTCGAGGAAGAAGCCGTACAGGGATATGACACCTGGGCGGGGTTCCTGCGGCGGCGCATGGCGCCTGCCATGCGCACCTGCCGTTCGGTCGAGGAGCGTCAGGCCAACCTGTCGCGCAAGCTGACGCGCGCCACCACGCTGCTGCGCACCTGGGTCGATGTCGAGGTCGAGAAGCAGAACCGCGACCTGCTCGCCTCGATGAACAATCGCGCCCGGTTGCAACTGCGCCTGCAGCAGACCGTCGAAGGCCTGTCGGTCGCGGCCGTTTCCTACTATGTCGTCGGCCTCGTCGGCTATGTCGCCAAGGGCGCCTCGATCTTCGGCCATGCCTTCGCGCCCGAAGTGGTCACGGCGGCGTGCGTGCCGCTCGCCATCCTGCTGGTCTGGTGGGGCGTGCGGCGGGTGCGGCGCATGCATTCCGAGCCGACGAAACATCCGGGCGAGTAGGCGCGCCTTTACTTCCCACAGGGTAAAGCGCGCCAGCGGCAGATTGCCGCTACGGAAGGCGTCCGTTGCGTCCGTGTCCGCTCTCGGTCAAAGCGGGGTTTGCAACCGACGCCCTTCACTGGTAAAAGATTTTGACCAGTCACGCGAGATGAGGCTGCCGATGTCCGGCCTTGCCATGCCCAAGCCAGACGACGCCACGATGCGCCGGCGCGGCGAGATCGTCGCCGACATGCGCTTTATCGTGCCGGGCGAGGGTGTGGTCGACGCGGCCAACGAAATGCGCGCCTTCGAGAGCGATGGCCTGACCGCCTACCGGCAATTGCCATTGGTCGTGGTGCTTCCCGAAACGGTGGCACAGGTTTCGCGCGTGCTGAAATACTGCAATGACCGCAACATCCGCGTCGTGCCGCGCGGCTCCGGCACCTCGCTGTCGGGCGGCGCGCTGCCGCTGGAGGACGCGGTGCTCCTGGTCATGAGCCGCTTCAACCGCATTATCGAGATCGATTTCCCCAATCGCATCGTCGTCGCCCAGCCGGGCGTCACCAATCTCGGCATCACCACCGCCGTCGAGCAGGAGGGTTTTTACTACGCCCCCGACCCATCTTCCCAGATCGCCTGTTCGATCGGCGGCAATGTCGCCGAAAATTCCGGCGGCGTGCACTGCCTCAAATACGGCCTGACCGCCAACAATGTGCTCGGCATCGAGATGGTGCTGATGAGCGGCGAGGTGGTGCGGCTCGGCGGCAGGCATCTGGACGCGGAAGGCTACGACCTGCTCGGCGTCATGACCGGCTCCGAAGGCCTGCTGGGCGTCGTCACCGAAGTCATCGTGCGCATTTTGAAGAGGCCGGAGACGGCACGTGCGCTGCTGATCGGCTTCCCGACCAGCGAGCAGGGTGGCCAATGCGTCGCCGACATTATCGGCGCCGGCATCATTCCCGGTGGCATGGAGATGATGGACCGTCCGGCGATTCATGCGGCGGAGGATTTCGTCCATGCCGGATATCCCCTGGATGTCGAGGCTCTGCTGATCGTCGAGCTCGATGGGCCCAGCGTCGAGGTCGATCATCTCATCACCGCGGTCGAGGCGATCGCCATCCGCAACGGTTCGACCACCTGCCGCATTTCGCAGTCGGAGCAGGAGCGATTGAGCTTCTGGGCAGGGCGCAAGGCTGCCTTCCCCGCGGTCGGCCGTATCTCGCCCGACTATTATTGCATGGACGGCACCATCCCGCGCAAGGAACTGCCGCGCGTGCTGGCCGGCATGCGCGAGCTCTCCGAAAAATACGGGCTCGGCGTCGCCAATGTCTTCCATGCCGGCGACGGCAATTTGCATCCGCTGATCCTCTATGATGCCAACGTGCCGGGCGAACTCGACAAGGCCGAGAGTTTCGGCGCCGACATATTGCGGCTGTGCGTCAAGGTCGGCGGCGTCTTGACCGGCGAGCATGGGGTGGGCGTCGAGAAACGCGACCTGATGCCGGAAATGTTCAACCAGATCGACCTCGACCAGCAGATGCGGGTCAAATGCGCCTTCGATCCCAATCATCTGCTCAACCCGGGCAAGGTGTTCCCGCAACTGCGCCGCTGCGCGGAGCTGGGGCGCATGCATGTGCATCGCGGACAGATGGCGTTTCCGGACATTCCGAGGTTTTGAGGGTTATGTCAGCGCCTGAACGCCCCCCTCTGTCCTGCCGGACATCTCCCCCTCACGGGGGGAGATTGGCAGCTTCGTCGCTTCGCCCTTCCGCCAACGCTGGAGATTGGCGAAACCCGGCGCGGCATCCAATCTCCACCCTTGAGGGGGAGATGTCCGGCAGGACAGAGGGGGGCGCGAAGGAACGCGGCATTCCCGCATATTGCGCATCGGCGCCATGACCACCTTCACTCCCATCACCCCTTCCGAAGTCCTCTCCACCGTCGCCTGGGCGGCGGCGGAAGGCTCGCCGCTCGAAATCCTCGGTCACGGCTCCAAGCGCGGCATCGGCCGTCCGCTGCAGACGGAGCACACGCTCGACCTGTCGAGGCTCGCCGGGGTCACGCTCTATGAACCAGCCGAACTGGTGCTGTCCGCAAAGGCCGGCACGCCGCTGGCCGAAATCGAGACGCTGCTGGCGCAAAACGGCCAGCAACTCGCTTTCGAGCCGATGGACTACGGCCCGCTGCTCGGCGGCGAGCCGGGCAAGGGCACGCTTGGTGGTGCGCTTGCAGCGAACCTCTCCGGCCCGCGCCGGCTGAAAGCGGGGGCGGCGCGCGATCACATCCTGGGCATCCATGTGGTTTCCGGGCGCGGCGAGGCCTTCAAATCCGGGGGCCGCGTGGTGAAGAACGTCACCGGTTATGACTTGTCCAAGCTGATGGCCAACAGTTGGGGCACGCTGGCCGTGTTCACCGACGTCACCTTCAAGGTGCTGCCGTCGGCCGAGACCGAGGTTACGCTCGCCATCCGCGGCCTGCTCGACGATGCGGCCGCCGCGGCCATGGCCCTGGCGCTCGGCTCCAGTGCTGAAGTATCGAGCGCCGCGCACCTTCCGGAGCGGATTGCCGCACGGGTTGCCGCAGGTGCGCTCGGCAATGATGCGGCCACGCTGCTTCGGGTGGAGGGTTTTGGCCCCTCCGTCGCCTATCGCATCGCCGCGCTGAAGGCGTTGCTCGGAAATGCCGGACCACTGGAGGAGATTTGCAGCGAAGCGTCAGCTGCCCTGTGGCGTGACGTGCGCGATTGCAGGCCTTTCGCGGACAACAACGACAAACCGCTCTGGCGCGTATCGATGGCGCCTGCCCAGGCGCACCAGATGGTTTTGACGCTGCGCATGCAGGCCGCCGTCAGCGCCTTCTATGACTGGCAGGGCGGATTGGTGTGGCTGCGCATGGAGGAGGGTGACCCGGAAGCGACGCTGCTGCGCGGACTTCTGAGAAAACATGGCGGCGGCCATGCGACATTGGTGCGCGCGGCTCCTTCGCACCGCGCCGCCCTGCCGGTGTTCGAGCCGCAGGCTCCCTCACTGGCAGCGCTCAGCCAGCGGCTGAAGCACGAATTCGACCCCAAGAACATCCTCAATCCCGGCCGCATGGCCTAGGACATCAAGAGATGCAGACCAATTTCTCGCCCGCACAGCTTGCCGACCCGCATGTCGCCGAGTCGGAAAAGATTCTGCGCAAATGCGTGCATTGCGGCTTCTGCACCGCCACCTGTCCAACCTATGTGACGCTGGGCAACGAGCTCGATTCACCGCGCGGGCGCATCTACCTGATCAAGGACATGCTGGAAAACGGCCGCCCGGCCGACAAAGAGATCGTCACCCATATCGATCGCTGCCTTTCCTGCCTCGCCTGCATGACCACCTGCCCGTCTGGCGTCAACTACATGCATCTGGTCGACCATGCCCGCGCCCATATCCAGCAGACCTATAGGCGGCCGCTGCTCGATCGCCTGACCCGCGCCATGCTGGCCTTCGTCCTGCCCTATCCCCCGCGTTTTCGCGCCGCGCTCAAATTGGCGAAACTGGGCAAGCCGTTCATCGGCCTGTTCGAGAAGATCCCGGCATTGAAGCCGCTTGGCGCAATGCTCAAGCTCGCGCCGGAATCGATCCCGGGAGCATCGCCGATGGCTTCGCCGGGCACCCATACCGGGCAGGGGGCGAAGAGGGGCCGCGTCGCCATCCTCACCGGTTGCGCGCAATCGGTGCTCGATCCCGCCATCAACGACACGACCATTTCACTGCTGACGCGGCTTGGCGTCGAGGTCGTGGTGCCGCCGGGCGAGGGCTGTTGCGGCGCGCTCGTCCATCACATGGGCCGCGAGCAAGCCGCCCTTGCTTCTGCAAGGCAAAATGTCGATGCCTGGACCCGCGCGATTGAACAAGGCGGGATCGATGCCATCATCATCACCGCGTCGGGCTGCGGCACGACCATCAAGGATTACGGTTTCATGCTGCGGCTTGATCCGGCCTACGCCGAAAAGGCTGCACGTGTCTCCGCGCTGGCCAAGGACATTACCGAATACCTGACCGCCATCGACCTGCCCGAACCGGTGCGCAAGCCGGGCACGGTCGTCGCCTATCATTCGGCCTGTTCGATGCAGCACGGCCAGAAGATCACCCGCCAGCCTAGGGAATTGCTGGCCAAAGCCGGTTTCATCGTGCGCGAGCCGCGCGAAGGGCATTTGTGCTGCGGTTCGGCCGGCACATACAACATCCTGCAGCCGGAGATTTCGGCCAGGCTGCGCGACCGCAAGGTGAAAAACATCGAGGCTACCGGCGCTTCGGTCGTCGCCACCGGCAATATCGGCTGCATAACGCAGATCGCATCCGCCGCGAAGCTGCCGGTGGTGCATACGATCAAGCTGCTCGACTGGGCCTATGGCGGGCCGAGGCCGGAAGGTGTCGCCGAACCCGGCCTGATCGCCGCTGAGTAGGGGCCGCCCCGGCGTTATTCGGCCGCCAGCCTGTCGATCGTGCCGTAGGTCGCCTCGTAGAGCGCGCGCTGGCGGCTGAGCGCCACCATCGTGTTGCGCAGCAGGATCGCAACGGTGATCGGGCCGACGCCGCCCGGCACCGGCGTGATCCAGGAGGCCACGTCCTTCACGCTGTCGGTGTCGACGTCGCCGACGATACGGGTGGAACCGTCCGGCAGCGTCTCGGAATTGATGCCGATATCGATGACGGCCGCACCCGGCTTTACCATGTCGGCCTTGATCAGGCGCGGCTTGCCGACGGCGACGAACAGCGCATCGGCGCGGCGCGCGTGCGCGGCGACCGAGCGCGTCATGTGGTGACAGACCGTGACCGTCGCGCCTTCGCTCATCAACAGGAAGGCGATCGGCTTGCCGACGATCTCGGAGTGGCCGACCATCACCACTTCCAGGCCCTTGAGGTCGAGGCCGGTTTCCTTGAGCAACTCGACCGAGGCGGCCGCCGTGCAGGGCGCCAGATCGAGCTGGTTGTAGACGATGTTGCCGATCGAGGCCGGATGCATGCCTTCGACGTCCTTCAGCGGATGCACCGCCGCCTGCAACGTCCTGATCGGGATATGTGCCGGCACCGGCCGCTGGATGATGATGCCGGTAACGCGCGGATCGGCGTTCAGGCCGTGGATCGCCGCTTCCAGTTCGCCCGCGGTGATGGTGGCGGGAAAGCGCCGTTCGTCGAAATCGATGTCCGCCAGCTCTGCCTTGGCGCGCTGGTTTCGTACATAGACATCCACCGCCGCCGTATCGCCGACGGTGATCGACACCAGTTTGGGCGGGAACCCTTCGGCCCTTGCGATCGCCGCATCCTCGCGCACGGAGGCGATGATGCGCCGGGCAACCGGGCCGCCCTTGAGATAGCGGCTGTCGTCGGACAGTGACATGATCGGACTCTTCTGACCTGAGCGTTGCCTTGCCATAGCAAAAGAACAGCGGCAATGGCAGCACGAATGCGAACCGTCATGCCTTTTGCGCGACGTGCGGGCGCGGCAGTGCTTCGTCCGAAACGGAAAGGGCAGCACGGTTTCCCGTGCCGCCCTTTCTGACCGGCCGCATCCCCATACGGCCCGTCCCCCGTTATTCCTTCCGATCCCGGGAAGCGCTGCGCTTCCGGATCGGGTGATTCGCAGCAACTATTATATCACCTCGACAGTGGTTCCGACATCGACCCGTTCATAAAGGTCGACGACATCCTCGTTGCGCATGCGGATGCAGCCCGACGACACGGCGCCGCCGATCGTCCAGGGCTGGTTGGTGCCGTGGATGCGATATTCCGTACTACCGAGATAGAGCGCGCGCGCGCCGAGCGGGTTCTCCATGCCCCCGGCCAGGTAGGTTGGCAGGTAACGCCCCTTGGCGGCCTCGCGCTTGATCATCGCGGCCGGCGGGCGCCAGTCCGGCCAGACCCGCTTGTTGGTGATCTTGTGCGTGCCCGACCATTCGAAGCCCGGCTTGCCGGTGCCGACGCCATAGCGCCGCGCCTTGCCGTCCTTCTCGACCAGATAGAGGAAGTTCTGGGTCGTATCGATGACGATGGTGCCCGGCTTCTGGGAGCCGTCATAGGCGACTTCCTGCGGCAGGTAGATCGGATTGATCTGCGGGCGCGCGACCATGCGCTTGGCCGGGGCCTGCACGGCCGCCGTTTGCACGCGGTCGGGCTGCGCATAACGCGGGCGCGGCTGCTGCGCGACCTGCCGGTTCTGCCGCACGATCCCCGGCGCTTGGCCAAGCTGCAGCACCCAGGGGGCGGAAAGGTCGGGGCTCACCATCACCGGCGGTCTGTCGGCATAGCGGTCTCCGGCCGTGGAAGGTGTGACGCCTGCGGCAAACGCAGCCACGGCGCCGAGCACGGAAAACAAAACTCTCTTCATCGGGAAAGCACCTTGATCGTCTGACAAACCGGGTGGAAACGACCTCCCGGTTCAGCGATCATTGGCGCGGGAACAGCAACCGAAACATGAATCGGAATGTGTAAAATGCGGAACTGTCGGTAAACCTTTTGGTGTGGTTACCGCCGCGTTCAGGAATCTGGTAAAGCCAAGGTAAAGCAGCGCAACCAGCGCGTTAACGAATGGAATTCTCGCCATGGACAAGGAACAAACCGGCCTTCTCGCCGGACCCGACGGTGTCTCGCGCTGCTTCTGGCACGGCAATCTGCCCGACTACCTGCATTACCATGACCATGAATGGGGCCGCCCGGTGGCGGACGACCGCCGGCTGTTCGAGAAGATCTGTCTCGAAGGTTTCCAGTCGGGCCTGTCCTGGCTGACCATCCTGCGCAAGCGGGAGAATTTTCGCGCCGCTTTCGCCGGCTTCGATTTCGACAAGGTCGCCGCCTTCACCGACAAGGACGTCGAGCGCCTGCTCGGCGATGCCGGCATCATCCGCCATCGCGGCAAGATCGTCTCAACCATCAACAACGCCAGGCGTGCCCGCGAGATGGCCGATGAATTCGGCTCGCTCGCTGCCTGGTTCTGGAAATTCGAACCCGGCAAGGAGGAACGGCCGCAGGTCGTCGACCTCGGCCATCTGCGCGCCAATCCCACCACGGCGGTCTCGATCCGCATTTCCAAGGACCTGAAGAGGCGCGGCTGGACCTTCGTCGGCCCGACCACGGTCTACGCCTTCATGCAGGCGATGGGCCTGGTCAACGATCATCTCGAGGGGTGTGTGTGCCGCAAAGAGGTCGAGAAAGAACGGAAGGCTTTCAAACGGCCGAAATAGCCTCAGGCGCCGTTTGCACTTCCCAGGAACAGGCCGGCGACGATCGCGACCACGGTGGCGACGGTTGGATAGATCACCAGCAGGCCGGTCACCAATGCGTCGCGCAGGGAAGGTCCCTTGCCGGTATCGGCGTGTACCTCGAACGGTCCGGCCGGCTGGCCGATCATCCTGGGAGCATGGACATCTGCGGCGCGCAGGCGTGCCGGCATGTCGCCCGCATCCCTGTTGTCGTGAAACTCCACCGCGCTCATCATGTCCCGAACCCCTTCATTGCGGTGTGCTGTATCGGCCTCGATTATGTCGGCACGATGCCGCGCCGATGGCGGGATTGTTTCATTTTCGGTGCGTTTTTGTTTCGGCGAACGCCCGCGTGCCTTCTCGCATGCATGGAGACAGCGCCTGCCGCCGGCCTTGCCCGGTAGGACCTGTTCGGTTAGGACACGCCCGTTGCGAAAATCGCAACGCTGTTGAGTTTTCAGCAACACGAAACACCGGGCGAATCCATGGCCGACAAATCGGAAAAGACGAAAGCGCGGCTGCCGCGCGGTTTTGCCGACCGCAGCGCCGAAGATATCCGCGCCGTCGAGAAGATGATGGCGACGATCCGCTCGGTCTACGAACTCTACGGTTTCGAGCCCGCCGACCAGCCGCTGATCGAATACACCGATGCGCTCGGAAAATTCCTGCCTGACCAGGACCGGCCGAACGAAGGCGTGTTCTCCTTCCAGGACGATGACGACCAGTGGCTGTCGCTGCGCTACGACCTGACCGCGCCGACGGCGCGTTTCGTCGCCGAGAATTTCGAGCGCCTGCCAAAACCCTATCGCAGCTACCGTTCCGGCTGGGTGTTCCGCAACGAGAAGCCCGGTCCCGGCCGCTTCCGCCAGTTCATGCAGTTCGACGCCGACACGATCGGCACGCCGGGCGTCGCGGCCGACGCCGAGATGGCGATGATGATGGCCGATGTGATGGAAGCGCTCGGCATCAAGCGCGGCGACTACGTCATCCGCGTCAACAACCGCAAGGTGCTGGACGGCGTGCTCGAGGCGATCGGCCTCGGAGGTGAAGGGAATACGAGTCGTCGGCTGACCGTGCTGCGGGCGATCGACAAGCTGGACAAGCTCGGGCCGGAAGGCGTGCGGCTTCTCTTGGGACCAGGGCGCTGGGACGGCGGCAAGGAAGGCGAGGGCGACTTCGCCAAAGGCGCCGGGCTGAATGATACGCAAGCCGAGGCGGTTCTTCTGGCGACGGCGCGAAACGCGCAGGCCGGCCAGGATGCCAGCGTCGGTGCGAACGCCGTCTACCAGGAGGGCGTTGGCGAGCTCGCGACCATCGAGGCCCTGGTCAGGGCGGCGGGATACGGCGAAGATCGCGTCGCCATGGACCGCTCCGTCGTGCGTGGTCTCGAATATTACACCGGCCCGGTCTTCGAGGCCGAGCTCCTGGCCGAGATTCCCAACGAGGATGGCCAGATCGTGCGCTTCGGTTCGGTCGGCGGCGGCGGCCGCTATGACGGGCTGGTGTCGCGCTTCCGCGGCGAGCCGGTGCCGGCGACGGGCTTCTCCATCGGCGTTTCCAGGCTGATGACGGCGCTGAAGAACCTCGGCAAGCTCGACAGCGCCGACGTGATCGCGCCGGTCGTCGTGCTGGTGATGGACAGGGATACCGAAAGCCTCGGCCGCTACCAGAAGATGGTGGGCGAGCTGCGTGCCGCCGGCATCCGCTCCGAAATGTATCTCGGCGGCGCCGGCATGAAGGCGCAGCTCAAATATGCCGACCGTCGCGGCTGTCCGGTCGCGATCATCCAGGGCGGCGACGAGCGCGCCAAGGGCGAATTGCAGATCAAGGACCTGATCGAAGGCGCGCGCCTGTCGGCCGAGATCACCGATAACGCCGAATGGCGTGCCGCCCGCCCGGCGCAGGTCACGGTGGCGGAAAGCGAGCTGGTGGCAGAGGTGAGGAAGATCCTGGCGGCGCAGGCAGCCGACCGCGCGAAGGGTGGCGCTTGAGCACCCCCCTCTGGCCTGCCGGCCATCTCCCCCGCAAGGGGGGAGATTGGATGTCGCGTATGCTTTCGCCAATCTCCGTCGTGGCAGAAAAGGCGCTGCGCTCGAAGCTGCCGATCTCCCCCCTTGCGGGGGAGATGTCCGGCAGGACAGAGGGGGGTGCCTCGCGCCCATGGGCTCTATGACCTCCCGCTATCCCGCCATCGCGGCCGACATCGCCGGCCTCTTCGCGACCCGCGACACGCATGCGGTGGAGGTCGCCGTGCTCCAGCCGGCCGATCCGTTCCTCGACATGGCGGGCGAGGATTTGCGCCGCCGCATTTTCCTGACCGAGAGCGAGACCGGGCAGACGCTCTGCCTGCGGCCGGAATTCACCATTCCCGTCTGCCTCGATCATATCGCCAGCCAGGCCGGTACGCCGCGTCGCTACTCCTATCTGGGCGAAGTGTTCCGCCAGCGCCGCGAAGGCGGCAACGAGTTCTTCCAGGCCGGCATCGAGGATCTCGGCGACCGCGACACGGCTGCGGCCGACGCCCGTTCGGTGGCCGATGCGCATGCACTGCTGTCCCTGGCGCTGCCGGGCCAGCCGCTCGCGATCACACTCGGCGACCAGGCGATTTTCGAGGCGGTGCTGGCGGCTCTCGGCCTGCCGCGCGGCTGGCGCATGCGGCTCGCCCGCGCCTTCGGCTCGGCGCCGATGCTGGAGGCAGCCCTTGCCGATCTCGCCAACCCGCCGCGCAACAGCCAGCTCTCCGGCCCGGTCGCGGCACTTGTGCTCGACGGTGACCTGGACGGTCTCTCCGCGCATATAGCCGGCGGCATGGAACAGGCCGGCCTGTCGGCTTCGGCCGGACGCGCGCCGGCCGATATCGCGCGGCGGCTGATCGAAAAGGCCGAGCTGCGCAGCGTGCGGCTGTCCAACGAAGCCTTCGCGGCGCTGAAGACCTTTCTGGCGATCGACGTGCCGCTCGACGGCGCGGCCCAGGCGCTCGAGAGTTTTGCCGGTGCCGCCGGGCTTTCGCTGGGAGCCGCGCTGGAAAAGTTCGCGGCGCGCGCCAAGGCCGTCGAGGCGAATGGCCTGCCGGCACAAAAGATCCGCTATGACGCGGCCTTCGGCCGGCCGCTCGATTATTACACGGGCCTCGTCTTCGAGATCGCGGCGCAAGATGGTGACAGGCCGCTGGCCGGCGGCGGCCGCTACGACCGGCTGCTGACGCTGCTCGGCGCCAAGACGCCGATCCCCGGCGTCGGCTTCTCGGTCTGGCTCGACCGCATCGAGGCATTGCGGGAGCACGCGCCATGATCACGCTGGCGATCCCGTCCAAGGGCCGGTTGAAGGAGCAGGCGCTGGAGGTGCTGGCGAAAGCCGGCCTCGCCATCAGCCTGCCCGGTGACGAGCGCAAATATCACGCCCGCGTCGAAGGCATGGACAATGTCGAGGTCGTTTTCCTGTCCGCCTCCGAAATATCGGGCGAGATCGGGCAAGGTGCCGTCGATCTCGGCATCACCGGCGAGGACCTCGTGCGCGAGAACCTCGCCGACTGGGAGGCGCGCGCCGAAATCGTCGCCCGTCTCGGCTTCGGCCATGCCGATGTCGTGGTGGCCGTGCCCGACATCTGGCTCGACGTCGAGACCATGGCCGACCTCGATGATGTCGCCGCCGATTTCCGCCAGCGTCACGGAAGGCGGCTCAGGATCGCCACCAAATACTGGCGGCTGACCCAGCAATTCTTCTCGCAGAAGCACGGTATCCAGGTCTATCGCATCGTCGAGAGCCTGGGCGCCACGGAGGGCGCGCCGGCGGCCGGCCTTGCCGATGTCATCGTCGACATCACCACCACCGGCTCGACGCTGCGCGCCAACCATCTCAAGGTGCTGGTCGACGGCGTCGTGCTGCGGTCGCAGGCGTGTCTTGTCGCATCGCGAAAGACGCGTTCCACGGCCGACGAGACGATGCTGCGCGACATAGCGGCCAGCATGGCCTCGGTGAAGGGATAGCTGGCGGCGGACAAATTTTGTTCTTGCTATGGTGATGATTTGCGCCCCCCGCCCTTCGAGGCGGGGTTTTTCGTTCTGCGCCATTCTCACGACCCTGCCATTCTTATGACCGTGGAAGGCGGCGCGGTCCGCCTTCGAAGCTTGGCCCTACCTTCGGCGGGATTTCCACCGTCCCGGCAGGCTGATAGGCTCGGATGTTCTGGGAGGAGAGAGCGATGCCGGTCAATCTCGACGAGCTGAAGAACGCCACCAGTTTGCGCGGACGCGGGGCGCGCGCCGGCAGCGTCTTTGTCGCGCCCGTCGACGGCAAGGCGCACGTCTCGGGTGAGCGTGGCGTGCCGCTGCTCGACAAGACCATTCCCGCACTGTTCTCCGACACGGCCGGCAAATACGGCACGCTCGATGCCGCCGTCTTCGTCGGCCAGGACAAGCGCTTCACCTGGAGCGAGCTGTCCGACACGGTGGATGCGCTGGCCGCCGGTTTCCTGGCGCTGGGCCTCGAAAAGGGAGATCGCGTCGGCATCTGGTCGCCCAACCGCTGGGAATGGCTGGTGACGCAATTCGCCACCGCCCGCATCGGCCTGATCCTGGTCAACATCAACCCGGCCTACCGGCTCACCGAGCTGGACTATGCGCTGAACAAGGTCGGCTGCAAGGCTCTGGTCACCGCGGCCAGCTTCAAGACCTCGGATTATCTCGGCATGATCGAGACGCTGGCGCAGGAGATCGCGACGGCCACGCCCGGCAAGCTCAGGGCACAGAAACTGCCGGCGCTCCGGATCGTCATCCGCATGGGCGAGGAGAACTCGCCCGGCATGTTCAATTTCGCCGATGTGCTGGCGATGGCGGGGCGCGACGAGCATGACAGCCTCGACCGCATCTCCGAGGGGCTGAAGCCGGACGACGCCATCAACATCCAGTTCACCAGCGGCACCACGGGCGCACCCAAGGGCGCGACGCTGACCCACAACAACATCCTCAACAACGGCAATTTCGTCACCTCGGCGATCAGGTTGACGGTGGACGACCGGCTCTGCATTCCCGTGCCGCTCTACCATTGCTTTGGCATGTCGATGGGCACGATGGGCTGCGTCACCAAGGGCGCGACCATGGTCTTTCCCGGCGAGGGCTTCGATGCCGGCGCGACACTGAACGCCGTGGCGCAGGAGCGCTGCACCGGCCTCTACGGCGTGCCGACCATGTTCGTCGGCCTGCTCGACCATCCCGATTTCGCCGCCTTCGACCTGTCCAGCCTGCGCACCGGCATCATGGCCGGCTCGCCATGCCCGATCGAGGTGATGAAGAAGGTGGTGTCGCTGATGCATATGTCCGAAGTGACCATCGCCTACGGCATGACCGAGACCAGCCCGGTCTCCTTCCAGAGCAGCGTCGACGACCCCTTGGAAAAACGCGTCTCGACTGTCGGGCGCGTTCATCCCCATGTCGAGGTCAAGGCCGTCGATGCCGATGGCGCAACCGTTGCCGTCGGTGCGCCGGGCGAACTCTGCACACGCGGCTATTCCGTGATGAAGGGCTATTGGGACGACGAGGACAAGACCCGCGAGGCGATCGATGCCGACGGCTGGATGCATACGGGCGACCTCGCCACGATCGATGCCGAGGGCTATTGCAACATCGTCGGCCGGGTCAAGGACATGGTCATCCGCGGCGGCGAGAACGTCTATCCGCGCGAGGTCGAGGAGTTCCTCTACCGGCACCCCAAGGTCAGGGAGGTGCAGGTGTTCGGCATTCCCGACGCCAAATACGGCGAGGAGCTCTGCGCCTGGATTGTGCTCAAGCCCGGCCAGATCGCCACCGAGCAGGAGATCAAGGCCTTCTGCGCCGGCCAGATCGCGCATTACAAGGTTCCGCGCCACATCCGCTTCCGCGCCGAATTGCCGATGACGGTGACCGGCAAGCCGCAGAAATTCCTGATGCGCCAGGCGATGGTCGAGGAACTGGGGCTGGTGACGCAGAAGACCGCGTGAGGGGAGCGCGGGTCGGGTTGGGCTGCGCGGGGCAGGAA
>NZ_VFWL01000025.1:0-71148 GCF_006442495.1 Mesorhizobium sp. B2-1-3
GAGGGTGGGGACTCGACCGGGTTTCTCCTTAGGCGCATCGCGTTGATGCGTAGCGCCTGGTCTCTGGTTCACGCGTGCCGGATCGACGCCTTCAGCGGACGCTGGCGACCGCGTCGGCGCGGCCGTCGTTGATCGTCACCCAGACGCCGGAATTGGTATCCGACTGTCGCTTGAGGTAGGTGTAGTCGGTGTCCGTCCAGGACAGGACCTTGGTTTCCAGATTGTCGAGGATGAATTCGCCGAGGCTGGTGCGCACGGTCAGCACCGCGTGGCCGTCACCGTTCGACTGGCGCGCGACCGTCATCAACAGGTTGCCGGCCGGAACGCCGGCGTCCATCAGCTCGCGGCGCTTTTCTAGCGCGTAGTCCTCGCAATCGCCATAGCCGTTGTCGGGATAGGCCCAATATTCCTCGACGCCGTTGTTTTCCATGTCGGTGCGCGGCTTGACGCGGGTATTGACCGAATTGTTGATGCTGAGGATCGTCGCCCACAGCTTGCGGGTCAGTTCGACCGGCGCCCCCTTGGGTGTCCGCTCGCTGCATTCGCCCGGCATGCGCTGGCAGAATTCATAGTGGCCGACAGGCTGTGTGGTGCGGCCGCCGGTGTGCATATAGGCCGGTCCCGCGGCATATGCTGATCCCCAAGCGGAAAGCTGCATCGCCATCGCCATCAGCAACAGCTTGCCCCTCGTTTTCTTCATTGTTTTTGTCTCCCCGTTCGAGGGAGACATTGCCACAGGTGGATTTATTCGACGCAAAAGCGCGCAGTAGACATTGAGTAAAACGCCCCTAGAATAAGTATCAAATTTGAAACTTTTGAATGGTCAATCGTTTAACGTTTCGGGGACTGAAGTGACTCGAATTGCGCTGTCGTGAAATACAAAAAAACCGGCCGCGAAGGCCGGTTTTGATCTGGACGCTGTTCGGCCTTCAGGCGCGCGGCGTGTTGAATTCCGAATCGAGCGTCTCAGGCCGCTGGATGACGGCGAATTCGATGGCGACGCCATCCTCGAAATGACGCACGATCTGTCCGCGCATGGTGCCGAGCATGACCTGGACGCCGATCGCCGGCTTGACGTCGATCTCGATCGCGGCGCCGGAGAGCGACAGGTCGATGATGCGGCACTGGTACTGACGGCCGTCGGTGAGCTGCAGGATGCTGGTCGGGTTGCGGGGGGCGACGCGCTCGTGGCGGCGGTCTTCCGGCAGATCGAGCTCGTGCTTGTTGGCGAGCCACGTCAATTGCGCGGCGAGCTTGTCCTTCTTGCGGTCCGACGCAATCACCGTCATTGCGAAACCGTCCTGCAAGGTGCGGGTGACGACGCCTTCTATGCGGCCGATATGGTCGACATAGGCGATGACCTTTTCACCGGGCATGCCGATGCGGTCCGTGCGAAACGCGACGTTACCCGGCGACATATCGACGACCTGGCAAGGATGTTCGGTGCGGTCTTCCAGCATGAAGCGCCCGTATATCTTGACCCGGACGCGCTGAAAGTTACGTCTCTCAGCTTGGGACGGCGCGTAGTCGACCGCCGCTGACCTCATGACTGCCTACACCCCGTTTGGCATCCCCGCGCGCCGATGCCAGGGACTTCATCCCAGAACTACAGCAAAGCGGGTTAACAAAGGGGAAAAACGGGCAGGCGGGGCTGTAGGATCGTCAACTATTCCTCGCGCCCGCCATCGAAGACGACGAGGTGGCGGATGCGGCGCGCTCGGCCGAGCGCGGAGATGGTTTCGGGCGCCTCCAGTTCGGCGGGAACAAGCGAGGGAACGTCGATCGCCGGCCGGCTCGCCAGCAACTCTTTTTCGGGATCGATGACACGGATCGAATCGATCAACGCGTCCGTGAGCGGGTCGGCGCCCAGCCAGAACGGCTTCTCCACAGCGCTGATCACGCCAAGGCAACGCGGGTTTTCGACGCCGCCATCCAGCGGTAAGGCAAGCAGTTCGAACTTGTTGGAACGGCCGTTGCGGCTGAAGCCCTCGAACATGATCAGCACGACGGATTTCTGGTCGAACACGCCATGGATCAGCTTCGAGACCAGCCGCTGGTCCTTCTCGCGCCATAGCGAGGGAAAGGAGAACCCCTTGAGTTCGCGGCCATAGGAGGCGCAGAGCCTTGTGCCGGCCAGCCGGAACACCGCTTGCCCACGCGTGTCCCTTTCCAGGATGAAGGTGTCGGCCAGCAGCGACTTGATATCGGCCGGCTCCACTTCCGAGCGCTTCGGGGCAGGGCGTCCATCACGCAAGCGGTTCCAATACTGGAACAGCGTGATCGATCCGTTCTGGTTCATGCTAAGCAGCTCCGCGCATTCTGTCGTCTGATGTCCCATCGGTGAACAGAAGGGCGCCCTCCGATGACCTACATGCGTTGCGGAGCAGGAAGCGTGCCAGCGTCGTTAACACTTGTTCACGGGTCGGGGCCGTTAAGGTTAACAAGTGGTTTACGTTGCGCCCGGTCGAGCCGCGTGGCACACAAAAACCACTCCAGAATCGGTCGTTTCGCGACGATCGGCAGCACTTCAGTCAAGAGTTCGGGGGAACAGGGGACTCGACAGCCGTTCAAGGGAAACCTTGGACGGCTTTCTTTTGATTCGGCACTTTTGATTCGCGCTCGGCGATTCGCCCTTTGTGGTCCGGCGGGCAGTGGTCTAGATGCTCGCAACGACGAATCCTGGACCGAGTGCTAGTGCGCATGAGTGAACCTGTAAGCCCACCGGAAATAGAACAGGCGGATCGCGAGCCCGAGCCGCGTCGCGAGCCGATCTTCAACCTGCCGCCGATCGTGCTGGCGGTGATCGCCATTTGCGTGGCCATCTACCTGTTGCAGCAATACGTGCTGAGTGATGCTCAGCAAATGACACTGCTTTACGATGGGGCCTTCATCCCTGTCCTCTACACCGGCCAATACGGCTTCGACTGGTTCCTGTTCACGCGGCCCTTCACCTATGCCTTCATGCATGGTGGATTTGCGCATATCGCCATCAATATGGTCTGGCTCGCTGCCTTTGGCTCGCCGTTGGCCAATCGGCTCGGAGCGTTCTGGTTCGCGTTGTTCTTCGCCGCGACGGGACTGGCTTCAGTGGCGCTTTTCTGGGCCATGCATCCATATGGCGAAGCGCCGCTGGTCGGGGCTTCCGGTGCGATATCGGGCATGATGGGAGCAGCGGCACGCTTTGGCTTCCGTACGGATCGTTCGGCGGGCAAAGCCGCTTTCGCCGGCCCCGTGCTGCCGATCGCAATGGTGCTGCGCTCGCGTGGCGTGATGATCTTCCTTGCCGTTTGGATGATGATCAATCTTGTCACCGGCCTTGTCGGCTTCGCCCCCGGCGTCGACAGCCAGATCGCCTGGGAGGCTCATATTGGCGGCTTTGTCGCCGGCTTCTTCGGCTTGCGCTGGTTCGACAGGCGTTGGCAGCCGCTCGATTGGGAGACGACCGACCACCGCACTTGAAATGCAACCGATCGCGGCGCACGATGTTCACTCTTACGTGAAAGCCGGTCAGGGCAGGAACCGGTTGGCAAAGTAGAGGAGGACGCCATGACGGTTAAGGCCATTCTCGAGCAAAAAGGCCACGACGTGTTGACGCTCGGGCCGAACGAAAAACTGAGCGAAGCCATCCGCATCCTTGCCGAACACAGGATCGGGGCGTTGGTCATCACCAATGGAGACCGCAAGATCGTCGGCATCCTGTCCGAGCGCGACATCGTGCGCGTCGTCGCCAGGGAAGGCGCTGCCGCGCTCGACATAGCCGTTCGTTCCGCGATGACGCCGAAAGTAAAGATCTGCAACGAGAATCACACCGTCAACGAGGTGATGGAGATCATGACCCGGGGCCGCTTCCGCCATCTTCCGGTGGAAAAGGACGGCATGCTCGACGGCATCGTTTCGATCGGCGACGTGGTCAAGCGTCGTATCGAGGATGTCGAGCGCGAGGCTGAGGAAATCCGCGCCTATATTGCTACCGCCTGAGCGGCAAGCAACCGCCGGCCGCGCAAACGGCCGGCGGGCGATAGGCTACCTGTTGTCGAGTTCGGAGCGGACGAGTTGGAGCCCGCGCCGCGTGATGCGGTAGGGGCCGCCGTCCGACGACGAAACCGCCTTCTTGCGCTTCAGCTTCCGAAACAGGTCGAGATCGACGCCGGGGTAGTGCCAGCCGTCGCGGGTCAGGCATTTGACGGACGCGATCCGCTTCTTCTCACTTTTTTCGATCTCGATGCGTCCGCCCTGCGCGAGCAGGTGCAGAACGCGTTGTTCAATACGCGAAATATCCATGGGAGAGTTTCCGGGAAAACAACAAAAGCCGCCGCCGCGAAGCTTCGCGGCACGGGGTTTCAGGTTTTCTGCCCTGCCTCGCTGCGAGGTCAGGGCCTTACCGGGACTGAGCGTAAGTGGACATCCACTCTCCATTGGGATGGATGGCCTATAGGCGAAAGCGGCGGAAAAGGCCAGCGAGCGGCTTTACGCTTGTCTCGCGAGGCGGTTTGCACTAGCGAAGTTGCAAATCAGGATGTGCAAAACGCACGTTTCCATCGTTCTACTACGCAGGCCACCATGAGCATCATCGATACCCGCACGCCCGACGCGAAACGCCTGATCCCCGGCGCCACCGGCGACTGGGAAATCATCATCGGGCTCGAGGTCCATGCGCAGGTGACATCGGAAGCAAAGCTGTTTTCCGGCGCTTCGACGTCGTTCGGTGCCGCCCCTAACGCCAATGTCAGCCTGGTCGATGCCGCAATGCCCGGCATGCTGCCCGTCATCAACGAGGAATGCGTCAAGCAGGCGATCCGGACCGGCCTCGGGCTGAAGGCGCAGATCAACCACAAGTCCGTCTTCGACCGGAAGAACTACTTCTACCCGGACCTGCCGCAGGGCTACCAGATCTCGCAGTTCAAGCAGCCGATCGTCGGCGAGGGCACGGTGATCGTCTCCGTAGGGCCCGACCGCCAGGGCGAGTTCGAGGACATCGAGGTCGGCATCGAGCGCCTGCATCTGGAGCAGGATGCCGGCAAATCGATGCACGACCAGCATCCGACCATGTCCTATGTCGATCTCAACCGCTCCGGCGTGGCGCTGATGGAAATCGTGTCGAAACCGGACATGCGTTCGGCCGACGAAGCCAAGGCCTATGTTACCAAGCTGCGCACCATCGTTCGCTATCTCGGCACCTGCGACGGCAACATGGACGAAGGCTCCATGCGCGCCGACGTCAATGTTTCGGTGCGCCGGCCGGGCGGCGAATTCGGCACGCGCTGCGAGATCAAGAACGTCAATTCGATCCGCTTCATCGGCCAGGCGATCGATTTCGAGGCGCGCCGGCAGATCGCCATCATCGAGGATGGCGGCACGATCGACCAGGAAACGCGGCTGTTCGACGCCGTCAAGGGCGAAACCCGTTCGATGCGCACCAAGGAAGAGGCGCACGACTACCGCTATTTTCCCGATCCCGATCTGTTGCCGCTGGAGTTCGACCAGGCCTATGTCGAAGCGCTGGCCAAGGAGTTGCCGGAACTGCCCGACGACAAGAAGGCGCGATTGATCTCCTCGCTCGGCCTCTCGACTTACGATGCTTCGATCCTGGTGTCGGAAAAGCCGATCGCCGACTATTTCGAGAAGGTGGCCGCCGGCCGCGACGGCAAGCTCGCGGCCAATTGGGTCATCAACGACCTGCTCGGACAATTGAACAAAGCTGGCAAGGACATTGAAAACGCTCCGGTTTCGCCAGACCAGCTCGGCGCTATCATCGACCTGATCAAGGATGGCACCATCTCCGGCAAGATTGCCAAGGACCTGTTCGAGATCGTCTGGAACGAGGGCGGCGACCCGCGCCAACTGGTCGAGAGCCGCGGCATGAAACAGGTTACCGACACCGGCGCTATCGAAAAAGCGGTGGACGAGGTGATCGCCGCCAACCCGGACAAGGTCGAGCAGGCGCGCGCCAAGCCGACCATGGCCGGCTGGTTCGTCGGCCAGGTGATGAAGGCGACCGGCGGCAAGGCCAACCCGCAGGCCGTCAATGACCTGGTCAAGGCCAAGCTGGGCATCGAGTAACGCCATGTTCGTGCGCACCGCCGGGGATCGCGACCTCGCCGCCATCCGGGCGCTGCTGGTCGAGACCTGGCATGCGACTTACGACGCCATCTACGGCGCCGAACGGGTGACAGAGATCACCGATGCGTGGCATTCGATCGCCTCGCTCGCGGCGCGGCTGGCAAAGCCGAACAGCGAGTTCCTCGTCGCCGACGATGGCCAGCGCATTGGCGGCATGGCATTTGCCGAAGCGGTCGATGGCGGCGGCTTGATCATGCTGAAGCAGCTTTACGTGCAGCCCCGCCTGCAGGGCCGGGGCATCGGCGGCATGCTTCTCGACGAGATCATCGAAAGCTTCCCTGAGGCCCGCGCCATCCGGCTGGAAGTGGAAGAGAAGAACACGCGCGCAATTGCCTTCTACCAGGCGAACGGCTTCGTCCAGACCGGCCGCACCGACAATTGCGGTTCGGCCCAATCCGCTATCCCGGCCCTCGTCTATGAAAGGCCGCTTGCCGCATAGCGGCGGACCTTTTCGGGTGCGCAATCCGGCGGTCGAATTCAGCGGTCGAGCCGCAGCCTAAGTGGTGGAGACGTCCACATTGTCGATCAGCCTGGTCTTGCCCAGCCAGGCGGCGGCGAGCAGGCGGCCCTCGTGCCTGCGGCGCCACGGCGTCAGCGTCCGGCTCTCGCGAGCTTCGACATAATCGATCTTGTGGAAGCCGGCCGCGAGTAGGGCGCGGCTGGCTTCGCCTGTCGCGCCGTTCTGGTCGGCGCCGGCCGCCAGCGCCGCGGCTGCCTTGCGCAGGATCACGTTGAGCCGGCGGGCGATCTGGAGTTCGGCCTCGCCGAGATAGGCGTTACGCGATGACATGGCGAGGCCATGCGCGTCGCGGATCGTCGGCGCGCCGATGATTTCAACGGGCAGGTCGAGGTCGCGGCAGAGCTGCCTGACGACGCACAATTGCTGATAATCCTTTTCGCCAAAGACCGCGACGTCGGGCGACGCCTGCAGGAACAGCTTCGCCACGACGGTGGCGACGCCTTCGAAAAAAGTCGGTCGAAAATCCGATTCGAGCCCGGCGGAGGGACCGCCGACCGAGATTTTGGTGGCAAAGTCGGCAGGATACATCTCACCAACCCCAGGCGTGTAGGCAAGATCGGCTCCGGCCAAAGCCAGATGGTCGAGATCGCGGGCGAGCTGACGTGGATATTTGTCGAGATCCTCGCTCGGCGCGAACTGCGTCGGGTTGACGAAGATCGAGACGATGCAGCGATCGGCTCTTTCAAGCGCGATCCGGATCAGCGACAGGTGCCCTTCGTGCAAGGCGCCCATTGTCGGCACCATGGCGACGCGAAGGCCGTCGCGCCGCCAGTCGCGGATCCGCGCGCGGAGGCCCGCGACCGTGTCGACGACGAGGGGCCGGCTCATCTGTTGTCCTTGCCCAAGGTGGCCGAAAACACATTTTCGGGACCGGGGAATGTCCGGTGTCGTACCTCGCTGGCGTAACGTGCGGCCGCCTGCGAGACCGCGCTGCGCAAATCGGCGTACTCCTTGACGAATTTCGGCACGCGGTCGACGGTGAGCCCGACCATGTCGTCTATGACCAGGATCTGGCCGTCGCAAACGCCGCTGGCGCCGATGCCGATGGTCGGAATGGCGATGCTGCGGGTGATTTCGGCCGCGACCGCTTCGACCGTGCCCTCGATGACCACCGAAAACGCGCCCGCTTCTTCGACGGCGCGCGCATCGGCAAACAGCGCTGCCGCATTCTCGTCGGTCCGGCCCTTGATCCTGTAGCCGCCATCCTTCTCAACGGATTGCGGCAGCAGGCCGATATGGCCCATGACCGCGATGCCGGCATCGACGACCGCGGCGATCTGCCGGGCCATACCGACGCCGCCCTCGAGTTTCACAGCCTGGCAGCCGGTTTCGCCAACGATACGCCGCGCCGAGGCAACCGCTTGGGCAGCCGAATCCCCATAGCTGCCGGCTGGCATGTCGACGACGACGCAAGCCCTGGCCGAGCCGCGCATCACCGCTTGCCCATGCGCGATCATCATCTCCAGCGAGGCGCCCAGCGTCGTTTTGTGGCCATGCAGGACCATTGCGACGCTGTCGCCGACGAGGAGCAGATCGACATGCTCGTCGAGCAGGCGGGCGATGGGGTAGGTATAGGCGGTGAGACAGACGATCGGCACGTCACGCTTTCGGCGGCGAATGGCGTCGGCACCGATGCGAATGTCGGCGGTCGGCGATTTCCTGGCCAATCGTCACCTCCCTCGGCCAACGGTCGGCCGGATACCCGCACGGGGCGCGCGCGCAGAGCTTTAGAAAGGCTGAGGGTGGTTGGCAAGCACCATACGGCGCCGGCAATGCATCACCGGCTTGTGTCGCCTTACCGGCGCGCCATTTGCGCCCTCTTGGCGGCAAGCCCCTTGCCTTCACGAAGGGCTGACGCCATAAGCAGGAAACGGACGCCATCGGCGCGAGGGTTTGAAGATGAAGACTTTCCTTACGCAGTTTTTCACCTGGTGGAACGGCCAGACGCTTGGCACGCGCCTGCACACCTGGCGGCACGGCAGGAAGGTCGGGCAGGACGAGGTGGGCAACGTCTACTACGAAGGCGGTGTCGATTCCGAAGGACGCACGCGCCGCTGGGTCATCTATCGCGATTATTCCGAGGCTTCTTCTATCCCGCCCGGCTGGCACGGCTGGATTCATCACCGCGTCGACGTCGCGCCGCCGAGCGACGATTACAAGCCGCGCGACTGGCAGAAGCCACATCAACCGAACCTGACCGGCTCGCCCTCAGCCTATCGTCCGAAGGGCTCGGTGCTGACCAACCAGCACCGCCCGCAGGTCACCGGCGACTACGACGCCTGGACGCCCGGATCATAAGCGGGCGTCGGTCCTTTATCGCCACAATTGGTGTCTAGCAGCTTGCTCATCAGAAAACGGCGACTAGCCTTTGTGATAGAGAGAATCACCCGGGCGCTAACCACCGGTATCCCTGCATGAGCATTTTCAGCCTGACATCGATGGGCGCACTGATAGTAGCCGCCGGGCTCACCTTTGGCACCGCGGCACTTGCCGCTTCGCCAACGCCGGCCGCACCCGCGCCGGCGCCGGGATCGGACCGAATCACCAACCCGGTCGCCGAATTCGCCGGCATCGACAAGATCACCGGCCGCATCATCACCTTCGACGTCTATATCGACGAGACGGTGCAGTTCGGTGCTTTGCAGGTGACGCCGCGCGTCTGCTACTCCCGGCCGCAGAACGAGGAGCCGAAGACCGATTCTTTTGTCGAAGTCGACGAGATCACGCTCGACCGCAAGATCCGCCGCATCTTCACTGGCTGGATGTTTGCCGAAAGCCCTGGTCTCAATGCCGTCGAGCATGCCGTCTATGACGTCTGGCTGAAGGCCTGCAAGCAGAAGTCGGATGTGCCAGCGCCCGATTCGGCCAAGACCGATGCGGCCAAGCCCGATACGGCCCAGCCGAATGCCACGGCCGCTCCGGCTGCGGCCGAACCGGAAGCCACGGAACCGCCTACGACCAGCACCAACTGATCCTTCGGAACCGCCCTGAGGGCAACGCGTTGGGCCCTGACGGCCACACGATGCGCGCCGGGAGGATTTTCCGATGTCTGCCAGAAAGCGGATCACCGCCAGCATCAAGGAACTGCTTGAGCTCGAAAAGGGCTTCTGGACAGGCGATTCGGCATTTTTCGCGGCCAATGCCGACACCGAGTGCCTCGTGGCATTTCCGCGGATGGCCCAGACCATGAGCAATGCCGATCTCGCCGAAACCGCCGCCGATCCCAAGCGATGGCGTGATCTCGAGATCGATCTCAAGGGCGTGGTCGAACCAGGCAGCGACATCGTCATCCTGGCCTATGAGGCGCATGCCGTGAAGGGCAATGGCGAAGCCTACGCGGCGCTGGTCAGCACCGGCTATGTCCATCGCGTCAACGGCTGGAAGATGATGTTCCATTCGCAGGCTCCGCTGGAAACGAAGGTCCGCTGACGGGCTGGATCATCAGGGGAAAAACACCGCTTCACCCTTCAGCGCGTCGGCCAGCATCTTCTCGTATTTGCCGCGCGGCACGTCGATTGCGCCGAAGCGCTTGAGGTGTTCGGTGGTGAACTGCGTGTCGAGCAGCGCGAAACCGCGCGCCTGCAGGCGTTCGACGAGATGCACAAGGCAGATCTTCGAAGCATCCGTTTCCCGGGAAAACATGCTTTCGCCGAAGAACACCCTCCCCAGGGAGACACCGTAGAGGCCGCCGACCAGCCGCTCCTCGCGCCAGGCCTCGACAGAATGGCAATGGCCGATGCGATGCAACTGCACATAGGCCTCCCGGATCGGCGCGTTGATCCAGGTGGAACGGCGCTCCTCGCGCCTTTCGGCGCAGCCATCGATCGTCGCCTCGAAATCGAAGTCGAAACGGATGTCGAAGAGGTTTCGCCGAAGCGCCTTCTTCAGACTTTTCGGCGTGTGGAAGCGGTCGAGCGGAATGATGCCGCGCGTCTCCGGCCGCACCCAGAACACTTCCGGGTCGGCGGCGCTTTCGGCCATCGGGAAGACGCCCGAGGCGTAGGCCTTGAGCAGAAGGTCGGTCGGGATACGATAGCCTGGCGCGTAGGGGCGAGTCATCGCTTCATTATAGCGGCAAGTCCGGGGCTATTCGCCTTTGGCCAGATATTTTTCCAGCCAGTGGATGTCATAGTCGCCATTGGCGATGTCGGCGTTGCCGACGAGGTCGCGAAACAGCGGCAACGTCGTCTTGATTCCGTCGACGACGAATTCGTCCAGTGCCCGGCGCAGCCGCATCATGCATTCGACGCGGTTGCGCCCGTGCACGATCAGCTTGCCGATCAGGCTGTCGTAGTAAGGCGGGATCTTGTACCCTGAATACACGCCGGAATCGACACGGATGCCAAGGCCGCCTGGCGTGTGGAAATGGGTGATCGTGCCGGGCGAGGGCGTGAAGGTGCGCGGATCCTCTGCATTGATGCGGCACTCGATGGCATGGCCCTGGAAGCGGATGTCTTCCTGCTTGACCGAAAGACCGCCGCCCGAGGCGACACGGATCTGCTCATGCACCAGATCGATGCCAGTGATAGCCTCCGTCACCGGATGCTCTACCTGCAGGCGCGTGTTCATCTCGATGAAATAGAACTCGCCATTCTCGTAGAGGAACTCGATCGTGCCGGCGCCGGAATAGCCGAGGTCGGCGATGGCGTTGGCGCAGATATCGCCGATGCGCGAGCGTTCCTCGGCGTTTAGCGCGGGTGAGTTGGCCTCTTCCCAGACTTTCTGGTGGCGACGCTGCAAGGAGCAGTCGCGCTCGCCGAAATGCACGCCCCGGCCAAAGCCGTCGCCGAACACCTGAACCTCGATATGGCGCGGCTTTTGCAGGTACTTTTCAATATAGACGGCGTCATCGCCGAAGGCCGCGCCTGCTTCCGAGCGGGCCGTCTGCAAGGCGACTTCGAGGTCGGCCTCGGTATGCGCCACTTTCATGCCGCGTCCGCCGCCGCCGGCCGACGCCTTGATGATCACGGGATAGCCGATCTCTGCGGCGATGCGCTTGGCCTCCTTTTCCTCGGTCACCGCACCATCGGAGCCGGGAACCACCGGGATGCCGAGGCGCTTGGCGGTGCGCTTGGCTTCGATCTTGTCGCCCATGATGCGGATATGGTCGCCGGTCGGACCGATAAAGGTAATGTTATGCGCGGCCAATATGTCGGAAAACTTGGCGTTCTCCGACAGGAAACCGTAGCCGGGATGCACGGCGTCGGCGCCGGTGATCTCGCAGGCGGCGACGATCTGGTGGATATTGAGATAGCTGTCGCGCGATGGCGGTGGCCCGATGCATACGCTCTCGTCGGCGAGCCGAACATGCATGGCGTCGGCGTCGGCGGTCGAATGCACCACCACCGTCTGGATGCCAAGCTCCTTGCAGGCACGCAGCACCCGAAGCGCGATTTCGCCGCGATTGGCGATGAGAATCTTCTGGAACATTAGGGCCGCTCTACTCGATCACGACGAGCGGCATGCCGTATTCGACCGGCTGTGCGTCCTCGAACAGGATCGCCGTCACCGTGCCGGCGCGCGGCGACGGGATCTGGTTCATCGTCTTCATCGCTTCGATGATCAGCAGCGTCTGCCCTTCCTTGACGTTCTGGCCGATCTCGATGAACGGCTTGGCATCCGGCGAGGGCGCCAGGTAGGCGGTGCCGACCATGGGGGAGGCCACGGCGTTTTTCGACACGTCGGCCGCGGCCGGAACGGCTGCGGTGGCAGGTTGGGCCGCTGGCGCCGGCGCAAAGGCCGGCTGCGGCGCGGCTATCGCGTGAACCGCCGGCGCCTGCCGCGATACGCGCACCTTCAGGTCACCCAGCTCGACTTCGATCTCCGTGAGATTGGTGTCGTTCAGTATGCCCGCGAGGTCGCGGATCAGCTGCTGGTCAACACCGGTCTTCTTTATCGACATTTTCGAGCCTTCTGTTTGTTGGCCGGTCATAGGCGTGCGGCCAGCGCCTGAAGCGCCAGCGTGTAGCCGAGCGGCCCAAAGCCACAGATCATGCCGACAGCGACCGGCGCGACCATGGAGACGTGGCGGAATGATTCCCGCGCATGGATATTGGAAAGATGGACCTCGGCGACCGGCAGCGGCGCCACGGAACGAATGGCGTCGTGAATCGCGATCGACGTGTGGCTATAGGCGCCGGGATTGATGACGATGCCGACGGCCTTGTCGCCGGCTTCCTGGATCCAGTCGACGAGGTCGCCCTCGTGGTTCGACTGGCGGAAATCGATTTCGAGCCCGAGCGCCGCGCCGGCCTCTCTGCAGTCGTCCGCGATGGTGGCAAGCGTCTTGCCGCCATAGATGCCAGGCTCGCGCTTGCCGAGCGCGTTGAGATTGGGACCGTTCAGGACGAAAACCGTTTTCAAAAAATGCCGACCTTTTCCGGCACCGGCGTCAAACCGGCGCTGGGCCCTCTATAATGGGCATAGACGCCCGCGGAAAGAGCGCAAGTGCGTTCTTTCACTGTCCACAACAGGCGGAAATGCGCCCGTGAAGAAAACCCGCGGCCGATCAAAGCGCGGCTTTCGCCGCCTCGATCTTCTCCGCCAGGACTTCCTGTCCGAGCGCCCCGAACACGACCTCGTTGCCGACGACATAGGACGGCGTTCCTGTGATCGCCAGCTTGTTGGCGAGATCGTAGGTCTTGGAGAAGGCTTCGGTGATGGACGGGTCCTTCATCTTTTCACGCAGCGTCGCTTCGTCGGCGCCGAGCGAAAGCGCGACCTTGATCGCCGCCGCCTCGGTGGCACGTCCCTGGCCGCCGAGCAGCGCATTGTGGAACTCGCCGTACTTCTGCGGCATCATCAGGTGGAAGGCCATCGAGACGACGCTGGCCTTCTGCGAATCCGGGCCGAGGATCGGGAACTCCTTGAGCACGAAACGCAGGTCCGGATCGGCCTTGGTCAGCGCCTGCATGTCTTCGATGGCGCGTTTGCAGAAGCCGCAATTGTAGTCGTAGAACTCGACGATCGTGACCTTGCCTTTCGGGTTTCCGACCACGCCGTCGAAGGAGGAGTTGAAGATCTGCTCCTTGGCGCCCTTGATGACGCCGAGATGGGCAATGCGCTGCTCTTCTTTCTGCTTGGCCTCGAGCGCATCCTGGACTTCCAGCAGCACTTCCGGATTCTTCAGGAGATAATCGCGGATGATGCCTTCGACCTCGGTGCGGTCGATCTTGGTATCGTCCGCTGCCGTCTGTAGCGGTTGCGCCGCACCGGCTTCCGCGATTTGCGGGCTGCCGGCCACGAAACCGAACGCCAGCATGGCAAGGGCTATCGCAACTCCCGTGGTGCCCAGCAGCAGTGCCTTTTTCATCGTTCCGTTCCTTTGCCTGTTTTCTGGCCTGGCTGCGTCGCAGCGCACGGCCGGAAGGTTCATTATACCTTGCCCGACGGCTTGTAGTTTATGATGTCCTGGGCGCGAATCCATCGCGGCTCGCCGCGTTTGAGTTGCTGCTGCGCTCGCATGGCGAAGATCTTCGCATCCTTGTAGTTACCGGAATAGAAATGACCCTCGGCCGTGGCAAGCTCGGCGCCTGGTATGTCTCCCAGTTCGCCATAGGCCTGCGCCAGATAGCGGTATCCCACGGAATTTTCCTTGTCGCGTCGCAAGCCGTTGTTGATCTGCACCACGGCCTTTTTCAGAGCGTCTGGGGTGCCCGTCGCCATCAACGCCTGGCCGAGCGAAACCGGCAGCAATCCGGATCGCGCCTTGTCGAGGCTGACCGCCTTGGCGTAGGCATCGGCAGCTTCCTTGGGCTTGTTCGCCTTCATCAATATATCGCCGCGCAATTCCTGGAAATAGGCGTTGCCGGGCTGGGCCTTGATCAAGGCGTTGGTCTTGGCGAGTGCGGTGGCGATGTTGCCGAAAAGATAGGCCGATTGGGCCTCGCCATACTGCGCGGCAAGGCTGCCCTGCATCTTTCGCATCAGCCGCGACGCGGCGGCCTGGCCTTCCATGTAGACAGCGATCTTCACCCGCATCATGTCGTGGCGCAATTGCAGTGCCGGCGCATCGACCTTGTCGAGATAGGGGCTCTGCTTGACCAGCACTTCGAGGTTGGAGATTCGATCGCGCGGCATTGGATGGCTGATCCGGTAGGGATCGACCTGCGCGCCCGACAGCGACAAGGCCGTCTGGAAACGCTGAAACGTCTTCAGCATGCCCATGCCGGACTGGCCGGTGGCGTTGAGATAGGTGATCGCCGAGCGGTCGGCCGTCATTTCCTCGGTGCGCTGATAGGCGAGAATGCTGCGCTGCGCCATCTCGCCGCCGCCAGCCGCCACGCCCACGCCGGCGCCGGCAAGTCCGCGGCTGTTGGTGGTCGCCCCGGCGACCATGGCGCCGGCGCCCAGCAAGGTTGCGATGATGGCCATCGTCTTGGCGCGCTCGAGCTGGTCACGCAGTTTCTGCTGGTGGCCGCCGGCGATATGGCCGGCCTCGTGGGCGATGACGCCGATGATCTCGTTGGGCGTTTCGGCTTCCATCAAGGCGCCCGTGTTGATGAACAGCCTGCGTCCGGTGACGAAGGCATTGAAGCTCTGGTCGTTGACCAGGACGATGTCGATGCCGTCATTCGCCAGACCGGCGGCCTTGAAGATCGGGCGGGCGTAGTCGCGCACCAGCGCCTCGATCTCGGCATCGCGCACCACCGGCACGTTCTGGGCCAAGGCGCTGATGGAACCAGACACCGCGACGGCGACGCCAAGCGAAAGCGTCGCAAGGACGCGCGCTACCCAGGCAACCATCGATTTGGGTCGGCTCAACATGACGTGTCCACTGGTAGACGAGCGGGCGAAAGATGAAAAGTCGGCACCGGAAAAACTTCCTCAACTTGTGATCCTCACACCAATCGGGCATTTGTGCGGCGCATGCGCCAGGACGTGGTGCGCTCAATCGTCGGATCGAGGTCAAAATGGTCGTTTCGCTCTCACGCCGTGGCAATGTCGAACCCTTCCACGCCATGGATGTGCTGGCCGAGGCGAACCGGCTGAGAGCGACGGGCGCGCCGGTCATTTCCATGGCCGTCGGCCAGCCGTCCGATCCGGCTCCGGCCCGCGTTCGTGCCGCGGCGGCCAGGGCTTTGCAGGACGGGCGTATTGGCTATACCGATGCGCTGGGCCTGGCTGGATTGCGCAAGGCGATCGCGGAACACTATGGGGATCACTACGGGCTTGATGTCGCGCCCGACCGGATCGCGGTCACCACGGGATCCTCGGCCGCCTTCAATCTCGCCTTCCTGGCAATGTTCGATCCCGGTGACCGCGTCGCCATCGCAGCGCCCGGCTACCCCGCCTATCGCAACATCATGGCGGCGCTGGGCATCGAAGTGATCGAGATAGAGCTCGGCGATGCGGCATATCTTCATGCCGCTCACCTGGAGACCGCGCATCGCGAAAAACCGCTGAAGGGCGTGCTGTTCGCAAGTCCCGCCAACCCGACCGGCGCGGTCATTCCGGCCGATGATCTCGCGGACCTGGTCCGGACTGCGGAGGCGCTCGGCATTGCCGTCATCTCCGACGAGATCTACCACCGGCTGGCCTATGCGGCGCCCGACACCACGGCACTCGCCTTTGGCACCGGTGTCACGGCGATCAACTCCTTCTCGAAATACTATTGCATGACCGGCTGGCGCATCGGCTGGATGGTGCTGCCGGAAGCGCTGGTGCGGCCCATCGAGCGCATTGCGCAGAGCCTCTACATCTCGCCGCCGGAATTGTCGCAGGTCGCTGCAATCGAGGCCTTTGCCGCTACCGAGGAGCTGGAAGCGGTCAAGGGTCGCTATGCCTGGAACCGCGAGCTCCTGATGAAGCGTCTGCCGGAGCTCGGCTTTCCGCTGGCCGCACCGATGGATGGCGCCTTCTATGCCTTTTGCGACGTCACCCGGCACAGCAATGACAGCATGGCTTTCGCCCGCAAGATGCTGGCCGAGGCGCATGTCGCGGCCACGCCCGGCCGTGATTTCGACACCCAGGCCGGGCACCGCACCATGCGTTTCTCCTATGCCGGCAGCCATGACGACATGGTCGAGGCATTGGCGCGCATCGAACGCTGGCTGAGGTAGATCCATGCCGGAACTCGAGCACGCCCTGGCCGAAGTCGCGGTCGAAATGGCCGAACGCACCGATCGCGGCGAGGTCGCCACCTATATCCCGCAGCTCGGCAAGGTTGATCCCAAGAAATTCGGCATCGCAGCCGTCACCAATGACGGCCGTGTGCTGATGGCGGGCGACGCCGACCAGCCCTTTTCGATCCAGAGCATCTCGAAAGTGTTCACCTTGACGCTGGCGCTGGGCAATGTCGGCGACGCGCTGTGGAAGCGGGTAGGGCGCGAGCCTTCGGGCAATCCGTTCAACTCGATCGTGCAGCTCGAGCATGAGAACGGCATTCCGCGCAATCCCTTCATCAATGCCGGCGCCATTGTCATCTCCGACATCCTGCTTGCCGGCCACCAGCCGCGCGAGGCGATCGGCGAGATCCTGCGCTTCATCCAGTTCCTCGCCGACGACGAGACCATCATCATCGACCGCGAGGTGGCAGCGTCGGAGCGCGCCACCGGCTATCGCAACTTCGCGCTCGCCAACTACATGAAATCCTTCGGGAATCTTCATCATGCGCCGGAGCTGGCGCTCGGCGTCTATTTCCATCATTGCGCCATCGCCATGAGCTGCCGGCAGCTGGCGATGGCCGGCCGGTTCCTCGCCAATGGCGGCAAAAATCCGGCGACCGGACATTCCGTGGTGTCGGTCGAGCGGGCACGCCGCATCGGCGCCATGATGCTGACCTGCGGCCACTATGACGGCTCCGGCGATTTTGCCTTCCGCGTCGGCATTCCGGGCAAGAGCGGCGTCGGCGGCGGCATATTGGGCATCGTGCCCGGCGTCGCCTCGCTCGCCGTCTGGTCGCCCGGCCTCAACGCCAACGGCAATTCCAAGCTGGGCTCGATCGCCCTGGAGAAGCTCGCCAGGATGATGAACTGGTCGATCTTCGCGCCGTAACGCTCTGTCGGAAAAGCTGGATATGAAAAATCCCGCACCGTCTTTCGACCGGCGCGGGATTTTTTGTTCAGGAAGTCAGTTCAACGGGCTGAAATCTCAGAAGAAGCCTTTCCGCTGCCACCAGCCGGCGCGCTTCGGCTTCTCTTCGGTCTTGGTTTCCGGCTCTTCGGCGACGGTCGAGGAAACCACCGGCACGACCGGCGCATCGATGGCCGCCGGCTTGCGTCGTGACGGACGGGCCTTCGGTGTTTCCTCGGCGGTCGCTGCCGCTGCCTCGTCCGATGGCGTGGCTGGCGTCTCGGCGGGTGCCGGAACGGCCAGTTCAGCGATCGGCTCCTCGGCGACAGCCTCGGCGGCTGCCTTCTTCGGCTTGGCTGCGCGCCGCGGCTTCTTGGGCTTCTCGGCGGTCGTCGCCTCGTCGCTCACTGGAGCCACCGGCTCTTCCGCAGCCACGACGGTTACCGGCTCGATCGCAGGCTCGCTTTCGGAAGCATCGACCCCGGAAGGTTCGGTCGCTTCATCGGCGCTTGCCTCGGCCTCGCCTTCGCCGTCCTCGCGCCGGTTGCGCTTGCCGCCGCGCTTGCCGCGGCGACGCTTCTTGCCCTGGCCCTCGTCGGATGCTTCCGCCGTTTCGGCAGTTCCGGCCGCGGGGACCGGAGCCTCGTCGCCGGCTTCCGCCTCGTCACGGCTCAACAGGTTTTCCGATGTGGACAACTCGTCGGCCTGCGCCAACACGGAAGCACCGTCGGTGTGGCCATGTTCTCGATCGCGATCCTTGCCGCCGCGGCGTCTGCGACGCTTGCGGCGCTTGCGGTCGCGGCCTTCGCCCTCTTCGCCGGGCCTCTGCTGGTGCTGACCTTGCTGCGGCTGACGCGGCTGTTCGGCCTGGGCCGGTGCTTCGTCTTCCTCCTCGACGATGGTCTCATCCTCGAGCTCTTCCGGTTCGACATAGGCCGGCAGGGTGCGTGCCTCGACGAAGCCTTCAGGCTTTTCGGCCAGCGCGCCGCGGAAGATCGCATAATGCTGCGAACCGACCGTGTCGTCGGCCTCAAGCGTGATGGTCAGGCCGAAGCGGCTTTCCAGTTCCACCAGCGTGCCGCGCTTGTGGTTGAGCACATAGAGCGCGGTCGCCGCGGGCGTGCGAACTGTGATGTGGCTGCGCGAATCCTTGAGCAGGAACTCCTCGATCGCCCTGACCACCATCAGCGCGACAGACGAATCGGAGCGCACATGGCCGGTGCCGCCGCAATGCGGGCAAGGCTTCATGGTCGATTCCAGCACGCTGGCGCGGATGCGCTGGCGCGACATCTCCATCAGGCCGAAATGCGAGATGCGGCCGACCTGGATGCGCGCGCGGTCGTTCTTGAGATGATCCTTCAACCGCTTCTCGACGGCACGGTTGTTGCGGTTCTCCTCCATGTCGATGAAGTCGATGACGATCAGGCCGGCAAGGTCGCGCAGCCTGAGCTGGCGGGCGACTTCCTCCGCCGCTTCCAGATTGGTGTGGAGCGCGGTGTCCTCGATCGAGTGCTCCTTGGTCGAGCGGCCCGAATTGACGTCGATGGCGACCAGCGCCTCGGTCTGGTTGATGATGATGTAGCCGCCGCTCTTCAGCGTCACTTGCGGCTGCAGCATGCGGTCAAGCTGCGCCTCGATACCGTTGCGCACGAAGATCGGCGTCGTATCTCGGAACGGCTGAACCACCTTGGCGTGGCTCGGCATCAGCATGCGCATGAAGTCCTTGGCCTCGCGGTAGCCCTCTTCGCCGGAGACGAGGATCTCGTCGATGTCCTTGTTATAGAGGTCGCGCACCGAACGCTTGATCAGGCTGCCTTCCTCGTAGACGAGGGCAGGGGCCGTGGACTGGAGCGTGAGATTGCGCACGTTCTCCCAAAGCCGCATCAGATATTCGTAATCGCGCTTGATCTCGGCCTTGGTGCGGCTCTCGCCTGCGGTGCGCAGGATGACGCCCATGCCTTGCGGCACTTCGAGATCGGCGACCACTTCCTTGAGGCGCTTGCGGTCCACAGCACTGGTGATCTTGCGCGAAATTCCGCCGCCGCGCGCCGTGTTCGGCATCAGCACGGAATAGCGGCCGGCAAGCGACAGATAGGTGGTGAGCGCTGCGCCCTTGTTGCCGCGCTCTTCCTTGACAACCTGCACCAGCAGGATCTGGCGGCGCTTGATCACTTCCTGGATCTTGTACTGGCGGCGCATCGGCTTACGGCGGTTGCGCGCTTCCTCCAGGGCATCCTCGGCGCCGACCGATTCGACCTCGTGATCGTCCGGATGCGAAGACTGAACCTCTTCCAGCATGCCGCGATCATCGTCGCTGGATTCACTGCCCTGTTCCGTCAGCGGGACGGGTTCGGAAATCACGTCGGCGTCGACGGAGGCGGCGATCGACGTCGGGCCGCCCTCGCGGGTCTCGCCTTCGTCCTGTCCGGACGATTCGTCGCTCTGCTCGGGGGAGGCTTCGCCATGATTGGATGCATCCGCGGCCTGTTCCGGGATATCGGCCGCATGTTCGATGGTTTCCGAACCGTGGGAAGTGTTCTCCGAGACGGCGTCGTTGCCATTGTCGGCGTCGCCTGCCTCGCCGGCCGTTTCGGTTGCCTCGTCGGCATCGGCCCCGCTCGCATCGCGCTTGTGTTCTGCGCGGTCGCGGCCCTTGCCGCCGCGCCGGCGCCCGCGCCGGCCGCGATCGCGGCTCTGGCGGTCGTCGCCTTCGCCGTCCTCATCGTCCTCGTCCTCGGCTTCCTGCGCTTCGGCGCGCAGCAGCGCCTGACGGTCGGCGACGGGGATCTGGTAGTAGTCGGGGTGTATTTCACTGAAGGCGAGGAAACCGTGACGGTTGCCGCCATATTCGACAAAGGCTGCCTGAAGGGAGGGTTCGACGCGCGTTACGCGGGCGAGATAGATGTTTCCTTTGAGCTGCTTCTTGTCCTGTGATTCAAAGTCGAATTCTTCGATACGATTACCGCGTACGACGACAACGCGTGTTTCCTCCGGGTGGGAGGCGTCTATCAGCATTTTGTTGGGCATTATTTCGTTTCCCCCCGGCAGCCGTCAGCCGCAGCTTGCGGCGCAAGGGCCGCTGCTGTGTGTCTGGATGAATGTGGGTGCCGGATGTCTGAATGTCCGCCGGACGGTGCCTGCGCGCCATGGCGGTGCCGCCCGCAGCCATATTGGCGCGGTTTGATGCGGACCTTTCCATGATTGCGCTTGAAGCCATCGTCACCAGCAGAACCTTTTGAACCAAAGCCCGGAAACCGGACCAGC
Source organism: Mesorhizobium sp. B2-1-3 (assembly GCF_006442495.1). Classification (NCBI taxonomy): domain Bacteria; kingdom Pseudomonadati; phylum Pseudomonadota; class Alphaproteobacteria; order Hyphomicrobiales; family Phyllobacteriaceae; genus Mesorhizobium; species Mesorhizobium sp. B2-1-3. The sequence goes on from NZ_VFWL01000025.1 coordinate 20,918, forward strand.
TTGTTTGCTCATACAGAGCCGGCGCGGGACAAACCCGGCCGTTTTCCTCACGCAGGCGATTCCCCCGCCACGGGCGCACACCTGCGAAATTCGTCGCGATCACCTGAACCCTTCTCGCATGGAGCGAAAGGAGCCGCCTTTCGTCTCACCTGTAGCGGGAAGCTGCGGAGGAGGGCGGTTCCAGGATTGCAGTGATCCACTATCGCTTTTATGATTTGGCGGGTTGGAAGGCAACCCCGATTTCCGACGCCGGCAAAAGCGGTTCCGCCACGTAAGCACGGGTCCGGGCCTCGCGTGAAAAGGCTTGGTTAACCTTCTCTGGATACCAATCGTTAATCGAGTTCGCGGCCTAACCGGCACTTCGACTACATGACCGGGCGCCTTGGCGCCAAACCGGGAGCGACTGCAAAGAGATGGGACTGGCAGGCTTCACAGACAAGGGCAGTCGTGCCGGCGGCCGTTTGCTCGCGATCTTCTGCCTCCTGCTGTCGATGACCATCTCGTTGGTCGCCAACGCCGCCGATGCCCCGCTCACGGCAACCGGTTACAAGATGGCGGGCGATGCCACCAAGATGCGCATCGTCATGGATTTCGACCGTGAGCCCGACGTCAAATGGTTCCTTTTGCGCGGGCCCAATCGTCTGGTCATCGATCTGGCGAATACGAAGTTAGCCATCGATGCCAAGGATTTGAAGCCTCGCGGGCTGGTCAAGGGCGTGCGCCTGGGTGAGTTGGAGGCAGGCGTGTCGCGGCTGGTTCTCACCGGCAAGGGGCCGTTCGCGGTCGACAAGCTCGATGTTCTCAAGAACGAGGACGGCGCGGGCTACCGCATCGCCATCGACATGTCGGCGGCCTCCGAACGCGAGTTCGACACTGCCCTTGCCAATCAGGCGCTGACCACCGGTTCCACGGTTTCGACCGACAAGGGCGGGCGGGTCGGCACCGGGCCGGTCTCCAATCCGGGCCATCGCTTCACCGTCGTCATCGATCCGGGCCATGGCGGCGTCGATGGCGGTGCCGAGGGCCTGAACGGCACCGTCGAAAAGAACGTCACGCTGGCTTTCGCCACGGAACTGCGCGACAAGCTCGCCGCCGTCGGCAGATACGATGTCTTCATGACGCGCGACACCGACGAATATTTGCGGCTGGACGACCGCGTGCGCATCGCTCGCCAGCATGAGGCCGACCTGCTCATCTCCATTCATGCCGACACCATCAGCCTCAAGGGCATCCGTGGCGCGACCGTCTATACCGTTTCCGACAAGGCTTCGGATCCGGAAGCGCAGGCGCTTGCCGACCGTGAAAATCTCTCGGACCAGTTCGCCGGCATGGTGATCAAGGACGACAACAAGGAAGTCACCGATATCCTGATCGACCTGATCCGCCGCGAGACCCACACCTTTTCGATGAGTTTCGCCCACACGCTGGTCGGCCAGTTGTCGACCAGCGTCGGCCTCATCAACAATCCGCAGCGTTCCGCGGGATTCAAGGTGCTGAAAGCGCCTGACGTCCCCTCCGTGCTGGTCGAACTAGGCTATCTCTCGAATGCCAAGGACGAGGCGCAACTGCTCGACGCCGACTGGCGCGGCAAGGCGGCGCAAAGCATCACCAACGCCGTCGCGCTGTTCGCTTCCGCGCGTGCCGGAACGGGAACCGGGGGCTGAAATGCCTGACGACGCCTGCAACCACAGGCAGCGTTGCGCGGCGACAACACCCGACGCTTTTATTTCCGACTCACGGCCGCGAAATCCGGCCTTGCCGTATTTTGCCCACATGGTAGCGACATGGGTTTTCGATTACGGGTTGGGACCGGCTCGAATGCTTGCGCGGAAGGCGGCTTCGTTTAGGAAATTCCCGAACCAAGGACTGGAGCGGGCATGATTCGTCTCATTGGCTATTTCTTCGGTATCGGCACGACGCTGGCCCTGCTGGTCGCGGCGGGGGTTGCCATCTATATCGGGCATTTGTCCAAGGATCTGCCCGACTATGAGGTGCTGGCCAAGTACGAGCCGCCGGTGACCACCCGAATCCATGCCTCGGACGGCGCGCTGATGGCCGAGTACGCGCGCGAACGGCGCCTGTATTTGCCGATCCAGGCCATCCCCGACCGCGTTAAGGCGGCCTTCCTGTCGGCCGAGGACAAGAATTTCTACAACCACCCCGGCATTGACGTGACCGGCCTGGGCCGCGCTATCATCGTCAACCTGCAGAATTTCGGCTCGGGCAGGCGTCAGGTTGGCGCCTCGACGATCACCCAGCAGGTGGCGAAGAATTTTCTGCTGACCTCGGACCAGACCTACGAGCGCAAGATCAAGGAAATGATCCTCGCCTTCCGCATCGAGCAGGCCTATTCCAAGGACCGCATTCTCGAACTCTACCTCAACGAAATCTTCTTCGGTTTCGGCGCCTATGGCGTGGCGGGTGCCGCGCTCACTTATTTCGACAAGTCGGTGAACGAGCTGACCGTGGCCGAGGCCGCCTATCTGGCCTCGCTGCCCAAGGGGCCGAACAATTATCACCCCTTCAAGCATGCCGACCGCGCGCTTGAGCGCCGCAACTGGGTCATCGACCAGATGGTCGAGAACGGCTACGTTACGCGCGAGGAAGGCGACAAGGCCAAGGCGGAGCCCCTCGGCGTCACACCGCGCCGCAACGGCACCTATCTGTTCGCCGGCGAATACTTCACCGAGGAGGTGCGCCGCCAGATCATCGCCCGCTACGGCGAGAACGCGCTCTATGAAGGCGGCCTGTCCGTCCGCACCACGCTCGACCCGAAGATCCAGCTCATCGCCCGCAAGGCGATGCAGAACGGCTTGATCAAATACGACACGCTGCGCGGCTACCGCGGGCCGCTAAAGACGATCGACGTGTCCGGCGACTGGGGTGTGCCGCTGGGCAATGTGAAGGGACTGGAAGACGTTCCCGAATGGAAGCTCGCAGTCGTGCTCGACAGTTCGGCATCCGGCCTGTCGATTGGCTTGCAGCCGGCACGCCAGGCGTCGGGCGACATCGTCAAGGAGCGCGTCGAAGGCACCGTCAGCAAGGAAGACATGGGCTTTGCCATGCGCCATGTGGTCGGCGGCAAGACGGTCAGGGCCAAGTCGCCGGCCGATGTGCTGAAGCCGGGCGACGTCGTCTTCGTCCAGAAGAACGAAGGCTCCGACGACGCCTACAGCCTGCGCCAGGTCCCCGAAGTGGAAGGCGGCCTGATCGCCATGGATCCACACACCGGCCGCGTGCTGGCCATGGTCGGCGGCTTCTCCTACGCGCAGTCGGAGTTCAACCGCGCCACCCAGGCCATGCGCCAGCCCGGCTCTTCGTTCAAGCCGATCGTCTATTCCGCGGCGCTCGACAATGGCTATACGCCGGCGTCGGTGATCATGGACGGGCCGATTACCATCCAGAGCGGCAACACGACCTGGACGCCGAAGAACTACGACGGCACGGTCGCCGGTCCGGCGACCCTGCGCTCCGGCATCGAAAAGTCGCGCAATCTGATGACTGTGCGCCTCGCCAACGACATGGGCATGAAGCTGGTCGTCGAATACGCCGAGCGCTTCGGCGTCTATGACCATCTGGCGCCGTATTTGCCGATGGCGCTGGGCTCCGGCGAGACGACGGTGATGCGCATGGTTTCGGCCTATTCGATCATGGCCAATGGCGGCAAGTCGATCAAGCCGACATTGATCGACCGTATCCAGGACCGCTACGGCAAGACCGTCTTCAAGCAGGACGAACGCGGCTGCGAAGGCTGCAACGCGGCCGAATGGCAGAACCAGCCCGAACCTGAGCTTGTCGATAATTCCGAACAGGTTCTCGATCCGATGACCGCCTACCAGATCACCTCGATGATGGAAGGCGTCGTCCAGCGCGGCACCGGCGCCACCATCGCCGAGCTCGGACGCCACATCGCCGGCAAGACCGGCACCACCAACGACGAAAAGGACGCCTGGTTCATCGGTTACACGCCAAACCTCGTCGTCGGCCTCTATATGGGCTACGACACGCCGCGCGGCCTTGGCCATGGCGCCACCGGCGGCGGCCTCGCCGCTCCTATCTTCAAGGATTTCATGCGCGTGGCGCTGGATGGCACGCCCAATGTCGACTTCAAGGTTCCCGAAGGCATGAATCTGGTCGCCATCAACCGCAAGACCGGCATGCGGGCCAATTCGGGCGATCCCGGCACCATCATCGAGGCCTTCAAGCCGGGCACCGGGCCAGCCGACAGCTATTGGGTGATCGGCATGGGCGCCGACGGGTCCAATGCCTCCGGCGGCGCGCTGTCGCCTCAGGCCAACCAGGCCATCCAGTCGGGCGGCGGCGGCCTCTACTGACGGGTATGCATGCAGGATTGGGCCGGTCCAATTTGCTTTACAGGCGGCGGCGCCGTCCCTATGTATCGCGCCGACCAGGCGTCACTTTCAGCAACAGGATAAAACATCAGGCCATGCGCGCGGAAACGCAGAATATTGTCGACGAGATCAGGCAGGCAATTACCCTGCTGAGGAGGCATCTTTGACTGGGATCAGGCCATAAAGCGGCTTGAATATCTCAACGTCCGCGCCGAGGACGCCAGCCTCTGGAACGAACCGCTGGAAGCGCAGAAGCTGATGCGCGAGCGCCAGGGCCTCGAGGAAGGCATCGCGGCGGTCAGGGGCCTGACCCAGGCGCTGGAAGACAATATCGGCCTGATCGAACTCGGCGAGGAAGAGGGCGACGAGAGCGTCGTTGCCGAGGCTGAGGCAGCGATCCGCTCGATGCAAGGCGAGGCGAAGGCCCGCCAGGTCGAGACGCTGCTGTCGGGCGAAGCCGACGCCAACGACACCTATCTCGAAATCCACGCAGGCGCCGGCGGCACCGAAAGCCAGGACTGGGCCTCGATGTTGCTGCGCATGTACACGCGCTGGGCCGAGCGCCGCCGCTTCAAGGTCGAGGTGCTGGAAGTGCATGACGGCGAAGAGGCCGGCATCAAGTCTGCGACGCTGCTGATCAAGGGCCACAATGCCTATGGTTGGCTGAAGACGGAATCCGGCGTCCATCGCCTGGTGCGCATTTCACCCTATGACAGCAACGCGCGCCGGCACACATCCTTCGCCAGCGTCTGGGTCTATCCCGTCATCGACGATACGATCGAGATCGACGTTTCCGAATCCGACGTGCGCATCGACACCTATCGTTCGTCCGGTTCAGGCGGCCAGCACGTCAACACCACCGATTCGGCGGTGCGCATTACCCATCTCGCCACCGGCATAGCGGTCGCCTGCCAGGCCGAACGTTCGCAGCACAAAAATCGGGCAAAGGCCTGGGAGATGCTGCGCTCGCGGCTTTACGAGGAAGAGCTGAAGAAGCGCGAAGCCGTCGCCAACGCCACCGAAGCATCGAAGAGCGACATTGGATGGGGTCACCAGATCCGCTCCTACGTGCTGCAGCCCTATCAGCTGGTGAAGGATCTGCGCACAGGTGTCGAAAGCACCAGCCCGTCGAGCGTGCTCGATGGCGACCTCGATGACTTCATGGAAGCCTCGCTGTCGCAACGCATCGAGGGTGGTGCTGGGGAAGCGGTGGCGGACCTGGATTAGGGCCGGCGCCTACAGTGCCACACATTTGGATTGGATGATGGCTCGCAAGCTTGTTGGAAAGTGCTTCTGCGGCGCGGTGCACTATGCGGTCGCTGACGAGTTCCTGTACGCGGCGAATTGCCATTGCTCGAACTGCCGGCGCACGACAGGTTCGGCTTTCAAGCCCTTCGCGGGCATCGAACGCGCCAAGTTTGTCCTGACCAAGGGCCACGACATGTTGCTGGTCTTCGGCGACGACAACGGCCATGACGCGCACTGCAAGCGGTGCGGTTCGCTGCTCTATTCGGTCGTGCGCCAGGGCGCCTTCGTCCATGTCGCGATGGGAACGCTCGTCGACAACCCGAGCATCCGCCCGACCGAGCATATCTTCGTCGGTTCCAAGGCGCCATGGTACACGATCAGCGACGGCCTGCCGCAGTATGACGAACACGTGATCACAGGACCTGCTGGCGAATAGGCCGGAACTTCTCTCGCTGAATCTCGTTATCTGCGATCCCGTCTGCTGGGCATGGTTGTGCCTGCCTATCCAATCGAGAGACGGCGCCTGTTTTCTGTTGCCGATGCGCGGCATTCAGCCTGCGACATCGGCATGCAGTGGTTTCTTGCGCCGACTCACAAATCGGCCCACCATCCATGGTCGAGGGGAGACAAAAGCATCTATGGCCGGGCGCGGCAGAAATGCCTGCTGACGATCCGGCCGCTGGGAAGACACGTTTCAGGAACGGGCAAGCGAAACGCTTGATGCTCGTCGAAAGGAGCGCTTCCATGTCTGCTGCCCCATCAAAATCGGCTCGGGCCGCGGTGGGCCGACTCATGCTCTGCCTGCTTGCAATCGCAGCGATTGCGTTGCCGATGGCGCCTGCCTTCGCCCACGACGCCAAGCCTACAGCGGCGAAGCCGCTGGGTTGGAGCTATCCATTCGCATGCTGCGCTAACTACGATTGCCGCACGGCCCATACGGGCGAGGTTTTGGAAAAACCCGAGGGTTATGTGATCGCCGGCACGGGGGAAGTTGTCCCCATGACCGATAAGCGTGTGAAGGACAGCCCGGACGGCGAATTCCACTGGTGCGCGCATCAAGCGGGTCTCGACGCGGGTAAGACGATCTGCCTGTTCGTGCCGCCGCGTTCCTACTAAGCCCGAAAGGCGCAGCGGCGACCGGCCCGGACCGCGATGGGCGGGGGCCTGCTGACGGACGGTTGCCAGGACCGCTCCTTTGTGTTGCGTTGCCTGCGGGCGGCGGACAAGGGAGAGGTGACGTCCATGACCATCAAGGGAAGCTGCCACTGCAAGGCGACGATATTCGAGGTTTCGCAAGCGCCGCAGACGCTGACGCAGTGCACTTGTTCGTTCTGCTCGAAACGCGGCTCGCTTTGGGCCTACTACACTCCTGCGCAGTTCAAACTCCTCACGCCGCAGAAGAATGTTTCCTTCTATCAGTGGGGATCGAAGACCGTTAAGCACGGTTTTTGCGACACCTGCGGCTGCGGGACCTTCACCGAAACACCGGACTGGTCGAGCGGAGAGCCGGATTTCGACAATCCCAAGATCAGCGTCAACTCGCGGTTGTTCGACGATTTCGACCTGGACAAGGTCGAAGTGGTGGCCATCGACGGCAAGAATCTCTGGTAGATTCCTGGACGCCCAATCGGGAAAATCGTGCCCCGGGGAAAAGCCGTTGCCGGTGTTTTCCCGTTCCGCTTTTCGCCGCATTTCATGGTACAAGTCGCGCGAAGGGCTGATTTGGCGCCATCGCAAGGCGTGACTTGGAGAGGGACAATCCTATGAAGAAGACCGTGCTCGTCGTCGTGGCGACGGCTGTGCTGGTGAGCGCCTGCACCACCACCGATCCGTATACCGGCGACCAGAAAATTTCCAACACGGCGGCCGGTGCCGGCCTCGGCGCCTTGGCCGGCGCCAGCCTTGGCCTGCTTGCGGGCGGCAATGATCGTCGCAACGCGCTGATCGGCGCCGGCATCGGGGCGCTGGCCGGCGGCGCCATCGGCGCCACCATGGACCAGAACGAAGCCGAACTGCGCCGGCAGTTGGAGGGCACAGGCGTCAGCGTCACCCGCTCCGGCGACCAGATCATCCTCAATATGCCGTCCGATATCACCTTCAACGTCGATCAGGATGCGGTGAAGCCCGGCTTCTACCAGGTGCTGAATTCGGTCGCGCTGGTGCTGAAGAAGTTCAAGCAGACCACGGTCGACGTGTTCGGCCATACCGATTCGACCGGCGGCGACCAGCATAATTTCGATCTGTCGCAGCGCCGCGCGCTGGCGGTCGCCAACTACCTGGCTGGCCAGGGCGTCGATTCGCGCCGCTTCGCCGTCACGGGATTCGGCAAGACCCGTCCGGTAGCGTCCAATGCCACCGCCGAGGGTCGCGCTCAAAACCGTCGCGTCGAGATCCAGCTTTCGCCGCTCACCTGAGCAGCATCGATCAGAATGCAAAAACGGCCTCGCAAGGGGCCGTTTTTTGTTTGCAAAATGCGACCGACGGCCAGGCCTGCGGCCCCCGGGTTCTTCCATGATCTTACGGTGAGGTCGGCTTATCGACCGTCGCTCGTTGGGTCAGGCGCTGCCGCCGGACGACATGGGCAACGATCAGTCCATGAATGAGCAGCCCGACCGCAAGTCCAAGGATATGGAAGCCCGTTCCCGAACCGGAAAGCGTCAGGATCGACCAGATGGATGCGGGTACGAACAAGACAATTGCGGTGATGAGCCCGGGGTTGTAGCTGCGCATCCTGATGGCCTGCGCGACGTGAACCAAAGCGTTGATCAGGGTGGTGTAGGCGGCGATCAGCCCTATCCCGGCATTGACCGTGACAGCGAGGGTGAAAACCAGGGAGTAGATGCCCCATACACCCGGTACGTTGATCACAAAGACATCGAAGCGGGTAAGCAGCGGCGCCCCGCCGCCGAGCATCTTATTGACGAAAAGCCGGAACCGGTCCTCGGCGTGCTCCTCGTATTGGTGGAGCATGTAAATCGGGATCAGCAGGAAGACGGCGAGCTCGGCTGTCTCCAATCGAGCAGCCAGCCCGATCGCCACCACGCACAGGGTGAGGCCGGCGAGCACGCCACCATAGACCCAATCTTCCACCAGACGCTTCATCACGCCACCTTCGGCGAGGCCGCGCGTCCTTGCAACACACGACGATATCAGACCTTGGCAACGATGCGCATGAAGGCCGGCGTGTCGTCGCCGAAGCCAACGGTGGTGTCGCTCGGCGATGACGGCAACAGCTTCACCGGCCGCGACCGCCGCGCTCAGATTGAGATTGGCGTGCCAGAGAATTAGCCAGTCCTAAATAACCGCTTTCCCGCAGCCATGGAAAGGAATAGCATCGTCGCTGTTCCGGAGGGGATGAGGCGGTACACTTGGCCGCGCAATAAGCATTTTCTTTTTCAGCCTCGGTCTTGCACGGCCAGATCAAAAAAATCTGGGAGGAATGCATGACAAGAACAGCCAGCCTTGGGCGCTGCGGCGTCTTCGCTTTAACAGGTCTTGTAAGCGCATGGTTGGGCGTCGCGGCGGCTCGAGCCGAGGATGCCAACAAAGCTGACATCGAGGCCTTGAAAAAGTCGCTCGCCAAATATGAGGACTACACCGCGGCTGTCCGCGACCTTTATCTGTCGACGGTCGGCTGCGTCTACTATAGCGGAGAAAAGATATCCGGAGCGATGTACTACCCGAAAGGCGCCATGGGCATCCATTTCGTCAACGTCCCAAGTGTCGGCCAAAAACTCGACCCGATGCGCCCCAATGTGCTGATCTACGAGCCGACGAAAAACGGTCTGCGCCTGGTCGGGGCGGAATGGCTTGTGCCGCTGACGCCGGACGTCAAAGAGCCACCGAAGCTGTTTGGCCAAACCTTCATGGGTCCGATGGAGGGACACTATCCGCTCATCCCGAGGGAGTTCGTCCACTACGATCTTCACGCCTGGCTGGGTGATAATCCGAACGGCATGTTCAGTCCGACGAACCCGAACGTGAAATGCAACAAGGCCGAGTTTCCGATGTTGGAGAAACCGACCAAGATGATGCCTGGGCCGATGTAACGGCCAGCCCAGCCAGGAGCTTGCCGGGAGGGCAAGCCGGATGGCCGTCTTGTCTTGGAACCACTCGTCGGTCAGCCCTTGGCGACGATGCGCATGAAGGCCGGCATGTCGTCGCCGAAGCCAACGGTGGCGTCGTTTTCGTCTTCTCGGTTGCGGGCAGGGCGACGGTCATCGCGCTGCGGCCTGGTGTCGCCGCGCTCCGGTGCACGTCGCTCGCTGCGCGCCGCGGAGCTCTTGCGCTCGGAATTTTCCGAGCGGATAGCGTCCTTGCGCGTGCGCCGCTCACCAGTGCCGGCGACCGTTTCCTCGGTCGCGACCGGCTGTTCCTCGCGCACGGTTTCCGGTGCCGCGTCTTCGCCGTGCTTGGCCTGGCGTCCGCCTCTCTTGCGCTCGCCCCTGTCCTTGCGGTCGTCGTCCTTGCGGCCGGCGCGCCGCGGCGCACCGCGGCCACGGCGCGGTGCTTCGTCCTCGCCTTCGCTGGCCACCACCGTCGACAGGTCACCGTCATGCCACTCGATCTTGGTGCCGATCAGCCGTTCGATGGCGTCGATGTACTTGGTGTCGGACTTGGTCGCGATGGTGAAGGATTTTCCGGAGCGCCCGGCGCGGCCGGTACGGCCGATTCGGTGGACGTAATCCTCGGCATGGATCGGGACGTCATAGTTGAAGACGTGGCTGACATCGGGAATGTCGAGGCCGCGCGCGGCCACGTCGGAGGCGACCAGATACCGCAGCTTGCCGTCGCGGAAATTGGCCAGCATCTGCATGCGCGCGCGCTGGTCCATGTCGCCATGCAGCGCGCCGGCGTCGAAGTCATATTTCAGCAGCGAGCGGAACAGCTCCGACACCTCGATCTTGCGGTTGCAGAAGATGATGGCGTTCTTCAGCTCCGCATCCTCGGCCTTGATCAGGTTGCGCAGCGTCTCGCGCTTGTCCCAGGGTTTGGAACCGGACTTCACCAGCCGCTGGATGATGTTGGTCGCGGCGGAGGCGGCCTTTGAAACCTCGACGCGCACCGGCGCGTGCAGGAACTTTTCGGTCAGCTTGGTGATCTCGGGCGGCATCGTCGCCGAGAAGAACAGCGTCTGCCGGGTGAAGGGGATCATCTCGCAGATACGCTCGATATCGGGAATGAAGCCCATGTCGAGCATGCGATCGGCTTCGTCGATGACGAGGATCTCGACGCCGTTGAGCAAGAGCTTGCCGCGCTCGCGGTGGTCGAGCATGCGGCCGGGCGTCGCGATGAGCACGTCGGCGCCACGCTCCAGTTTCTTGTCCTGTTCGTCGAACGACACGCCGCCGATCAGCAGTGCGATGTTGAGCTTGTGGTTCTTGCCGTATTTGATGAAGTTTTCCTCGACCTGCGCCGCAAGCTCGCGGGTCGGCTCCAGGATCAGCGTGCGGGGCATGCGGGCGCGGGCGCGGCCCTTTTCCAGTCGTGTCAGCATCGGCAGCACGAAGGAGGCCGTCTTGCCGGTACCGGTCTGTGCTATGCCAAGCACATCCTTGCCCAGAAGCGCGTGCGGAATGGCGCCGGCCTGGATCGGCGTCGGCTTGAGGTAGCCGGCGTCGGTGACTGCGGAAAGGACCTTCGGCGATAGGCCGAGGTCCGCGAAAGTCAACGCTTCTTGAGCGGTCTGGGTGTCTGAGGACAAGTTCTGGCTGTCTTTGGCTGTTCGGGGAAGCGCAACGGCATCCGTCGCGGCAGGCGCCGCGCGCCCGCAAGATCATCACTGCAACTAGGCGCAAGCCCGCGATTTGTCAACACAAACGGCCGGCAATGGCTCGATTGTGAAGTCGTAACCTTAATTACTATGTGTGATCCGGCCGCTTATCCGCGCGCCGGCTCAATATCGGGTCAATAACGGAACTGTTCCGCCAGTATGCGTTCGTTCCACGAGTGATTGGGATCGAACAGCAAAGTTGCGGTCGCCGTCGCAGATTCCCTCACCGTCACGGAAGCTACGGCCTTGACCTCCGTATGGTCGGCGGCGGCGTTCACCGGCCGCTTTTCCGCCTCTAATATGTCGAAGCGCACGGTCGCCTTGTTGGAAAGCAAAGCGCCGCGCCAGCGGCGCGGGCGAAACGGGCTGACGGGGGTAAGCGCCAGCAGCGGCGCGTCGAGCGGCAGGATGGGCCCATGCGCCGAAAGATTGTAGGCGGTGGAGCCAGCCGGCGTGGCGATCATCACGCCGTCGCAATTCAGTTCCTCGAGCCGTACCTGGTCATCTATGGTGATGCGGATCTTGGCCGTCTGATAGGACTGGCGCCATAACGCCACTTCGTTGATGGCCAGCGCCGAGACGGTTTCGCCATCCGAGGTAACGGCCTGCATCTCCAGCGGACGGATCGTTTCGGCGACCGCGGCCGCGATGCGCTCGGCGAGACCTCCGGAACGATATTCGTTCATCAGGAAGCCGATGGTGCCACGGTTCATGCCGTAGACCTTTTTGCCGGTTCCCATTGTATCGCGCAAAGTTTGCAGCAGGAAACCGTCGCCGCCCAGGGCCACGACGATATCGGCTTCCGCGACCGAATGCTGGCCATAGCGCGCCGACAGGCTTTCCAGCGCCGCTTTGGCGTCAGGCGTGCCGGACGAGACGAAGGCGATGCTGTTGGCGGCTTTGCTCATGGCTCCCCGACGGTGACCGGTTGGCGGCTGGGCCGGGGTAGCATGGGCGGGCCTGTGTGCAAAGAGAGCCCACAGACGTGCGGTTCGAACCGGCAGTCGCGAATCATATCAGGGAACGAGCCAATGTGATGGTTAAGGCCGGGCTTAAACTCTCGTAAAGCCGCATCGATCATGTTAGCCGGCATGGTGGCGTGGGGGCGCCCACAGCGATTTTATGCCTTTCAGGATACGAAAGACGCTGTGGCACTTTTGATCGTGCGTGAATCCTTCGAGAGTCGAGCCCGATTCCGGGGACACGCGCCAGCCGGGACCAACATATTGCTGGTAACACGCCTGATCATCATCTCCGTCGTGCTGGGAAGCTTCGCGCTTGTCTTCGCCGAACTGGTGCGCCGCTCGGAAGAAACAAGCCTCAGGCCCTTGCCCACGGCCTCGCGCTGCGGCGATGCTGCCGGAATGCCTTGTCCGCAAAGGGCGCTGTAGATCAAAACAAGCTGATTGTTAGGAGCGTGGTTGCAGATGGCAGCCGGCCTGGCGTTTCTGTGCCAGATACTCGTCGATCAGCTGGCGATAGCGCATCTTGCCGAAACTCGGGAAATGGCCGCCATGCACGACCGAGACGTCGAGGTCGCGCATGGCAAGCAGCGTCTGCAAATAATCATCGATATCGGAATGGTAGACGTCGTCGATCAGCGGGCCGTCATAGATGATGTCGCCGGAAAGCAGGATGCGGGTCTTCTTCTCGTACAGAGCGATACCGCCTGGCGAATGGCCGGGCGTGTGGATCACCTCGAAGGCGCGATCGCCGAGGTCGACGATATCGCCATGTTCGAGCAGGCGGTCCGCCGGGGCGGGCATGATGCGATAGCGCGCCGTATCCCAACCTTGTGGCTGGCGATCGAACATCTCTTCATTGGCGTAGCGGTCAGCCACCGTCCATTCGTTGCGCGGATCGGTCAGAATCTCCGCCTCGGCGCGGTGCACGCAGCGGTCGGGAAATTCATGGTGGCAGCCTATATGATCGAAATGCGTGTGGCTGGCGACGCAGGTGAGCTTGCGCTCGCTGACCAGCGGCACATGGCGCCTGAGGCTGAAATGGCCAAGCCCGGTATCGAACAGCAGGTCGCGGTCGCGACCGCGCACATGCCACATATTACAGCGGAAGAACGGTTTGATCCATGGCTCGTGGATCAGCGTGACACCGTCGCCCATGCGGATGGTTTCGTACCAGTCAGGTGCGTCGACGACCGCAAGCATGCCCATGTTCAATCCGTCAGCAGGATGATCTTGTCTGTATCGCAGGAAACCGAGACCGTGTCGCCCGGCTGCACGACGGACGTCGCGGGCAGTTTGGCGATGAATTGCAGCGTGGCGTCTTCAGTGGAGACCGCGAGCACGCGCTTGAAGCTGCCCTGGAAAACGACATCGCTGACCTGCGCCTTGCCCAGCTTTGTGGCGCCTGAGGTCGCGCCCAGGGCAAGGTGCTCCGGCCGGATGGCCAAGGCAACCGCCGATCCCACCGGCAACGCTCCGGACGCCGAGACCGGCCCGACCTGTGTTGCGACAGTGCTTGTCCTGTCCATCATCTCCGCCACCGTTCCGCGAAGAATGGTGCTCTCGCCCATGAAAGTCGCCGAAAAGCGTGTCTTTGGGCGCGCATAGACGCGTTCGGGCGGCCCTTCGTCCTCGATGCGGCCGTCACTCATCACCACGCAGTGGTCGGCCAGCGCCATCGCTTCTTCCTGGTCGTGGGTGACATGGATGAAGGCGGTGCCGACGCGCTTCTGGATCGCTTTCAATTCGTCCTGCATCTGCCGGCGCAGTTTGAGGTCGAGCGCGCCGAGCGGCTCGTCGAGCAGCAGCACCGCCGGCTCGATCACCAGTGCGCGCGCCAGCGCTACGCGCTGCCGCTGGCCGCCGGAGAGCTGGTGCGGCTTCTTGTCGAAGGCGGCATCCAGCCCGACCAGCGCCAGCGTCTCACGCGCCCGCGCGGCGCGTGCCGCGCCATCGACGCCTTGCATGCGCAGGCCAAAACCGACATTGCCGCCGACGCTCATATGCGGAAACAGCGCATAATCCTGGAACACCGTCGTTGTCGGGCGCTTTGCCGGCGGAACGGCGGTGCAGTCCTCGCCTCGGATGAACACCTTGCCTTCGCTCGGTGTGACGAAGCCGCCCAAAATCGACAAAAGCGTCGTCTTGCCGGAGCCCGACGGTCCGAGCAGGATGGTGTAGCTACCGGGCTCGATCCGCAGCGATACGTCTTTCAGCACCGCCAGCTGGCCGAAACGGTGCGAGACCCCGCGGATGTCGACCAGGGGCGCGCTCATGCCGGCTTCCTCCGCAGCAATGTCAATTCGAACAGCACCACCAGCACGATGGAAACGGCGAACACCAGCGAGCCGACTGCGTTGGTCTTGGGGTTGAGGCCAGAGCGCAGCAGATTCCAGATTTCGACCGGCAGCGTGGTTTCGAAGCGTGTCAGCAGGAAGGAGATCACGAATTCGTCCCAGGAAAAGGTCATCGACAGGAAGAAGCCGGCGAAGATGGCCGGCGCCATGACAGGCACAGTAATCAAGAGCAGCACTTTCCATTCCGGCGCGCCGAGATCGCGCGCGGCGCGCTCGATGTTGATCTGGTGGTCGCCCATCTGGCTGTAGACGATGGCGAAGCAGAGCGGCAGGTTGATCACGACATGGCCGATGCCGGCGGCCATCAGCGATTTCGGCACGCCGGCCCAGTTGAACAGCACCAGCAGCCCCATGCCGATGATGAGATAGCTGACGGTAAGCGGTAGCGTGATCAACCCTCGCAGCAGGGCCGAACCCGGCAGCACGAAACGCGCGAACGCCCAGGCGCTGAGGAAGCCGAGCGTGACGGCCGCGAGCGACGAAAGGACGGCCACCAGCAGCGAGTTCACCAGCGCCGAGGTCAGCCGCGCATCGGACAGGACGGCCTGGTACCAGCGTAGCGACGGGCCGGTGAAGGGCGGGATGGGAAAGGAGGTTGCCTGCAGCGAGAACAGCACGAGCACGACCACCGGCAGGAAAATGAAGCCATAGATGGCGATCGCGTAGAGACAGAAAGCGGTTCGGACGATCCGGCGCATCTCAGGCCCGCTCGATCTTCAGCCAGCGGGCGCAGGCGAGATAGGCGATGGTCACGACCGCCATCAGGATGATCGAGAGCGCCGAGGCCAGCGGAAAGTCGCCGCGCCGGCCGATCTGCATCATCACCAGCTGCGGCATGACCAGCTCGTTGTTGCCGCCCAGAATCTGCGGCGTGATGTAATCGCCGATGCACAGCACGAAGGTTAGGAAGGCGCCGACCATGATGCCGGGCAAGGTCAGCGGCAGGATGACGTGCAGGAAGGTGCGCACCGGCCCGGCGCCGAGATCAGCGGCGGCCTTGCGGTAGCTCGGACTGAGCTGCTTCAAATTGGCGAAGATCGTCAGCGTCAAAAGCATGACGAAGAAATGCACGAAGCCGGTCACGGTGGCGAAGCGCGTATTGGCGAGCTGCAGCGGTTCGCTGGTCAAGCCGATGCCGGTCAGCGTCCGGTTGATGACGCCGTTCTGCGCCAGCACCAGAAGCCAGGAATAGGAGCGCACGACATAGGACGTCCAGAACGGCAGCACGGCCAGCATCAGCGCCAGCCGCTGCCAGCGTTCCGGCACCTGTTCGGCCAGGATCCAGGCGAAAGGATAGGCGAGCAGCACCGAGACCACGGTTACGATTGCCGTCACCTCCAGCGAATTCACCATCGCTTGCCAATAGGCAGGATTGGTGAAGAACTGGCTGTAATTGGCTGATGTGAAGCCGCCGCCCTCATGCGACGTCAGGCTGGAAAGCCCCATGGCAATGAAAGGCAACACGAAGAACAGCAAGGTCCAGCCGAGCGCCGGCGTAACCAGCGCCCAGGGCAGGGCCTTGTTCGCGGTGCTGCTCACGACGGCCGTCTACTGCGCCTGCAGCATCTCGGTCCACATGTCCTGCATCTTCTTGTCGAGGTCGGCGTTCGGCGCCGGATAGGCCTGGGCGCGGGCAAGGAATTCGGGCTGCTCGTCGAAGCGCAGAATCTTCTTCTGGTCGTCGGTGAGTGCCGCCTTGCTGTTCGCCGGCATGCCCCAATAGCAGGAGGATGTGGCAAGACGGGCCTGGCCTTCCGGGCTCATAATGTACTGAATGAATTTCAGCGCCACGTCCTTGTTCTTGGAGTCCTTGAACATGGCGAGCGACTGCGACCACAGCACCGCTCCCTCCTTGGGGATCGAGAAGTCCAGCGCCGGGTTCTCCTTGGCCAGGCCCGCCGTCACCCATTCGCCGCCGCCGACCAGAATATCGACTTCACCGGTGGCGAGCGCTGTCTGGCTGGCGGTCACCTCGCCGACCAGCTTGGCGTTGGCCTTCATCTTGAGCAGTTCGGCCTTGAGGGCGGGAAGATCGGCCTCGGTGAGTTCAGCCGTTTTCTTGCCGATGGCGAGTGCCGCCATGCCGATGACCGGCAGGTAATAATCGTAGATGGCGACCTTGCCCTTGTACTTGTCGCTTGTCAGCGACGCCAAGGATTGCATGTCGGCCGGGTCGACCTTGGTCTTGTTGAAGCCGATCGTGTTGTAGCCGAACTTTTCGGTGATGCCGTAGCGCTTGCCGCCGACCACGGTAGAGTTGTCCATCTTCACCTGCGGAAAGAGGTCGCCCAACGGCAGCTTGTCCTCCGGCAGCGGCTCGAACAGGCCTTTTTCCACGCCGCGCGGCACGTCGATGCTGTCGATCACCATCACGTCCCAGTCGCCGGGTTGCGACTGTTCGACGATGGCGAGCCCCGCGCCGGTGCCCTCGAATTCCTTGACGTTGACCTTGACGTTGTTGGCCTCTTCGAAGGGCTGCAGCAGCGCCGGGTCGGCATGATCGCACCAGATCAGGGCGTTGAGATCGGCGGCCTGGCTGGCGCCGGCTGCTGAGAGCACCAGCGCCGTGGCGCCGCAAGCGGCGCCCAGATGTCTCTTCAGGATTGAAAGCGGATTGTTGGCTGCGGATCGTGCGGACATCGAGTGTTCTCCCTTGCCTTTGTGGCTTCTTGCAAAAAGTTGAACCAATTCTAAAATTGAGTCAATTCTGTTTTTGTGGCAGACAGCCGGTATGAGTGGATTGAGGGCAAGGCAAAAGGCCGACCGGCACCGCCGCATCATCGAGGCGGCGGCCGAGCTTTTCCGCGAGGCCGGCTATGAAGGCGCCAAGATCGAAACGATCGCCGCCCAGGCCGAAGTGTCGATCGGGACGATTTACAATTACTACCAGAATAAGGGCGACATCCTCGGCGCCATCGTCTCCATGGAGGTCAACGAGGTGCTGAATGCCGGGCGAGGCGTGGTCGACAGCCCACCGGCCAATGTCGGCGATGCGCTGGACACGCTGATCGGCATCTATATCGAGCACTCCTTGCACTATCTCAGCAAGGAGATGTGGCGCCAGGCGATGGCGATCTCGACGCAACTGCCCGACAGCCCGTTCGGCCAAGCCTACACGGCGCTCGACCGCGCTCTGACGCAACAGATCCGTGCCCTGATCGCAAGGCTGCAGGAGATCGGCCTGGTGCGGCGCGACATCGACGGGCAGGCGGTGGGTGAGCTGGTCTTCAACAACATGAACATGATGTTCATCGAGTTCGTGAAGCGCGACGAGGCAAGGATAGCGGAACTGCGCGCGGCGATCCGACGGCAGAACCGGATCCTGGTGGCGGCGATCGGGGTGTGAGGATGGAAGCGACCGCGGCATGAAACCAGCTTCCGCTGCCAGTGTGACTGACGATGAGTGCCAACGGCGGCGCCCGTCTACACCGCCGGGCCCCGCGCACGGTATGGCCTAGCGGCTTGACGTTGGGGGGGATTGACAGCGTAGCCGCTGGACCTAGCGATCCCTTCGAAGCATCGACTGAAGGGAAAGCAGACGCGCGGCCGCAGTGGCGCAGGTAAAATCAGTGATCGGTCGGATCGATCTTTGTCAGGCGCTCTCGCGCTTCGGTCACGCGCCGCTGCGCGGACCTTATCCTGCTGCAGAGCGCGAGATTGATGCCGACGCCACAGTCTCCGTCCAGCATTTCTTCCGCTCGTTTGAGGGCGAGTTCCGCTCGGCCAATTCGCTGCCTGGCTCTGGCCAGTTCTATGTCCAAGAGTTCGATCATTGTTCCGCTACAGAGTTTGCGGTCCCTTCGATCGTTAACCGTCTCCGGCCGGGTTTGGTTCCGGGTTGGGGCTCGAGACACAGGACAGCAGGAGAAAGTCGCCGCTTCGGCACCGACCTCATTGCACGCGAAGTCGCCTCTTGAGTTGAATTTGAAATCTGATACAACTTATAGGAGTGCGAAGGGGAGAGGTTAATGGGGACGTTTTCAATCTGGCATTGGGCGATCGTACTGCTGATCATCGGCGTGCCTGTTTTCTTTGCGGTTCGCTCAGCCGTGAAGCCGTCACAGGGCCCGGCGGCTCTTGTAGGATTCGGTGGCTGGCTTATGCTGCTTGCGATCGGTCAGGTTTTGTCGCCGCTGCGCACGCTCGCCGACTTGGCCAATTCGGTCGAGGGTTACCGGCAACTCTTGCCCCTGCCAAATGGGCTGCTTGCGGTGTATAGCGAGGTTGCCCTCAATCTGGCATTTCTGGCGCTTCAACTGGTTGTGCTCATTTCGATGCTGCGGCGAAGCCGACGCTTTCCACAATTGTTTCTGTTTCAGTGGATTGCGATACCGGTTGTGCTCGTCCTGGACACGATCTTGATCTCATCAACTCTAGGCGTCCCGGTGAGCCAAATCTTTGCTGGAGATGCGCTGATGACACCCGTTCTGTCGTTCATCCTCACCGGAGCCTGGGTCGCCTACGTCTACAAATCCGTCAGGGTGAAGAACATGTTCTGCGGCGAAGTGGCAGCCGGCCAGGTCGCGACGGCCGCCTAGCGAGAGTCCGCTGGGTTTCGGAGGACACTTCTTCGTTTCGCGAGATCTGGTGTTCTTATAACGGGCTCTGGGTGGCCTGCCACCCGAAGCTCGAAGAGCGAAGGGTGGTGCCCCCGGCAGGAATCGAACCCGCGACCTTCGGTTTACAAAACCGCTGCTCTACCAGCTGAGCTACAAGGGCATGCGGCACCGGTTAGCCATATTTGCGGCGCCAGTAAAGACAAATGTCGGTTTTGAGGCGCTCATGAACGCTGCCGGGCAACAGACACGGCATCCTGAAAACGGCCAATTCGCTTCCTATATCCTATGGCAGGTGCAATCGCTCGGGCGAGGCCGTCGCATGATCAGATTTGTCATCATCCTGCCGATCGTCGTCATAGCCTGGATGCTGCTGGTGAAGCTCATCAGGAACCTCAAGAACGCCAATATCGACTGGACCGGCGTCACCACCATCATCGGCTTCATCGCGCTCGCCTTCTGGCTGCGCCATGTCACGGGCATGGGGTGGTGAATAGTAGTCAGTAGTCAGTAGTCAGTAGTCAGTAGTCAGTAGTCAGTAGTCAGTAGTCAGTAGTCAGTAGTACTCACTACTCACTACTCACGATTCATCCCATCTCCGGCCTTGCCGAAAAAAATCTCCTCCACCTTTCGAACCTTTTCCCGCGCCGCGCCGACTGATGGTCAGAGGCGAATGGGTCGCCTCGATCAAAAGATCCAGGAGATCATCATGTTCCAGCGCACTCTCGTTTCAGGCCTCGTTGCCATTTTCGTCGCCACCGGCGCGCTCGCCGGCACCGTCGGCACGTCGTCGGCCCACGGCATGCACGGCCACCATCATCATCACCACCACCATCACAAGAAGCACTTCAAGAAGTTCTGGTGGAAGCACCACAACCATCATCACCACAAGCACGGCAAGGTGATCATTTTCCTTTGATGGAGGGACCCAATTCTCCCGAAAGGGCGGCTTCGGCCGTCCTTTTTCGTTGGGCGAAATGGGACCGGTCATCAATGTCTAGCCAGGCCCTTGCAGGCCGCCGTCAGCACGACCTCCTCGGTTCACGTTCAAAAAAGATTCGAACCTTTTTCTTGTGCCGAACGACAGATGATCAAGAGGCGGATGGGTCGCCTCTCCAAACGAAGCAAGGAGATCATCATGTTCAAGCGCGCACTCGTTTCCAGCCTCATCGCCACCACCGTCGCCGCCACCGCTTTGGTCGGCACCGTTCAGTCCTCGGCGGCTCATTCGCATCACCACCACCATGGCATCGGCATCGGCATTGCCGCCGGCGTCGGCGGTTTTGTCCTGGGCAGCCTGCTTGCCCAGCCCCGCACCGTCTACGTCGACGAGGGCGGCGGCTCGTGGCACGTCCGCCGCTGCTTCGATCGCTATTCGAGCTACGATCCGGACTCCGACACCTACATCGGTTACGACGGCTATCGCCATTACTGCCGTCTCTGAGAGGAGGAGCACCGTTCAGCACCAGAAGAGGGGCTCAGGCGAGCCCCTTTTCTACGCTTGGATGGCGGCACACCTGTTGGATTAGCCGACTTTCACGGAGACGCCTGAACCCTCGGTCATCGGCTTTTGTCGATGCGATCGGCAATGTACAGGCATTTCCCGAAGGCCTAATCTGCTTGGCGATAATCTGCGGGCGATATGGGGGAGGGTGATCCTTGGACGAGCAGGACCCGAAAGAGGAACAGGTCGAGATTATTTTCCGCAACGGCACGGTCACGGCCGTCGGCATCCTGCTGGCGTTTTCGCTGGGATTCATCACGCATTGGGCCGCCAATCCGATCCCGTGGCAGACCTATCATCTCGTCGCCGTGCTGCCCATCCTGGCCGGCATCGCCTTACAGATGCGGGCACTGTCGCTTCTGCTCGACACAAAGTGCCTGCGGCTGAGCGCCTATGAACGCGCCAACCGCATCTTCATCACCGGCCTCGTCTTCACCGCCTGCGGTGTCGGCATGGCGATCCTGCTCGATTTCTTCGATCTTGCGAGCAGAAGCGCGCTGCCCGGAGCAGGTTGATCATCCGGTTTGCACGCCGCCGATCATCTTTGTGACCTCGGCCGCGGCGCTGTGCACCAGCGGGCCGATCTCGGCCAGCCTCTCAGGCGTCACCCGAACGGTCGGCCCCGACACCGAGACACCGCCGATCGGCTCGCCGAATTCGTTGAAGATGGCTGATGCCACGCAGCGCATGCCTGGGTGCCGTTCCTCGTCGTCGACCGACCAGCCGCGCAGCTTGATCGTCGCGAGATCATGCGCGAGGGCAGGGATGTCGGACAGCGTCCTGTCGGTAAAGCGCTGCAGGCCGGCCTTGCGCAGGATGGCTCCGACGCGCTCCGGCTCGAGATGGGCCAGCACCGCCTTGCCGATGCCGGAGGCGTGAAAAGGGCTGCGCGTGCCCGGTCGGAAGAAGGCGCGAATTGCCTGGTGCGTCTCGACCTGGCTGACGAACACCACGCAATCGTCCTCGGCGACGCCGAGATTGGCGGTCTCGCCGGTTTTCTCCATCAGCTCCTGCATGACGATGCGCGCGCGGTCGACCAGCTTGCGGCGGCGCAGGAACGCCGCGCCCATCCGATAGGTCTCGACGCCGATCGACCAAAGCTGGTCCGAACTGTCGAACTCGACCATGCCGTGGTTTTCGAGCGTCGTCAGCATACGGTAGGCGGTGGAGGCAGCCAGGCCGCTGTGAGCCGATATCTCGCTCAGCGACAGCCCGCTGCCTTCGGCAACGATGGCCAGGATGCGCAAGGCCCGGTCCAACGACTGCACCGAAGCCGCTTCCGACGGGCCGTTGAAGGCGCGCGGCCGGCCGCGCTGGCGTTTTTCAGCGGTTTCCATTTACGCCATCATGCCCGATTTTCCCGAACGGACAATGAAAAAGTTTTTCACGCGTTCTGCATTGCCACTATTTGGAAAACAAAAAGAGAAAGGAAATCAAATGACAACGGCAGTTTCTTAGAAATGAAAAAATATTCTGAAAAAATTGAAAAATAGCGGGCTTGCTGACATTCTCGGTTATCCAACAATCACAACCCTGTGGAGGGTCGGAACAATGGCCAGGATGCGCGCTGTCGATGCTGCGGTTCTCGTTCTCGAAAAGGAAGGCATCGCCTGCGCCTTCGGCGTGCCGGGCGCGGCGATCAATCCGCTCTACTCGGCCCTGAAGGCGAGGGGCACGATCCGCCATGTGCTGGCCCGTCATGTCGAGGGCGCGTCGCACATGGCCGAAGGCTTCACCAGGGCCAAGGCAGGCAAGATCGGGCTCTGCATCGGCACGTCCGGCCCGGCCGGCACCGACATGATCACCGGGCTCTACTCGGCCGCAGCCGATTCCATCCCGATCCTCTGCATCACCGGCCAGGCGCCGCGGGCGCGGCTGAACAAGGAGGATTTCCAGGCCGTCGACATCGCCGCCATCGCGTCGCCCGTCGCCAAATGGGCGGTCACCGTCATGGAGCCTTATCTCGTGCCGATGGCGCTTCAGAAGGCATTTCACCTGATGAGGTCTTCGCGCCCGGGACCGGTGCTGATCGACCTGCCGGTCGACGTCCAATTGGCCGAGATCGAGTTCGACATCGACGCCTATGAGCCGCTCGCGCCGTTCAAGCCGGCGATGACGCGCGCCCAGGCCGAGAAGGCTCTGGCGATGCTCAACGCCGCCGAAAAGCCGCTGATCGTCGCCGGCGGCGGCATCATCAATGCCGATGCGTCGGACCTGCTGATAGAATTCGCCGAGATTACCGGCGTGCCCGTCATCCCGACGCTGATGGGCTGGGGCGCGATCCCCGACGACCATCGGCTGATGGCCGGCATGTGCGGCCTGCAGACCTCGCACCGCTATGGCAACGCGACGATGCTGGAAGCCGACTTCGTCTTCGGCATCGGCAACCGCTGGGCCAACCGCCACACCGGTTCGGTCGATGTCTACACCAAGGGAAAAAAGTTCATCCATGTCGACATCGAGCCGACGCAGATCGGCCGTGTGTTTGCCCCGGATCTCGGCGTCGTCTCGGATGCGGGCGCTGCGCTGAAGATGCTGCTCGACGTCGCCACCGAATGGAAAACGGCCGGAAGACTGCGCGACTGGTCGGGCTGGGCGAAGGAATGCCAGGGCCGCAAGAAGACCATGAAGCGCAAGACGCATTTCGACCAGGTGCCGCTGAAGCCGCAGCGCGTCTATGAGGAGATGAACAAGGCGTTCGGGCGCGACGTCACCTACGTCACCACGATCGGCCTGTCGCAGATCGCCGGCGCGCAGTTCCTGCATGTCTACAAGCCGCGCAACTGGATCAATTGCGGCCAGGCAGGCCCGCTCGGCTGGACACTGCCGGCAGCCCTTGGCGTGCGCGCCGCCGATCCCGACCGCACCATCGTGGCGCTGTCGGGCGACTATGACTTCCAGTTCATGATCGAGGAACTGGCGGTCGGCGCGCAGCACAGGCTGCCCTACATCCACGTCGTCGTGAACAATGCCTATCTCGGCCTGATCCGCCAGGCGCAGCGCGGCTTCTCGATGGATTACGAGGTTAGCCTTGCTTTTGAGAACATCAACCGATCGGACGATCCCGAGGCCGGCTACGGCGTCGACCACGTCGCTGTTGCCGAGGCGATGGGCTGCAAGGCGGTCAGGGTGCGCAAACCGGAAGAATTCGCCGGTGCCTTCAAGGAGGCGCAGCGGCTGATGAAGGAGCATCAGGTTCCCGTAGTGCTCGAATTCATCCTCGAACGCGTCACCAATATCTCGATGGGCACCGAGATCGACAAGATCACCGAATTCGAAGACCTTGCCGAACATCAAGAGGATGCCCCGACAGCGATCGTGATGCTCGACTAGGACGGAAGAAGGACAAAAAGAATGCCGCGTTTTTCAGCCAATCTTTCGATGCTCTTTGGCGAGCATGACTTCCTCGAACGTTTTGACGCAGCTGCCCGCGCGGGCTTCAAAGGCGTTGAATATATAGGCCCCTACGACCATGCGCCCGAGGTGGTGGCCGCGCGGCTGAACAAGAACGGTCTGACGCAGGTGCTGTTCAACCTGCCGGCCGGCGACTGGGGCAAGGGCGAGCGCGGTATCGCCGTTTTGCCGGACCGAGTGCCGGAATTCCGCCAGGGCATCGCCAAGGCGATCGCCTACGCGCAGGCGCTCGGCTGCTCACAGGTCAATTGCCTGGCAGGCATCGCGCCCGCCGGCGTCGACCGCAAGGTGCTCGAGGATGTGTTTGCCGAGAACCTCGCCTTCGCGGCGGAGAAACTGGAGCAGGCCGGCATCAGGCTGCTGATCGAGCCGATCAACACGCGCGACATTCCAGGCTTCTTCCTCAACTATTCCGACCAGGCGCTGGCGCTGATCGACCGCGTCGGCTCGAAGAACCTGTTCCTGCAATACGACATCTACCACATGCAGATCATGGAGGGGGATCTCACCCGTACCATCGAGGCAAACCTCGGCCGCATCGCGCATATCCAGCTTGCGGACAATCCCGGCCGTCACGAGCCGGGGACGGGCGAGATCAACTATCCCTTCCTCTACGAGCATATCGACCGCATTGGTTATTCCGGCTGGGTCGGCGCGGAATACAAGCCGAAGGCCGGAACTGAGCAAGGGTTGGGGTGGTTCCGGGAACTGGCCGGGCAGGGAAGCGCGGCGGCTTAGCTGTCGAAATCGAACTCGCGTTCCTTCACGCCCTCCTCTGGCCTGTCGGCCATCTCCCCCACCAAGGGCGGAGGTTGGATGTCACCGGCGGCTTCGCTAAATTTTGAACCGGGAAAGTTGGGGCCAGCGCCGAAACTGCCAATCTCCCCACCTGTGGGGGAGATGGCCGGCAGGCCAGAGGGGGGCGTGAAGGAACGCAACCTCAACAAGACGGAGAACCACAATGGAAACCATCGGCTTCATCGGCCTTGGCATCATGGGCGCGCCGATGGCGGGACATTTGCTGGACGCCGGCTACACGGTGATCGCCAGCGACCACCGCTCCAGGCCACAGGCCGAACTGGTGGCCAAGGGACTGAAAACTGTCACCGGCCATGCCGCCGTGGCGAAGGCCGCCGATATCATCATCACCATGGTGCCCGACACACCGCAGGTAGCCGAGGTGCTGTTCGGCGACAACGGCGTCGCATCAGGTCTTTCCAAAGGCAAATTGGCCATCGACATGAGCTCGATCTCACCGATCGAGACCAAGGTCTTCGCCAAAAAAATCAACGAACTGGGCTGCGACTATCTCGATGCGCCGGTCTCGGGCGGCGAGGTGGGAGCCAAGGCCGCATCGCTCACCATCATGGTCGGCGGCGAGGAGAGGGCGTTCGAGCGCGCCAGGCCCGTTTTCGAGAAGATGGGCAAGAACATCACCCTGGTCGGACCGAACGGCGTCGGCCAGACCACCAAGGTCGCCAACCAGATCGTCGTCGCGCTGACCATTGAAGCCGTCGCCGAAGCGCTTGTTTTTGCTTCAAAAGCCGGCGCCGACCCCGCCAAGGTCAGGCAGGCGCTGATGGGCGGGTTGGCCGCCTCGCGCATCCTCGAAGTGCATGGCGAACGCATGGTCAGGCGCACCTTCGCGCCGGGTTTCCGCATCGAACTGCACCAGAAGGATCTCAACCTCGCCCTGGAAGGCGCAAGGGCGCTCGGCGTCTCCCTGCCCAACACGTCGACCACCCAGCAACTGTTCAATTCCTGCACGGCCAATGGCGGCGCCAGGGAGGATCACTCGGCCCTGGTCAGGGCGCTGGAGCGGATGGCCGGGCATGAGGTAGGGCAGTAGGAGCCGCCCGTTCCGGCCGATTTGGAAACCCTACTGCCGTACTGCCCTACTGCCTCAAGAATTTCCGTGCCGCATAAAGGCTTACCGCCGCCGCGTTCGACACGTTGAGCGAGCGGATGGCGCCGGGCATGTCGAGGCGAGCCAGTGTCGTCACCGTCTCGCGCGTCTTCTGGCGCAGGCCCTTGCCTTCCGCGCCCAGCACCAGGGCAAGCTTGTCGCCGGCAAAGCTCGTTTCGAGTTCGGCCGGGCCGTCCGAATCGAGACCGATTGTCTGGAAGCCGGCCTCGTGCAGTTGCGCGAGCGCGTCGGCCAGGTTCTTCACCTCGATCTGGTCGATATGTTCGAGCGCGCCGGAGGCTGATTTCGCCAGCACGCCCGATTCCTGCGGGCTGTGGCGCGCCGTGGTGATCAGCGCGCCGGCATCGAAAGCGACCGCCGAGCGCAGGATGGCGCCGACATTGTGCGGATCGGTGATCTGGTCGAGCACCAGCACCAGCTTTGTGTCGCCAAGAGCGTCGAGTCGCTTGGGCTTCAGCGGCTCGGCCTCGATCAGCACGCCTTGATGCACGGCATCCGAACCCGTGATCTTGTCGATGTCCCTGGGTTCGACCAGCTCCGCCTTGAAGGGCAGGGCCGCGAAGTCGGCCAGTCCCAGCCGCTCGGCGGCATTGCGCGTCACCAGCATTTTCCGGATCTTGCGGCGCGGATTGTCGAGCGCCGCGCGCACCGTATGCAGGCCATAGAGCCGCACCAGCCCGTCGGCTGCGTTCTCGCCCGGCGGCATCGGCTGGCGCGGCCGGAATGCCGGCGCGCCGCCGCTCTTTTCGTCGCGGTGTGCACGACGCAGCTTGGCGTAGTGGGTGTCTTTCGGGGTGCCGGTCTTGTTGCTCATGGCCGGCTTCTATAGCGGTCTCCGGCGGCCAGGGATATGGCCCGTCGCCGCAGCCGGCGAACAACATCGAAAAACCCTTCCCACGCGGTTGACACCCACTGGCCTTGCCGCCATAAGGCGCTTCGCTGATTTCGGAGAAGTGATACTCGGGTCCGGATCGGCAAGAATGCCTCGTTGCATGGCTCCGGCGGCAGACTGGAGAGGTGCCCGAGTGGTTAAAGGGGACGGACTGTAAATCCGTTGGCTTAGCCTACGTTGGTTCGAATCCAACCCTCTCCACCACTGCCGGCCCGGAAGCCCTGAAACGTGAAAGCATCGGAGGCGAAAAGCGCATGGCGCTTTTCCGTGGAATCCGGTACTTCAGTGCACGGCGCGGGTATAGCTCAGTGGTAGAGCAGCAGCCTTCCAAGCTGAATATGCGGGTTCGATTCCCGCTACCCGCTCCAGATTTCCAACCCCATGCCATCGGTAAGCTGAAACGCTGCACGGCCAGGTCGCGCAGCGCTGCAGAGGATGGCAGTCCGCTCGCTTCAGCTGTTGAAGGCCGACGCGACCTGGTGTTGCTGCGGCACCTGGCCGTTCGGCGTCAGCTTGTCGACGATGCCAGGCAGGGCTGCGGACAATTGCTTGAGCAGTTCCTGCTCGTCGAGTCCCGTCCGTTGCGCGATCTCGCGGATGACCTGCGGTCCGATAGCGTTGCCCAGGTCGTTGGCGTTGATCGGTTGGTTCTGGCCGGTGCCGACCCAGGAATCGGCGACGTTGCCGTGGCCGGAGTTCTTCAATTTGTCGAGCAGGCCGCCCAGTCCGCCAAGCAGGCCGCCATCGCCGGCCGTGGTTTCACCGGGCTCGGCCGGTACGGGAGCTTGGGGTTGCTCCGGCTGTTCGGCACTCCTGCCGCTGAGCATCTTTCCGACCAGCAGCGCGCCAAGCGCGATCATCAGGGGTTTGGTGATGTTGCCGCCCGGAACGGCATTGTCAAACAGTCCCATCGTGGATCTCCTTGTCAACCAAGCCCGTCCCATCGTCACAATGACGCAATCGGGCGGAATTTCAAGCTGGCTTGAGCTTTTGACAATCATATGAAAATGATGGACGCGGCAGGGGATTGGAGAGGAAAAATGTCAATCATCAGCTGGATTATTCTGGGAGTCATCGCCGGCTTTCTTGGCAGCAAGATCGTCAACAAGAGCGGCCAGGGCATGATCATGGATATCGTGCTCGGCATTGTCGGCGCCATTGTCGGCGGCCTGATCTTCAGCGCTTTCGGCGCGTCGGGCGTGACCGGTCTCAACATATACAGCCTGATCGTCGCGGTGGTGGGCGCCGTGGTCGTGTTGTGGGCCTACCACCAGTTCGCCGGCAAGCGGCCGATTTAGCACCAGTCCCATTCCGACAGTTCGGGATGGGATTTCTACCTGTCCGCTCGTGCATGAGCTTCCCCGAAACCGGATCCCGCACTCGGGTCATGCGCCCGTCCTGTCCTTCATCGGCGGTGTTTGCCACCGCGGAGCGCCGTCTGGCGCGTCTTATCTGACCCTCTTGAGGATATCGCGGACAGCGTGTTGAGCTTGCGGCGAGACCCCCGGCGATAATCGGCCGCAACTGGAGCCGACTTAGGCGACGACAGTCAGCCGGCGCCTGCGCTGGTCAAGCGAGACGATGGCCAGTCCGCTGCCGACAACCAGAAGGATGCCGCAGATCGCCAGCGCGTTCGGGAATTGTCCGAACACCAGCAGGCCCGAAATCATCGCCCAGACGGTGAAGCAGTAGTAGAACGGCGCCACCGCGCTGGTCGGCCCGACGCGATAGGCCATGAAGATGAAGAAATGGCCGAAGATCAGGAAAAACCCGGCTCCGGCCATGAGCAGCAAATGATGTGCTCCGGGCATGATCCAGCGCTCTGAAACCAGGTGTGCCGCACCGGCGCCGATCAGCACCACGACGACGGCGGAAATCGCCACGATCATTCCCGGCACCTCGGCCGGAACCCGCCTGCCGGTGAGATCGCGCGCGGCCGACAATGCCGCGTTGCCGAGCGCCAGCAGGGCATAGACCGAGATGCCCTGCATTGTCGGTTGCGCCACCATCAGCGCGCCGATGAAGCCGAGGCCGATCAGCGCCATGCGCTGGCCGCCGATGCGCTCGCCGAACAGGATAGAGGAGCCGACCAGCATCAACAGCGGCGTGACCTGTCCGAGCGCGGTGGAATCGGCAATCTGCATGTTGGCGAGCGCCACGACGTAACAAAGGATGGCGGCCAGTTCGAGCAGGTTGCGGTGCAGCACGCGCTTGTCGAAGATCAGCGGGATCTGTTTGCCATAACCAAGCGCAAACAGCAGCGGAAAGCCCCAGAGCGCTGCCGCCGCGCCGCGCAGGAACAGCACTTCATAGGACGGCAGGCCCGCCGTAGCGAGCTTCATCATCGTATCGTTGACGAGATACGACCCGGTCGAGACGATCATGAACAGAGGGCCGCGAACGGCTGTCGGGATGAAATGCATCGGTGCAGGAAATCAGAGCGGGAACACCGCCGCAATGGGCCATGAAGCGCCGACAAATCCGACAGCGACCGACGAGCGGGGCGCGGGAGGCCGGCGCGATTGCGCAGGGGTTTAGGCCATTCCATTTCACGCGACACGTTCCTATATCAGCGCCATATCCCCGCAATCGGATCACGGGTTCGGGCCGAGTGAGAAGGCGCCCGGGCAAAAGACGCTTGTGTTTTTTGGCCTTTGTCGCTAATCGCCCCGCATTCGACTGAACTGAAGGTCCAGGCCGTCCAAGGAAAGAGACTATGGCAAAAGGTAAATTCGAGCGCACCAAGCCGCATGTGAACATCGGCACGATTGGCCACGTTGATCATGGCAAGACGTCTTTGACGGCAGCGATCACCAAGTATTTTGGCGAATACAAGCGCTATGACCAGATTGACGCGGCGCCGGAAGAGAAGGCGCGCGGCATCACGATTTCGACGGCTCACGTTGAGTACGAGACGGAGAACCGCCACTACGCCCATGTCGACTGCCCCGGCCACGCCGACTATGTGAAGAACATGATCACCGGTGCCGCGCAGATGGACGGCGCGATCCTGGTTGTGTCGGCCGCCGACGGCCCGATGCCGCAGACCCGCGAGCACATCCTTTTGGCTCGCCAGGTCGGCGTGCCGTCGATCGTGGTGTTTTTGAACAAGGTCGACCAGGTCGACGATGCCGAGCTGCTTGAGCTGGTCGAGCTCGAGGTTCGCGAATTGCTGACCAAGAACGAGTTCCCCGGCGACGACATTCCGATCGTCAAGGGTTCGGCGCTGGCGGCTCTGGAAGATTCGGACAAGAAGATCGGCGAGGACGCGATCCGCGAGCTGATGGCTCAGGTCGACGCCTACATCCCGACGCCTGTTCGTCCGCTGGACAAGCCGTTCCTGATGCCGATCGAGGACGTGTTCTCGATCTCGGGCCGCGGCACGGTCGTGACCGGTCGCGTCGAGCGCGGCGTGGTCAAGGTCGGCGAGGAGCTGGAGATCATCGGCATCCGTCCGACCACCAAGACGACCTGCACGGGCGTCGAGATGTTCCGCAAGCTGCTCGACCAGGGCCAGGCGGGCGACAACATCGGCGCGCTGCTGCGCGGTGTCGACCGTGAAGGTGTCGAGCGCGGCCAGGTTCTGGCCAAGCCCGGTTCGGTGAAGCCGCACAAGAAGTTCGTGGCCGAAGCCTACATCCTGACCAAGGACGAGGGTGGCCGTCACACGCCGTTCTTCACCAACTACCGTCCGCAGTTCTACTTCCGCACCACCGACGTGACCGGCATCGTGTCGCTGCCGGCCGGCACCGAGATGGTGATGCCTGGCGACAACATCACGGTCGACGTCGAGCTGATCGTGCCGATCGCCATGGAAGAGAAGCTGCGCTTCGCCATCCGTGAAGGCGGCCGCACCGTCGGTGCCGGCATCGTCGTCACCATTAAAGAGTAATCGACACCGGCATCAGCCGGATCGAGAAGGAAGGGCGGTCCTCGGGCCGCCCTTTTTGTCGGCGACCGAAGGTCAGCCGTTGGCATGCCGGGGCCGACACGCGGTCGAACGGTAGCCGCGTCATCGAACTGGCCATCGAGGCAGGTTGAGGCTTGCTCGATTTTTCCGCTATCGTCGCTGCAGGCGGCGCTGGGCGGAGGTCAAGTATGAGCCAGGATGTTCCGACACTGTACGAATGGGCCGGCGGCAGCGAAGCGCTCAACCGGCTGACGCAGACCTTCTATGACAAGGTGGCGCGGGATCCGGTCGTCGGGCCGGTGTTCAAGCATATGTCGCCCGACCATCCCGCCCATGTCGCGGCCTTTATCGGCGAGGTTTTCGGCGGGCCGAAAACCTACAGCGAAAAATTCGGCGGCCACCGCGAGATGGTGATGCATCACCTGGGCAAGCATTTGACGGAGGAGCAGCGCCGCCGCTGGATCAACCTGCTGGCCGATGCCGCGGATGCCGTCGGGCTGCCTGACGATCCGGAGTTCCGTTCCGCCTTCATGGGCTATGTCGAGTGGGGATCGCGGCTCGCCAGGATGAATTCCAATCTCGGCGAAACGTGCGACCCGGAGACCGAGCCGATGCCGGCCTGGGGCTGGGGCGTGCCCGGCGGGCCTTACCGGGTCCCGGACACCAAATAGCGTCCAACGGATACACGGGCCGGCAGGCAAGATCTCCGCGAACAGCATGCCGGCGCACTTGAGCATGAAACCGGAGATCGATGGCGGCGGGCTGGTCGTCGACCATCCCGATTTCCGGGAAAGGGGATGAAGGCGCGTTTGCTTGCAAACCGCTCTTTACAGAGCGCGCGGAAGCTTTTAGGAAGCCCCTGCTGCGCCGAGGCGCACGTGTACGGGCATAGCTCAGTTGGTAGAGCGGCGGTCTCCAAAACCGCAGGTCGTAGGTTCGAGCCCTGCTGCCCGTGCCATTTCGAGAAATGGCACGCCAAAACAAAAACTCAGCCATTTCCTAAATGGCCATCAGAAACGATATTTCTGCGGGCTGCCCTTTGAAAATCGGCGACCGGCTTGCCATATTAGGCTGATTGAGGCATAAGGGCGCCATAGCCGGGACGGAACGACTGGATGGTTCCGAGGCGGCGTTTGGTCATAAAGCGGACACTTGCCACTTGCGTGGATCAAGAATCGGTTTTATGTAGACGAAACAGACACGCGACGCGTGGAGCTGGGAAGCCGGCTTTACGCGTCTGATTTGCATGGGCGAAATGATTGCGCTGATTCGGCGCGAAAATGGACCCAGGCGGCACGTCCCGGCCAGCGGGATCATCCAGGAGACCCGGCCAACGGGTCTTGAAGACAGAGCGGCATATGGCTTCGAAAACCACAAATCCTTTCGTCTTTCTCCAGCAGGTTCGCGCGGAGACCGCCAAGGTGACTTGGCCGTCGCGACGCGAAACGATGATCTCGACGGTGATGGTTCTGGCTTTCGCTGTGATCGCGATGATCTTTTTCTTCACCGCCGATCAGCTCATGGGCCTCGCGGTCGAACAGATTCTGGGCATTGGACGCTAAGTCCGGCGATTACGGAGAAGTCGTGAAATGACTACGCGCTGGTACATCGTCCACGCCTATTCGAACTTTGAGAAGAAGGTCGCCGAGGACATTGAGAACAAGGCCAAGCAGAAGGGCCTGTCCGCCGATATCGAGCAGATCGTCGTGCCGACCGAGAAGGTCGTCGAGGTTCGTCGCGGCCGCAAGGTCGACGCCGAGCGCAAGTTCTTTCCGGGCTATGTGCTCCTGAAGGCCAACTTGACCGACGCCGTGTTCTCTCTGGTCAAGAACACGCCGAAGGTCACCGGGTTTTTGGGCGACTCCAAGCCGGTGCCGATCACCGAGGCCGAGGCGCAGCGCATCCTGAACCAGGTGCAGGAAGGCGTCGAGCGGCCGAAGCCCTCGGTTACTTTCGAGATCGGCGAGGCGATCCGCGTCTCGGATGGCCCCTTCGCGTCCTTCAACGGCTTCGTCCAGGAAGTGGACGAGGAGCGGGCGCGGCTCAAGGTGGAAGTTTCGATCTTCGGGCGCGCCGTGCCTGTCGATCTGGAATTCGGACAAGTCGAAAAAGGCTGATCCGAAATCCCTGGCGCCGTTCCGGTGGTCAGGGGAGGCGGCGCGGCAACGCGCGGCCTGAGAACGGTGGGAGGCGAATGCGGCTTTAGCCGGCCGCAGGAACCGCACCACCAGACTGCAACAGCCGGTGTTTTCCCAGATCGAGGGGCCGGCATAGACAAAGGCAGGAATAGAGATGGCTAAGAAAATTGCAGGCCAGCTCAAGCTCCAGGTTGCCGCGGGCTCGGCTACGCCGTCGCCCCCGATCGGCCCGGCGCTTGGTCAGCGCGGCATCAACATCATGGAGTTCTGCAAGGCGTTCAACGCGCAGACCCAGGAAATGGAAAAGGGATCGCCGATTCCGGTCGTCATCACCTACTATCAGGACAAGTCGTTCACCTTCGTCATGAAGACGCCGCCGGTGAGCTACTTCCTGAAGAAGGCCGCTAACCTGAAGTCGGGCTCCAAGGAGCCGGGCAAGGTCAAGGCCGGCACGATCGGCCGCGACAAGGTCCGCGCCATCGCCGAGCAGAAGATGAAGGATCTGAACGCAAACGACGTCGAGGCGGCCATGCGCATGGTCGAGGGCTCCGCCCGCTCGATGGGTCTGGAAGTGGTGGGCTGAGATCATGGCAAAGATTGCAAAGCGTGTATCGAAGACCCGCGAAGGCATCGATCCCAACAAGGCTTATACCTTGGGTGACGCGCTGAAGCTGCTCAAGGATCGCTCGACGGTCAAGTTTGACGAGACGATCGAAGTCGCGATGAATCTCGGCGTTGATCCTCGCCATGCCGACCAGATGGTCCGCGGCGTGGTCAACCTGCCGAACGGCACCGGCCGCTCGGTCCGCGTCGCCGTGTTCGCCCGTGGCGACAAGGCCGAGGAAGCCAAGGCCGCCGGCGCCGACATCGTCGGCGCGGAGGACCTGGTCGACATCGTCCAGAAGGGCACGATCGATTTCGATCGCTGCATCGCCACGCCGGACATGATGCCGCTCGTCGGCCGTCTGGGCAAAGTGCTCGGCCCGCGCGGCATGATGCCGAACCCGAAGGTCGGTACCGTCACCACCGACGTCGCGGCCGCCGTCAAGGCATCGAAGGGCGGCGCTGTGGAGTTCCGCGTTGAGAAGGCCGGCATCGTTCACGCCGGCGTCGGCAAGGTCTCGTTCGACGTCAAGGCGCTGGAAGAAAACGTCCGCGCCTTCGCCGATGCGGTGACCAAGGCAAAGCCGGCTGGCGCCAAGGGCAACTACGTCAAGAAGGTGTCCGTCACCTCGACGATGGGCCCGGGCCTCAAGCTCGACGTCTCGACGCTCGCGGCGTCCTGATTAACCGTTTGGATCGGCCGCTGAACGGGCCGATCCGTAAGTGAATTCCGGGCCTGGATCGTTCTGGGCCCGGTACCGGGAGCCGAAAGGTTTCCGGACATCCTGTCCGAGATTGCAGGCGGCCCGGCCTTGATTGAAAAGGGGGGCCTTAATTCATGTGGGCCTGCATGAGACGGGTGAAGACCTGACAACGGAGCAAGCGCTCCAATGAAAGGTTCGAACCGTGTTTGCCTTTTGTCTGCGCATCGTCCGGCTTGCCGGCGATGTGGCGAAAGGGGGCAGGATCCTCGAGCGCTGTTCGGGAGATCCGTTACTGGATGGCCCGGCCGGCAAAAGGCAACCCGACGCCTGTCCTCGTGAATGGGAATGTTCCCGTTAGCAGGGTGGGGGTCAACTGGAGATAGGCAGTGGACAGAGCGGAAAAACGCGAACTCGTCACGGGCCTGAACGATGCGTTCTCGAACGCGGGTTCAGTGGTCGTGGCCCACTATGCCGGTATCACCGTCGCGCAAATGAACGACCTCCGGTCGAAAATGCGCGCTGCCGGTGGCACCGTTAAAGTCGCGAAGAACCGTCTCGCCAAAATCGCTCTTCAGGGCACGGACTCCGCATCGATCATCGATCTGTTCAAGGGACAGACGCTGGTCGCCTATTCGGAGGATCCGATTGCGGCGCCGAAGGTCGCGTCCGATTTCGCCAAGGGGAATGACAAGCTGGTCATTCTCGGCGGCGCAATGGGCACCACCTCGCTCAACGCCGACGGTGTGAAGGCACTCGCCACACTCCCGTCGCTCGACGAGCTGCGCGCCAGGCTGGTTGGCATGATCGCCACGCCGGCAACCCGGATCGCCCAGATCGTCAATGCGCCCGCGGCTTCGGTCGCGCGTGTCATCGGCGCTTACGCCCGGAAGGACGAGGCGGCATGAGGCCGTTCCTCGCTATCACAAACACACGTTCGAACCTTATGAAGGAATACAACAATGGCTGATCTCGCAAAGATCGTAGACGACCTTTCGAAGCTGACCGTCCTCGAGGCGGCTGAGCTGTCGAAGCTTCTGGAAGAAAAGTGGGGCGTTTCGGCTGCTGCTCCGGTGGCTGTTGCCGCTGCCGGCGGTGCTGCCGCTGCCGCTGCTCCGGTCGAGGAAAAGACGGAATTCGACGTCGTCCTCACCGACGCCGGCGCCCAGAAGATCAACGTCATCAAGGAAGTCCGCGCCATCACCGGCCTTGGCCTCAAGGAAGCCAAGGACCTGGTCGAAGCGGCTCCGAAGCCGGTCAAGGAAGCCGTTTCCAAGGCCGACGCCGACAAGTTCAAGGCCCAGCTGGAAGCAGCCGGCGCCAAGGTCGAGCTGAAGTAAGCGTAACAATCGGCGGACGGCCTCGCGCCGTCCGCCACTCCCTCGGGCGACCTGGGGAGGCTGCGTAGCGCGAGATGCACGAAAACCTCTTTCCTGAGGGCCGAAAACCGGCTCTCAGGAAACGGGTTTTCTCCCGTTTTAGCCGGCCGCCCGCCAAGTAGTTTGGTAATGGGGCCGGAGAACAGACAGAGAGCCGCTGCCCAGGCGGTTCGGATGCAAGGCGAGCCGCGGCGAGGCTCGCCCCGAGTTTAGAGCTAAGGAGCGACGATGGCCCAGACCCAGACTTTCAATGGCCGCAGACGCGTACGCAAGTTCTTCGGAAAGATCCCGGAAGTTGCGGAGATGCCGAACCTCATCGAGGTTCAGAAGGCGTCCTATGACCAGTTCCTGATGGTGGACGAGCCTAAGGGCGGACGTCCGGACGAGGGACTGCAGGCTGTTTTCAAGTCGGTCTTCCCGATCTCCGATTTTTCCGGCTCCTCGATGCTGGAGTTCGTGAAGTACGAGTTCGAAGGACCGAAATTCGACGTTGACGAATGCCGTCAGCGCGACCTCACCTATGCCGCACCGCTGAAGGTGACGCTGCGCTTGATCGTGTTCGATATCGACGAGGATACCGGCGCGAAGTCGATCAAGGACATCAAGGAGCAGGACGTCTACATGGGCGACATGCCGCTCATGACCTCGAACGGCACCTTCATCGTCAACGGCACCGAGCGCGTCATCGTCTCGCAGATGCACCGCTCGCCGGGCGTCTTCTTCGACCACGACAAGGGCAAGTCGCACTCGTCGGGCAAGCTCCTGTTTGCCGCGCGCGTCATCCCCTATCGCGGTTCGTGGCTCGACATCGAGTTCGATTCCAAGGACGTCGTGCACGCCCGCATCGACCGTCGCCGCAAGATTCCGGTGACGTCGCTGCTGATGGCGCTCGGCATGGACGGCGAAGAGATCCTGTCGACCTTCTACAACAAGATCACCTACAAGCGCGCCGGCGATCACTGGCGCATTCCGTTCAACGTGGATCGTTTCCGCGGCCTGAAGGCCGTCGGCGACCTGGTCGACGCCGACACGGGTGAGGTCGTTGTCGAGGCCGGCAAGAAGATCACCGCCCGCCAGGCCCGCCAGCTCGGCGAAAAGGGCCTGAAGGCGATCAAGGCGACCGACGAGGACCTGCTCGGCAACTATCTCGCCGAGGACATCGTCAATTACGCCACCGGCGAGATCTTCCTCGAGGCCGGCGACGAGATCGATGACAAGACGCTGAAGGTGCTGCTTGGCACCGGCGAGGACGAGATCCAGATACTCGACATCGATCACGTCAATGTCGGCGCCTACATCCGCAACACGCTCGCCGTCGACAAGAACGAGAGCCGCCAGGACGCGCTGTTCGACATCTATCGTGTCATGCGCCCCGGCGAGCCGCCGACGCTCGAAACCGCTGAAGCCATGTTCAACTCGCTGTTCTTCGACAGCGAGCGCTACGACCTGTCCGCCGTTGGCCGCGTCAAGATGAACATGCGCCTCGAACTCAAGGCCGAGGACACCGTGCGTGTATTGCGCAAGGACGACATCCTGGCCGTGGTCAAGACGCTGGTCGAACTGCGTGACGGCAAGGGCGAGATCGACGACATCGACAATCTCGGCAACCGCCGCGTGCGTTCGGTCGGCGAGCTGATGGAAAACCAGTACCGCGTCGGCCTGCTGCGCATGGAGCGCGCGATCAAGGAGCGTATGTCCTCGATCGAGATCGACACGGTCATGCCGCAGGACCTGATCAACGCCAAGCCGGCGGCTGCCGCCGTGCGCGAGTTCTTCGGTTCCTCGCAGCTGTCGCAGTTCATGGACCAGACCAACCCGCTGTCGGAGATCACCCACAAGCGCCGTCTCTCCGCGCTTGGACCGGGTGGTCTGACCCGCGAGCGCGCCGGCTTCGAGGTGCGCGACGTGCACCCGACGCATTACGGCCGCATCTGCCCGATCGAGACGCCGGAAGGCCCGAATATCGGCCTGATCAACTCGCTCGCCACCTTCGCGCGCGTCAACAAGTACGGCTTCATCGAGAGCCCGTACCGCAAGATCGTCGACGGCAAGCTGACCAATGACGTCGTCTATCTGTCGGCGATGGAAGAGGCCAAGCACCATGTCGCGCAGGCCAATGCCGAGCTCGACAAGGATGGTCGCTTTGTCGACGAATTCGTCATTTGCCGCAGTGCCGGCGAAGTGATGATGGCGCCGCGCGAAAACGTCGACCTGATGGACGTTTCGCCCAAGCAGATGGTGTCGGTGGCCGCGGCCCTGATCCCGTTCCTTGAGAACGACGACGCCAACCGCGCGCTGATGGGCTCGAACATGCAGCGCCAGGCCGTGCCGCTGGTGCGCGCCGAAGCGCCGTTCGTCGGCACCGGCATGGAGCCGATTGTCGCCCGTGATTCGGGCGCCGCCATCGGCGCCCGCCGCGGCGGCATCGTCGACCAGGTGGACGCGACGCGTATCGTCATCCGCGCCACGGAAGACCTCGATCCGGGCAAGTCCGGCGTCGACATCTACCGGCTGATGAAGTTCCAGCGTTCGAACCAGAACACCTGCATCAACCAGCGTCCGCTGGTGCGCATGGGCGACCGGGTCAACAAGGGCGACATCATCGCGGACGGTCCTTCGACCGAGCTCGGCGATCTGGCTCTCGGCCGCAACGTGCTGGTCGCGTTCATGCCGTGGAACGGCTACAACTACGAGGACTCGATCCTCCTGTCCGAGCGCATCGTCGCCGACGACGTCTTCACCTCGATCCACATCGAGGAGTTCGAGGTCATGGCGCGCGACACCAAGCTCGGACCGGAGGAAATCACGCGCGACATTCCGAACGTCTCGGAAGAAGCGCTGAAGAACCTCGATGAAGCCGGCATCGTCTATATCGGTGCCGAAGTTCAGCCGGGCGATATCCTGGTCGGCAAGATCACGCCGAAGGGCGAAAGCCCGATGACGCCGGAAGAAAAGCTTCTGCGCGCCATCTTCGGCGAAAAGGCATCCGATGTGCGCGACACCTCGATGCGCATGCCTCCGGGCACCTTCGGCACCGTCGTCGAGGTGCGCGTGTTCAATCGCCACGGTGTGGAGAAGGACGAGCGCGCCATGGCGATCGAGCGCGAGGAGATCGAACGCCTCGCCAAGGACCGTGACGACGAGCAGGCGATCCTGGATCGCAACGTCTACGCGCGCCTTTCCGACGTGCTCGTCGGCAAGGAAGCGATCGCCGGACCGAAGGGCTTCAAGAAGGGCTCGACGCTGTCGAAGGACACGCTCGACGAGTATCCGCGTTCGCAGTGGTGGCAGTTCGCCGTGGAGAACGAAAAGCTCCAGAGCGAACTGGAAGCCCTGCGCGGCCAGTACGACGATTCCAAGAAGGCACTCGAACAGCGCTTCATGGACAAGGTCGAGAAGGTGCAGCGCGGCGACGAAATGCCTCCGGGCGTCATGAAGATGGTCAAGGTCTTCGTGGCGGTGAAGCGCAAGATGCAGCCGGGTGACAAGATGGCCGGCCGTCACGGCAACAAGGGTGTCGTGTCGCGCATCGTTCCGGTCGAGGACATGCCTTTCCTCGAGGACGGCACGCATGCCGATATCGTGCTCAACCCACTGGGTGTGCCGAGCCGCATGAATGTCGGCCAGATCCTGGAAACGCATCTGGGCTGGGCTTGCGCCGGAATGGGCAGGAAGATCGGCGAGATGATCGACGCCTACAAGTCTGCCGGCGACATCAAGCCGCTGCGCAAGACGCTGGAGAGCTTCATGCCCGCCAACGACCGCAACGAGCCGGTCCGCGAGTATGACGACGAGAGCATCGTTCGCCTGAGCGAGCAGATGCGCCGCGGCGTCTCGATCGCAACCCCGGTGTTCGACGGCGCGCACGAGGCCGACATCAACGTCATGCTGGAGCAGGCGGGCCTGCACACCAGCGGTCAGTCGCAGCTCTATGACGGACGC
This sequence comes from Mesorhizobium sp. B2-1-3, assembly GCF_006442495.1. Lineage (NCBI taxonomy): Bacteria > Pseudomonadati > Pseudomonadota > Alphaproteobacteria > Hyphomicrobiales > Phyllobacteriaceae > Mesorhizobium > Mesorhizobium sp. B2-1-3. Next base: position 60,576 of record NZ_VFWL01000025.1, read on the forward strand.
ACCGGCGAGCCGTTCGATCGCAAGGTGACGATGGGCTACATCTACATGCTCAAGCTTCACCACCTCGTGGATGACAAGATCCACGCGCGTTCGATCGGTCCGTACTCGCTCGTCACCCAGCAGCCGCTGGGCGGCAAGGCGCAGTTCGGCGGCCAGCGCTTCGGCGAAATGGAGGTCTGGGCGCTGGAAGCCTACGGCGCCGCCTATACGCTGCAGGAAATGCTGACGGTGAAGTCGGACGACGTCGCTGGCCGCACCAAGGTCTACGAGGCGATCGTCCGCGGTGACGACACCTTCGAGGCCGGCATTCCCGAGAGCTTCAACGTTCTCGTCAAGGAGATGCGGTCGCTCGGCCTCAACGTCGAATTGGAGAACACCAAGCTCGACGAAGCCCCGGTTCGGCTGCCCGACGCAGCGGAATAAACAAGACACCCGGTCGCGGGAGAGGCTCCCGCGACCGGGTGCACCAAATTCTTCGGCCGGTGGGCCGACCACTCAGCGGGCATTTGCCCCGCATCAGATGCAAGGGGTTTTCGAGGACCCCGAAAGGAGAACGGCATGAACCAAGAGGTCATGAATCTCTTCAATCCCCAGGCGCCGGCGCAGGTGTTCGATTCCATCCGGATATCGCTCGCCAGCCCTGAGAAGATTCTGTCCTGGTCGTTCGGCGAGATCAAGAAGCCGGAGACCATCAACTACCGCACCTTCAAGCCGGAGCGTGACGGTCTGTTCTGCGCGCGCATTTTTGGCCCGATCAAGGACTACGAGTGCCTGTGCGGCAAGTACAAGCGCATGAAGTACAAGGGCGTCATCTGCGAAAAGTGCGGTGTCGAAGTCACGCTGTCGCGCGTTCGCCGCGAGCGCATGGGCCATATCGAGCTGGCGGCACCCGTCGCCCATATCTGGTTCCTGAAGTCGCTGCCCTCGCGCATCGGCACGCTGCTCGACATGACCCTGAAGGACATCGAGCGCGTCCTCTACTTCGAGAACTACATCGTCACCGAACCCGGCCTCACCGCGCTGAAGGAGCACCAGCTGCTCAGCGAGGAAGAGTACATGATCGCCGTCGACGAATATGGCGAGGATAGCTTCACCGCCATGATCGGCGCCGAGGCCATTCATGACCTTCTGGCCGGCATGGACCTGGAGAAGATCGCCGGCGACCTGCGTTCGGAGCTGGCTTCGACCACGTCCGAGCTGAAGCAGAAGAAGTATCTGAAGCGGCTCAAGGTCGTCGAGAACTTCATGGAGTCCGGCAACCGTCCGGAATGGATGATCATGAAGGTGGTTCCGGTGATTCCGCCGGACCTGCGCCCGCTCGTCCCGCTGGACGGCGGACGTTTCGCGACGTCGGACCTCAACGATCTCTATCGACGCGTCATCAACCGCAACAACCGTCTGAAGCGGCTGATCGAGTTGCGTGCCCCCGGCATCATCGTGCGCAATGAAAAGCGCATGCTGCAGGAAGCCGTCGACGCGCTGTTCGACAACGGCCGCCGTGGCCGCGTCATCACCGGCGCCAACAAGCGTCCGCTGAAGTCGCTGTCGGATATGCTCAAGGGCAAGCAGGGCCGGTTCCGCCAGAACCTGCTCGGCAAGCGCGTCGACTATTCCGGCCGTTCGGTCATCGTCACCGGTCCGGAGCTCAAGCTGCACCAGTGCGGCCTGCCCAAGAAGATGGCGCTCGAACTGTTCAAGCCCTTCATCTACGCCCGCCTCGACGCCAAGGGTTACTCCTCGACCGTCAAGCAGGCCAAGAAGCTGGTCGAGAAGGAGCGTCCGGAAGTCTGGGATATCCTCGACGAGGTCATCCGCGAGCATCCGGTGCTCTTGAACCGCGCGCCGACGCTGCACCGCCTCGGCATCCAGGCGTTCGAGCCGATCCTGATCGAAGGCAAGGCGATCCAGCTGCATCCGCTGGTCTGCACGGCCTTCAACGCCGACTTCGACGGCGACCAGATGGCGGTCCACGTGCCGCTGTCGCTGGAAGCGCAGTTGGAAGCCCGCGTGCTGATGATGTCAACCAACAACATCCTGCACCCGGCTTCCGGCGCGCCGATCATCGTGCCGTCGCAGGACATGGTTCTGGGTCTCTACTACCTCTCGATCGTCAACCAGAACGAGCCGGGCGAGGGCATGGTGTTTGCCGACATGGGCGAACTCCAGCACGCGCTCGAGACCAAGGCGGTGACCCTGCACGCCAAGATCAAGGGCCGCTTCCGCTCGGTCGACGCCGAGGGCAAGGTCGTGTCGAAGATCTACGACACCACGCCGGGCCGCATGATCATCGGCGAGCTTCTGCCGAAGAACGTCAACGTGCCTTACGAGACCGCCAACCAGGAGATGACCAAGAAGAACATCTCCAAGATGATCGACACCGTCTACCGCCATTGCGGTCAGAAGGAGACGGTCATTTTCTGCGATCGCATCATGGCGCTCGGTTTCGCCCATGCCTGCCGTGCCGGCATTTCGTTCGGCAAGGACGACATGCTGATCCCGGATACCAAGATCAAGCTGGTGTCGGACACCGAGGCCTTGGCCAAGGAATACGAGCAGCAGTACAATGACGGCCTGATCACGCAGGGCGAGAAGTACAACAAGGTCGTCGACGCCTGGGCCAAGTGCTCGGAAAAGGTCGCCGACGAAATGATGGCCCGCATCAAGGCGGTCGAGTTCGAGGACAATGGCCGTCAGAAGCCGATGAACTCGATTTACATGATGTCGCACTCCGGTGCGCGTGGCTCGCCCACCCAGATGCGCCAGCTCGCCGGCATGCGCGGCCTGATGGCCAAGCCGTCGGGTGAAATCATCGAGACGCCGATCATCTCGAACTTCAAGGAAGGCCTGACCGTGCTCGAGTACTTCAACTCGACCCACGGCGCCCGCAAGGGCCTGGCAGACACCGCCTTGAAGACGGCGAACTCGGGCTACCTCACCCGTCGTCTGGTCGACGTGGCGCAGGACTGCATCGTCAACTCCGTGGATTGCGGCACCGACAAGGGCCTCACCATGCAGCCGATCGTCGATGCCGGTCAGGTCGTCGCTTCGGTCGGCCAGCGCGTGCTGGGCCGCACCGCGCTCGACGACATCAACCATCCGGTGACCGGCGAATTGCTGGTCAAGGCCGGAACGCTGATGGACGAGCGCGACGTGGAGCAGATCGAGAAGGCCGGCGTGCAGTCGGTCCGCATCCGCTCGGCGCTGACTTGCGAAGTCCGGGTCGGCGTCTGCGCGGTCTGCTACGGACGCGATCTGGCCCGTGGCACCCCGGTCAACCAGGGCGAGGCCGTCGGCGTCATCGCGGCGCAGTCGATCGGCGAGCCGGGCACCCAGCTCACCATGCGTACCTTCCACATGGGCGGTACGGCGCAGGTGGTGGATAGCTCGTTCCTTGAAGCCTCCTATGAGGGCAAGGTCGAGATCCGCAACCGCAACGTGGTGCGCAACTCGGACGGCCAGCAGATGGTCATGGGCCGCAACATGGCGGTGCTGATCCTCGACGAGGCCGGCAAGGAGCGCGCCACGCACCGCGTCACCTATGGTTCGCGCATCTTCGTGGACGATGGCGACAAGGTGAAGCGCGGCCAGCGCATCGCCGAATGGGATCCTTACACCCGCCCGATCCTCACCGAAATCGAGGGCAAGGTGGCGTTCGAGGATCTGGTCGACGGCATTTCCGTCCAGGAAACGGCCGACGAGTCGACCGGCATCACCAAGCGCGAGGTCATCGACTGGCGTTCGACGCCGCGCGGCAACGACCTGAAGCCGGCGATCGTCGTTCAGGACGCCAAGGGCAAGGTCGGCAAGCTGTCGAAGGGCGGCGATGCCCGCTTCCTGCTCTCGGTCGAGGCCATTCTCTCGGTCGAGCCGGGTGCTCAGGTTCGCCCTGGCGACGTCCTGGCGCGTATCCCGATGGAAAGCGCCAAGACCAAGGACATCACCGGCGGTCTGCCGCGTGTTGCCGAGCTGTTCGAGGCCCGTCGTCCGAAGGATCACGCCATCATCGCAGAGATCGATGGTACGATCCGCTTCGGCCGCGACTACAAGAACAAGCGCCGCATCATCATCGAGCCGCATGACTCGACGCTTGAGCCTGTCGAATACCTGATCCCGAAGGGCAAGCCGTTCCATCTCCAGGACGGCGACGTCATCGAGAAGGGCGACTACATCCTCGACGGCAATCCGGCGCCGCACGACATCCTGGCGATCAAGGGCGTGGAGGCGCTTGCGTCCTACCTCGTCAACGAGATCCAGGAAGTCTACCGTCTGCAGGGCGTGTCGATCAACGACAAGCACATCGAGGTGATCGTTCGCCAGATGCTGCAGAAGGTCGAGATCACCACGCAGGGCGACTCGACCTATATTCCGGGCGACCACGTCGACGTGATCGAGCTGGAAGAGGTCAACGAGCGCCTGATCGAGGACGGCAAGAAGCCGGCCGAAGGCCAGCCGGTGCTGCTCGGCATCACCAAGGCCTCGCTGCAGACGCCGTCCTTCATCTCGGCCGCCTCCTTCCAGGAGACGACCAGGGTGCTGACGGAAGCCGCGGTTGCCGGCAAGACCGACATGCTGCAGGGCTTGAAGGAAAACGTCATCGTCGGCCGGCTGATCCCGGCCGGTACCGGCGGCACGATGAGCCAGATCCGCCGCATCGCCACCTCGCGCGACGAACTGATCATCGACGAGCGCCGCAAGGCCTCCGGTGTCGAAGTCGCCGAGCCGATGCTGGCCGACATGACAACCGCCGCGCAGTAAGCGCGGCGGCACGAAATCTCAGGCAACAAGGCCGCCGGGGCAACCCGGCGGCTTTTTCGTTTCAACGAACAATCGAGGAAGGCAGATGAGCATGAAAACCTGGACGGCTGTCGATAACTACATCGTTTCCTCGCTCTTCGAGGGGGATCCCGTTCTCGACGCGGTCCTGGCGGCCAACCGCGACGGTGGCTTGCCGGCGATCGACGTCTCGGCGACGCAAGGAAAGCTGCTCTCGCTGCTGGTGCGCATTCGCGGCGCGAAAAAGGTGCTCGAGATTGGTACGCTGGGCGGTTATTCCACCATCTGGATGGCGCGGGGATTGCCGGCCGGCGGAAAAATCGTGACGCTCGAACTCGATCCGCACCACGCCAAGGTCGCGCGTTCGAATTTCGAGCGGGCAGGGGTTTCCGAACAGGTCGATCTGCGGGTCGGGCCGGCGCTGCAGTCGCTCGCTGCGCTGGGGGCCGAAGACGCCGGGCCGTTCGACCTCGTTTTCATCGACGCCGACAAGCCTAACAACCCCAACTACCTCTCCTGGGCCATGCGGCTGTCGCGCTCGGGAACGGTCATCGTCTGCGACAACGTCATCCGCGACGGCACGATGCTCGACGAGGATGGTCGCGACGCCAACGTCGAAGGTGCACGCGCGGCGTTCTCCTTCATCGGCGGCGACAAGCGCCTGGACGGCACCGCGATCCAGACTGTCGGCGCCAAGGGCTATGACGGGTTCGCCATAGCGATTGTCGATTGAGTTGTTGCGATAGGCGGACCGGATCCGCGATCCGGGCGACAGTCGCTGTTCAGTCGAAGAACGCCTCGACCACATTGCGCTTGCCGAGCATGAAGGCGTCGGCGACATGCTGGAGGGGCGCGAGATCGACATCGGAAGTGCCGGCGCGCACGATTTCGGCGAAACGCCTGTAGAGTTCAGGATATTCCGATTCCGGTTCTTCATGGACAATGCGGCCGTCGATGGCGAGTTTCGAGCCACCGCCCGAGAGCACCATCTTGCCGGCATCGGTATCGGCGAGAATGTCCCAGCTCTGCGGCCCGGTCTGGAGCCAATCCAGATCCATCGTCACCGCCGACCCGTTCGCCGCGCGGAAGGCGACCTGGGCGGCGATCGGCGCGTCGCGGTTCTCCGGGAAGTCGAGCGCGGCCGAGGTGATGTACATGGCGGGCAGGATGTAGGTCGCGATCGACAGCGCGTTGATGCCTGGATCGAAGACGCCGAAGCCGCCTGGCTGCCAGATCCAGTCCTGGTTCGGGTGCCAGCGGCGCACGTCTTCCTTCCAGACGATTGCCGCTGATTTGATTTGCGTCGCGGCCAAAAAAGTCCGCGCCGCTTCAACCGCCGGCGCATAGCGCGAATGCCAACTGGCGAACAGCGACACGCCCTGTTTCGTCGCCAGCGCCTTCAGGTCCTCGACCTCGCTGACCGTGGCGCCGGGCGGCTTTTCCAGGAACACGTGCTTCTTCGCCTCGAGCGCGGTGCGCGCCGCAGCGTAGCGGAATTGCGGCGGCATGCAGAGTGAGACGGCGTCGAGTTCGGGAACGGCGCCAAGCATCGTCTCGATATCGGGAAAATTATGGATGTCTTCAACCTTGCCATGCCGGCTGGCAGCGGCGATCAGCCGGTAGTCCCGGTCCTTGGCGAGCGCCGGAAGGTGTTGGTCGCGGACGATCTTGCCGACACCGACAATGCCTATCTTGATGGGCTGGGACACGGCCGCTCCGTCTGTTGGATAATGGTGAGCGCTTCTTATCAGAACACTTGCCCCGGGCAAGCCGAAGCCGAAAGGTCAACTCCGTCTTTGCCGGAGCTGCAGCCTTTCACTCGTTGGAAGGCTCCAGCGCCGATTCGAACGGCGAGGGCCGGCACGCTTTCAGATCGGCACATCGAAGGTCACGATCGACACTTCGCCTTCGAGCGCCCCCTGGAAGGCCGAAAGATGCGGCTCCTCGTCGGGCTCGCCCTCCATGTCGCCGATCTGGTCGAGCTCGGCTTCGGCGTAACCCTCCGCCGCCAGCGATTCGAGCGCACGGCGCACCGCCGAATCGTCATCGGGCGCAACCAGCATGACGTGCACGCCTTCCGGCTTGCCGCCTTTTCTCTTCCACACCCGGCCAGTGATGATGGTGACCGGGCGTTCCTCGTTGTCGTTCACGGGCCGATTCCTTCGCGGCGAGGGGCTTTGACTGTTCATGCGGCTTTTTCGCATGAAGCCGCGCCGCGCAACAGCCAAAGCCATTCACTTTGCTAAAGGCTTGGCACTTTCTTCCTCGCCCTTGCAAAATTACGAAAGAAAATTACATGCGGTTTACGCATGGCTGCCAAGCCCCGGCTTCAATGCAATATTTGCCGCTCCGGGGTTGACGGTACGCGGGCTTGCGAGTAGAAGCCGCCCAGTCAGAACCGATGTGAGGCTCTCCCTTCCGAAGCGACACGCTTTGGAGTTTGCCTCAAACAGGGTTCGTTTTACGAGCGAAAAGACATTTCCGGCGTGCACGAAGCGGTATCCGCTTCCTCTGCGATTTGTTCGGGCAAGACCGCAAGGCGCGGTTTGTGGCCCGAATTTGCGTATGGAAATGACGCTTTGAGCGAGCCTTGACCGGCACGAGACACGGAATTGAGAGACAAGAGGGTTTAATGCCTACCGTCAACCAGCTGATCCGCAAGCCGCGCATTGCGCCGGTGAAGCGCAACAAGGTCCCGGCCATGCAGCAGAACCCGCAGAAGCGGGGCGTCTGCACGCGCGTCTACACAACGACGCCGAAGAAGCCGAACTCGGCGCTGCGCAAGGTGGCCAAGATCCGCCTGACCAATGGTTTCGAGGTGATCGGTTACATCCCCGGCGAAGGTCACAACCTTCAGGAGCACTCCGTGGTCATGATCCGCGGCGGCCGCGTCAAGGACCTTCCGGGTGTCCGTTACCACATCATCCGCGGAGTGCTCGACACGCAGGGTGTGAAGAACCGCAAGCAGCGCCGTTCGAAATACGGTGCCAAGCGTCCGAAGTAAGGTTTTCCGGCTTCGGCGCTTTTTTGACTGCGCCGGGCTATGAGAGATTGAGAGACAAAAGCCATGTCCCGTCGTCACAGTGCAGAAAAGCGTGAGATCAATCCGGACCCCAAGTTCGGCGATCTGATCGTCACCAAGTTCATGAACGCCGTCATGTATGACGGCAAGAAGTCGGTTGCCGAGACCATCGTCTACGGCGCGCTCGACCAGGTCCAGTCGAAGACCAAGCAGGAGCCGGTCACCGTCTTCCATCAGGCGCTCGACAATGTCGCGCCGCATGTGGAAGTGCGTTCGCGTCGCGTCGGCGGCGCCACCTACCAGGTTCCGGTCGACGTGCGCCCCGAGCGCCGTCAGGCGCTGGCCATTCGTTGGCTGATCGCCGCGGCCCGCAACCGCAACGAGACCACCATGGTCGACCGCCTTTCCGGCGAGCTGATGGACGCGGCCAACAACCGCGGCACCGCCGTGAAGAAGCGTGAAGACACCCACAAGATGGCTGAAGCCAACCGCGCCTTCGCGCACTACCGCTGGTAAAGCGCGAAAGAGACTGAGAGGCAGTTACGATGGCCCGCGAATATAAAATCGAAGACTACCGCAATTTCGGTATCATGGCGCATATCGACGCCGGCAAGACGACGACCACCGAGCGCGTCCTCTATTACACGGGCAAGTCGCACAAGATCGGCGAAGTGCACGACGGCGCCGCGACCATGGACTGGATGGAGCAGGAGCAGGAGCGCGGCATCACGATTACGTCGGCCGCGACCACGACCTTCTGGAAGGGTCGTGACGGCAAGATGCACCGCTTCAACATCATCGACACGCCCGGACACGTCGACTTCACCATCGAGGTCGAGCGTTCGCTGCGCGTGCTTGACGGCGCCATCGCGCTGCTCGACGCCAATGCCGGTGTGGAGCCGCAGACGGAAACCGTCTGGCGCCAGGCCGACAAGTACCGCGTGCCGCGTATGATCTTCTGCAACAAGATGGACAAGACCGGCGCCGACTTCTACCGCTCGGTCGAGATGATCGGCTCGCGCCTCGGTGCGCAGGCTGTCGTCATGCAGCTGCCGATCGGCGCCGAGACCGAATTCAAGGGCGTCGTCGACCTGGTCGAGATGAACGCGCTGGTCTGGCGCGACGAGACGCTGGGCGCTGCCTGGGACGTCGTCGAGATCCCGGCCGACCTCAAGGCTCGCGCCGAGGAATACCGCGAGAAGATGATCGAGGCCGCCGTCGAGATGGACGAGACGGCTCTTGAGAACTACCTCGAAGGCAAGATGCCGTCGAATGACGAGATCCGCGCGCTGATCCGCAAGGGCACCATCGCGGTCAAGTTCTTCCCGATGTTCTGCGGCTCGGCATTCAAGAACAAGGGCGTGCAGCCTCTGCTCGACGCCGTCGTGGAATACCTGCCGTCGCCGGCCGATGTGCCCGCGATCAAGGGTGTCGATGCCAAGACCGACGCCGAGATCGAGCGTCACGCCGACGACAACGAGCCGCTGTCGATGCTGGCGTTCAAGATCATGAACGACCCGTTCGTCGGTTCGCTGACCTTTGCCCGTATCTATTCGGGCAAGCTCACCAAGGGCATCTCGGTCGACAACACCGTGAAGGGCAAGAAAGAGCGCATCGGCCGCATGCTGCAGATGCATGCGAATTCCCGTGCCGACGTTGAAGAGGCCTATGCCGGCGACATCGTCGCTCTCGCAGGTCTCAAGGACACGACCACCGGCGACACGCTGTGCGATCCGCTTCATCCGGTCATCCTCGAGCGTATGGAATTCCCCGATCCGGTCATCCAGATCGCCATCGAGCCGAAGACCAAGAACGACCAGGAAAAGATGGGCCTCGCGCTGCATCGCCTGGCTGCCGAGGATCCGTCCTTCCGCGTCAAGACCGACGAGGAAAGCGGCCAGACCATCATTTCCGGCATGGGCGAGCTGCACCTCGACATCATCGTCGATCGCATGCGTCGTGAGTTCAAGGTCGAGGCCAATGTCGGTGCGCCGCAGGTGGCTTATCGCGAGACGATCACCCGCAGGCACGAGCAGGACTACACGCACAAGAAGCAGACCGGTGGTACCGGGCAGTTCGCTCGCGTGAAGATCGTCTTCGAGCCGAACCCCGAGGGCGAGGATTTCGTGTTCGAGTCCAAGATCGTCGGCGGCGCTGTCCCGAAGGAATACATCCCGGGTGTCGAGAAGGGCCTGCTGAGCAAGATGGGTTCCGGCCCGTTTGCCGGTTTCCCGATGATCGGCGTCAAGGCTACCTTGATCGACGGCGCTTTCCACGACGTCGACTCTTCGGTGCTCGCATTCGAAATCGCTTCCCGCGCTTGCTTTATGGAAGCTTCGCCGAAGCTCGGCGTGCAGCTGCTCGAGCCGATCATGAAGGTCGAGGTCGTGACGCCGGAAGATTATGTCGGCGGTGTCATCGGCGACCTCAACGGCCGTCGTGGCCAGATCCAGGGCCAGGAAGCCCGCGGCGTGGCAGTCGTCATCAACGCGATGGTGCCGCTCGCCAACATGTTCAAGTACGTCGACAATCTGCGCTCGATGAGCCAGGGCCGTGCGGCATACACGATGCAGTTCGACCATTACGAGCCGGTCCCGACCGCGGTCGCCCAGGAAGTCCAGAAGAAATACGCGTAACCCGGCAGGGTGCTGCGGCAACTTAATTAAGAGCCCGTACGGGCGAGCAGGAATGGAGACATCACATGGCAAAAGGTAAATTCGAGCGCACCAAGCCGCATGTGAACATCGGCACGATTGGCCACGTTGATCATGGCAAGAC
>NZ_VFWL01000026.1:0-69089 GCF_006442495.1 Mesorhizobium sp. B2-1-3
TCTGCCTCGTAGCCTTTGACTTGGTTTTCGCTATCGACGACATCGCCCGTCTCTTCGTCAACATAGGCAGCCTTGACGGGCAATCCATCTTTCCGATTCAAAATCTTGAAGTGGATTTTCGATGCCTCACTGGTTGCACCCACAAGCTTCACTCCGCACGACACGGACCCGACTTTCAGAAACCCTTTCCAAACTGCTCGTGGGGCCGCCATGCAGTCCTCCTGTCGCGCCGATCCTCGGCACAAACGTCAGCCGGATCGTTCTGTTCCGCCCGCCTGATCAGCATCGACGCGCACGATCGCATCACGGCTGGTGCGGCTTTCCATGCCAACGGTGCCCCCGCGCGGCGTCAATCCTGCTTTCGCCGCGACAAATGCGAGAGCAGCGCGGTGATCAGGCTGCTTACCACAATCCATGCGGCGATCTCGCCGTCATGCACCTCAGGCCGGCGCGGCGTGTCTATCTTGTCGCCGCTCAACGCCACTACCGGCGCAAGGTCTGGCCGGCTTCCGCGCCTGACCGAGTAAGCGCGCGTAATTTCTGCACCGAAGAGGAATATCTGCGCTGAATAATAGACCCAAAGCAGCACCACCATAAGCGCGCCTGCCGCTCCGTAGGAAGTCGCTATCGCGCTGGTGCCGATATACCAGCCGATCAGCGACTTGCCGATGGTGAACAGCAACGCAGTAACCACCGAACCGACGGCAACATCGCGCCATTTGAGCGTGCGATCCGGCAAGACCTTGTAGATCGCCGCGAAGAGCAGCCCAATTAGCAAGAAAGAGACAACGGTGTTGACGCTGCTGAGCACCAGTTCGCCGAACGGCAGGTGGTGATTGATGACATCGCTCAGCGCGGTGATCGCTGCGCTTGCCGCCAGCGATACCAGCAGCATGAAGCCCAACGCGGCAACCAGGCCGAGGCTTGCCGCGCGCGCCCGCACCAGGCGCGAAAGCGACAGGCCGTCGGCTTTTACCTTCCAGATCTCGTTCAACGACTGTTGCATCTCACCGAAAACACCGGAGGCAGTGAAGAAGAGCGTCACCAATCCGATGAGCGTGGCAAGCGTCCCGGACCATCGGTGCGAAGCCGTCTCGATCGTCGCCTTGAGTAGATCGGCACTCTGCGCGCCCATCGCGCCGGATATCTCCGTTGACAGGGCGAGCTGGGCCGCATCCTTGCCCACGGCCAGACCGGCGATCGCCACGACGATCAGAAGGATCGGCGCCAGCGATGTAGTGGCGTAGAAAGCTACCGCCGCCCCGTGGCTCAACGCATTATCGTCGATGAAGCCGGTGACGGCGTCCTTCAAGAGAATCCAGGTACCGCGAACCCAGTGTGGCATCTCCCCTCACCAGTCACGCCATATCGGACGCGGAGCGTCGCGACCTGTCTCGATCATGCCTGTCACGGCTGGTCGCACAGGGCTTCCCGTAGCCGATACAGCGCGCGGGTTGGGGTCAAGCTTCATCGAGCGCAGCCCGTCGGTAAGGCTGGCGCGGTGAGATGGCGTGGATAATCCCATCCCGCGAGCTCGGCCTCGTTGGCGAGCCTTACGTCGCAGGGTGATGCGTCAGCCATTTCGGGCCGCGCAATTCTTCTTGAGCCTTATGATCGCCGACTTGTGGACGGTAACCACACCGCCACAGTCAATCCGTACGCTCAGCTTGTTGGTTGCGGGATCGACCCGAGTGACGTCCCCAACAAGAACGACTTTGTCTCCGACGTGAGTTCTGGGGGGCGCATCGATCGCATAAGGACGATCATAGGAGGGGATGCTCACCCTGGCACGCCCACTGGGAAGCATGTCCATGACCGTACTCGTCAGGGCAACTTCATCACCGATTGCAACTTCTCGAGGCAGGTTGAATTGCAGCATGGCATTTCTCCCGAGACTATCCCAAATCAATGCTGGCAGCTCGAGTTGGTTGCCTGAAATCGCACCTACATAGCAGGCAATCGGAGACCTGCCGACGCGGATCGCGAACCGCGAGCTCAACGGCTCGCCGGGAAGGAGCACACAGGGCGGAACCTTTAAGAGCCAAGCCAACCGATATTGCGTGATCGCGAAACATCCCAGCGTGCAACGGCGTCACGCCCGAGGTCGGGTTGCATCTTGTAGGGCTCGCGTTCGCCGTAGCACCCGCGGTACCCCCGAGTTGGACATTTGCTGTCCGTTTCCGCAGGAAGAGCATCCAGCCTGCAGCACGTTAGCTTGCCGTAACGCTGACGTAGAACAAGGTGAGATCGGAGCGTGGGGCGCGCGAGACGCTCCGTCATCTCGACGTAGCGCCCTTCGCCGGAGACAAAAGCGCGCCTTTGCGGAACAAGCAGCCCGCGCCTCAGTTATGCAGGTACTGATCCCCGGGACGGCGGCTGGCTATGATGTTTTCCAGTGTTACACCGTTGTAGTCGAGGCCTATCGCTTTTCTGGATTTTCGCGGCGGTAACCCTGTCGGGTTGCGCGGGAGGCGTGCTCGACCCGCAGGGACCGGTCGGCGCGGGGAACCGCACGATTCTCCTGAACTCAATGGCCGTGATGCTGGTCATCGTCATTCCGACGCTGGTCGCGCTGCTTGCCTTCGCCTGGATATTCCGTGCCTCGAACCGCAGGGCTCGGTATGATCCAGAGTTCACCTATTCCGGCCGGATCGAGCTCATAGTCTGGTCGATTCCGACGCTGACCATCCTCTTCCTTGGTGGCTTGATCTATTATGGATCGTACCATCTCGATCCTCGCAAGCCGATCGACTCCAGCCGGCCGCCACTCGAAATCCAAGTCGTGGCGCTCGACTGGAAGTGGCTGTTCCTCTATCCCGATCAAGGTGTCGGAACGGTCAACCAGCTGGTTATTCCAACCGGCATGCCGGTGCGTTTCAGATTGACCTCGGCCAGCGTCATGAACACCTTCTTCGTGCCCCAGCTCGGCAGCATGGTCTATGCCATGAACGGCATGCAGACCGAGGTCAACCTGCAGGCTGATCGCGAGGGCGAGTACGTCGGCCTGTCGGCGCATTTCAGTGGCGATGGCTTTTCGGACATGAATTTCCGTGTCAGGGCAGTCTCGGCTGACGCCTTCGCCAGTTGGGCCTCCTCCTTGCATGGCGGAGGCGGCGTGCTCAACGCCAGCGCCTATCGCCAGCTTGCCAGGCAAAGCATCAACGCGCCGGCATCCTCGTTCGGCCATGTGCAGCCGGGCTTGTTCGATGCGGTCGTGCGCCAGACGCTACCTCCGGGGCCGGGACCTGCTGCGACCGCCGCCGGAGAGCCGCAGGTGAGCCCGAAAGCTGAGCCCAAGGCGGGAGCGCCGCCCATGGCTCACCAGCACGATGAAGGAGGATGACGATGCTCGGCAAGCTCGACTGGTCGGCCGTTCCCTTTGACCAGCCTATTCCGCTCGGCGCGGCCCTGATCGTCTTCCTGGCCGCCGCCGCCGTTCTGACCTGGGTAACGATCAAAGGCTACTGGCCCTATCTTTGGCATGAGTGGATAACCTCCGTCGACCACAAGCGGATCGGCGTCATGTATATCGTGCTGGCGGCGCTGATGCTTCTGCGCGGCTTCGTTGACGCCGTCATGATGCGCACCCAGCAGGTGCTCGCCATCCACGGGCCGGGATACCTGCCGCCGGAGCACTACGACCAGGTCTTTTCGGCCCACGGCACGATCATGATCTTCTTCGCCGCGATGCCCTTTGTCATTGGGCTGATGAATTTCGTCATCCCGCTGCAGCTCGGCATCCGCGACGTCGCCTTCCCGACGCTGAACTCAGTGAGCTTCTGGCTGACCGCGACCGGCGCGCTGCTCGTCAACATTTCGCTCGTCGTCGGCGAATTCGCGCGCACCGGGTGGCTACCTTATGCACCGCTGTCGGAGACGACCTACTCGCCAGGCGTCGGCGTCGATTATTATTTGTGGTCGATCCAGATCTCCGGCGTCGGCACCCTGCTCACGGGCGTCAACCTGGCGACCACCATCCTCAAGATGCGCGCGCCAGGCATGGGCTATCTGCGCATGCCGATGTTCTGCTGGACCTCGCTTGCCTCCAACATGCTCATCGTCGCCGCATTCCCTATCCTTACCGCAACCCTCGCCATGCTAACCCTCGACCGTTATCTCGGCTTCCATTTTTTCACCAACGAAGCCGGCGGTAACCAGATGATGTTCGTCAATCTCATCTGGGCCTGGGGTCACCCCGAGGTCTACATCCTCGTGCTTCCCGCCTTCGGGATCTATTCGGAGATCTTCTCGACCTTCTCGTCGAAACCGCTGTTTGGCTATCGTTCGATGGTTGCGGCGACGATGTTCATCTGCATCGTCTCCTTCATGGTCTGGCTGCACCACTTCTTCACCATGGGCGCCGGCGCTGATGTCAATGCGGCTTTCGGCATCGCCACCTCGGTTATCGCCGTCGGCACCGGGGTCAAGATCTACAACTGGCTCTTTACCATGTATGGCGGGCGCGTGCGCTTCGAAACGCCAATGCTGTGGGCGCTAGGCTTTGTCACCACTTTCATCATCGGCGGCATGACCGGCGTGCTGCTCGCCGTTCCGCCGGCCGATTTCATGCTGCACAATTCGCTCTTTCTCGTGGCGCATTTTCACAACGTCATCATCTCGGGCGTGCTGTTCGCGGCCTTTGCCGGCTTCACCTACTGGTTCCCGAAAGCCTTCGGGTTCCGGCTGCATGAGGGTTGGGGCAAGGCGGCGTTCTGGGTCACGCTTGCCGGCTACATTCTGGTGTTCGTGCCGCTCTATATCGTCGGCCTTCTCGGCATGACCCGCCGCCTTCAGCATATCGACATGGATATGTGGGCGCCGTGGCTTGTCGTGGCGGCCTTCGGAATCGTGGTGATGATCGTCGGCGCCGCATGCCAGGTCACGCAGCTTGTCGTCTCGATCAGGCATCGCGACGAGTTGCGCGACGAGACCGGCGACCCTTGGGACGGGCGCTCGCTGGAATGGTCGACATCCTCGCCGCCGCCCGTCTTCAACTACGCGCGGCTGCCGCATGTCGAAAACGAGGAGCCCTACTGGACCGTCAAGCAAAGGGCAATGGACGAGCAGAGTCAGGAGACCGAAGAGGACTACGAGGCGATCGAGATGCCGCGCAATAGCCCCACAGGCTTCGTCACCGCCTTCTTCAGCACTCTGATTGGCTTCGCGCTCATCTGGCACATCTGGTGGTTGGCGATTGTCGGCTTCATCGGGGCCTATGCCACCTTCGTTGTATTCGCCTGGCGCGAGCATGGCGATTACGAGATCCCTGCCGAGGAGGTCGGCCGCATCGATCTTGACCGCAAGGCAGCCCAGCTTGCCTGGATGCGTAGACGCGAGCGTGTGGCATGAGCGACATCCCCGCCGGCACCGCAACGCGCGATCCCTACCGGCTGGGCCGCACCGCAGGGCATGGCCACCACGTATTCTCGGCGACCGGCCACGGCGAGGGTGGCCCGGCCTCGAAGTTCGTCACGGTTGCCTACGGCTTTTGGATCTTCCTGTTGTCGGACATCATAATGTTCTCGGCTTTCTTCGCCGCGTATGCCGTCCTGTCCAATTCGGCGGCGGGCGGGCCAACAGGCAAGGAGCTGTTTGAGTTGACGCGCGTCGCGGCACAGACGGCGCTGCTGCTCATCTCGAGCTTCACTGGCGGCCTTGCGATGCTCGCGACCCACCGCCGGTCAATGGCCGCCGCCCAGTTCTGGTTGCTGGTGACCGGCCTGCTTGGTGCGGCCTTCCTGTTCCTGGAGGTGCAGGAATTCGCGGCCATGGTGAATGAGCAGGCGGGCCCATCACGCAGCGCCTTCCTGTCCGCGTTCTTCGCCCTTGTGGGCTGCCACGGAACCCATGTTGGACTTGGCCTGCTTTGGCTCGGCACCATGATGGCGCAGCTCTGGATAAAAGGCTTTCGTCCCGACATATTGCGCCGGCTTCACTGCTTCAGCCTGTTCTGGCACGCGCTGGACATCATCTGGATCGCCATCTTCACCCTGGTCTATCTGCTGGGAGCGTCATCATGAGCGAAATGGACAGCCGGCACGAGGACATGCTTGACCGCCGCGATTCCGCACCAGGCGAAGAACGCAGCGAGGAACACGAGGTGGCGGGAGGCCTTTCCGGCTATCTGCTGGGCTTTGGCCTGGCAATCCTGTTGTCAGTGGCGTCCTTCATTGCGGCACAAACCGATCTAATTTACCAGCCGGCCGTGATCTCGGCCCTGACGGTGCTTGCCATCGCACAAATGGGCGTCCATCTCGTCTTTTTCCTGCACCTGACGACAGGACCTGACAACACCAACAACGTGCTCGCGCTCGCTTTCGGTGTGCTGATCGTGACCTTGGTCGTTTTGGGCTCGGTGTGGATCATGAACCATCTCAGCCAGAACATGGGAGCGATGGATGCGCATCAGGCTCACATGATGCCATAACGCTGTTCCAGGTCTGTGGCCTGGGCGCAAAACCGCCTGTCCATCGGTTCGGTTACCTTGCGCATAGCGTCCGCACTTTCAGGCGTCGAAAATCCATAGGTGCGAAGAGCCGTGAGGAACTAGTCGAGCTGTTTGGCCCGGCAATGTCTATATCGGCCCGCTCACGGTCGGCAGCAGAGTGAACTGCTGCCCATGGTCGCAACGTCTGTGCCTTCCATCATAATTTCAGGAACTAGGAACATAGGGGCCTCGTCCGAGTTCCATTGAAAGCGTGGGAACATAGCTCAGTTTGCCAAGGGATCTGGCGAGGATTCCTTGCTCTGTGAGCGCTCCCACTTTCCACATTGTGTTCAACGAATGCTCCGGATCATGGGTCGCCCACAGCTTTCCTCCCTGGCTTTCAGCCTCCTGGTACTCGTTAATTGTGCATTGCTGCAAAGCAGGGCCTGGGCACAGCTACCCTGCCCCGCCGACCACGCCAAGCTCCTGGCTGCCCTCAAGGCAAACGTCAAAGCAAGCGGAGGCCCCGCCAATGGCGGCTTCGAGACCAATGAATGGGCGGCGATCGTTACGCGTGACGGGACAGTTTGCGCCGTTGCTTTCAGCGGCCCCACCAGCGATGCGCAGTGGCCCGGCAGCCGGCTGATCGCAGCCGAAAAGGCCAGCACGGCCAACGGGCTCAGCGTTGCCCAGATGGCTCTCTCGACGGCGAATCTATATGCTTCTGTTCAGCCGGGTGGCCCCTTGTTCGGCTTGCAGCTTACCAATCCTGTCAACCAGGCAGCCGCTTATGCCGGCGACAGCAAGACCTTTGGGAGTGCGAGCGATCCGCTGATTGGCAAGCCGATCGGCGGCGTCGTGGCATTTGGCGGCGGCCTTGCTCTCTACGACGGCAAAACGATTGTCGGCGGGCTTGGCATCAGCGGCGACTCCTCCTGCGCCGATCACAATGTCGCTTGGCGCCTGCGTGCGGCCCTGGGCCTGGACAAGGTTCCGGCGGGCGTCAACCCCAACGCCAAGGACGCCATCGTCTACGATCTCGATCCTGGCGGAAAGAGCGCCTCCGGCTGGGGTCATCCGTTGTGCGCGGGAACCGAGGCGGACGTCGCGGCGGAACTGGGCGCCGGAGTGGGAGGTTCGATCCGCAAATGAGGGGATCTCTGAAAGTGGCGGGGAAATACGCATCTGCGACACCAGACGGCCGAGGAGCGGAAAGGGGCCGCGGTTTCGACTTTAGGCCGTTGAAGTGGCTAGTGCTGGCCGCAGGCTGCTCATTGCTGAACGCCGCGGCCGCGCAGTCCGCGGTGACACCCGCCATCACACCGCCCGCCGCGGCCGCGCCACCTGATGACGGCCAATGGACAATGCCGGCTAAGAATTATGCCTCGACGCGCTACAGCGAACTGGCGGACATTAACGAGGACAATGTCAAGAACCTTCAAGTTGCCTTCACTTTTTCGACCGGAGTGAACAAGGGTCAGGAAGCGGCGCCACTCGTCGTCGGCAACACGATGTATATCGTGACACCTTTTCCAAACATCGTCTACGCGCTCGATCTTTCCAAACCGGGCGCGCCGATGAAATGGAAGTTTGAGCCAAATCCCGAACCTGCCGCGCAGGGCGTTGCCTGCTGCGACGTCGTCAACCGCGGTGCGGTCTTCGCCGACGGGCGCCTCTTCTTCAACACGCTGGATGGTCACACCATCGCGCTGGATGCTGTCACTGGCCAACCGGTCTGGAACGCGCATGTCGGCAACATCAACATCGGCGAGACCATAACCATGGCGCCGCTTGTGGTGAAGGGCAAAGTGCTGGTCGGCAATTCCGGCGGCGAGATGGGTGTGCGCGGCTGGGTCAAGGCGCTGGACGCGGGCGACGGACATGTCGTCTGGACGGCTTACGGCACCGGACCGGACAAGGACGTGCTGATCGGGCCGGATTTCAAGCCGCATTACGACATGGACAAGGGCAAGGACCTTGGCGTGACCACATGGCCGCCGGAAGCCTGGAAGATCGGCGGCGGCAACATGTGGGGCTGGATCTCTTACGATCCGGACCTCAACTTGATCTATCACGGGACCGGCAATCCAGGGCCGTGGAATCCGGACCTTCGACCCGGCGACAACAAATGGACCTCCGGGATTTTCGCGCGCGATCCCGATACCGGAGCCGCGAAATGGTTCTACCAATGGAGCCCGCACGACCTGCACGACTACGACGGCATCAACGAGCAGATCCTGCTCGATATGAATTGGCAGGGTAAGCCGCGCAAAGTGCTCGTCCGCCCGGAGCGCAACGGCTATCTCTACATTCTGGATCGGACCACCGGGGAAGTCCTGTCGGCGACACCCTATGGGGCCGTCAATTCCAGCAAGGGCGTCGATCTGAAAACCGGGCGTCTGATCGAAAACCCGGACAAGAAAACCGGCACCGGCAGGGTGATCCGGGATATCTGCCCGACAGCATCCGGGCTCAAGGATTGGCAGCCATCTGCGTTCTCGCCGAAGACAGGACTGCTCTACATCCCACACAACAATCTGTGCATGGACGAAGAGGGCCTCGAGGTGAACTACATCGCCGGCACCCCCTATGTCGGCATGAATGTGCGCATGATCCCGGGCCCGGGTGGCAACCGCGGCGCCTTCACCGCATGGGACATCGCGGCTGCGAAGCCGGCTTGGAGCCTGAGAGAGAATTTTCCGGTGTGGAGTGGCGCGGTCGCCACCGCCGGCAACGTCGTGTTCTACGGCACAATGGAGGGCTGGTTCAAAGCTGTGAGCGCAAGGACAGGGGAATTGCTTTGGCAGTTCAAGACCTCGTCCGGGATCATCGGCCAGCCGGTCACCTATCGCGGCCCCGACGGGCACCAATATGTCGCGATCCTGTCGGGCGTCGGTGGTTGGGCCGGCGCGATCGTCTCGGGCGATCTCGACCCGCGCGACGCTACCGCCGCGCTCGGCTTCGTTAACGCGATGAAAGACCTGAAGAACGCGACCACGGCGGGAGGCACGCTCTATGTGTTCCGGCTCCCCTGATGCTTTCGAGTTGAAGACAGTTCGAAGACGCGAGGCGAACGGGCGTCTTGTGGCCGCGGTGGTAGCGTTTGCCTCGCTGCTCTTCGCGGTTGCCGCCGACGCACGTGAACTCAAGGTATGTGCCGACCCTAACAACATGCCGTTTTCCAACGCCGCTGGACAGGGCTTCGAAAACAAGATTGCCCAGATCATCGCCAAAGAGCTGGATGCAAGACTTTCCTATACCTGGTGGGCCCAACGCCGCGGGTTCGTTCGCAACACGCTCAAGGCAGGCCTGTGCGATCTCATACTTGGCACTCCCGCCAATCTCGAAATTCTCCGCGCCACCGCTCCCTATTACCGCTCGACCTATGTCTTCGTGACGCGGCGGGACAGTCCCGAGATCACGTCTTTCAACGATCCACGCCTGCGCACTCTGCGCATCGGCGTGCAGCTCATCGGCGATGACGGGGCCAACTCCCCACCGGCCCAGGCACTCGGCCGCCGCGGCATTGTCGGTCATCTCGTCGGCTATCCAGTCTATGGCGACTATTCGGCTCCCAACCCGCCCGCGCGCATTGTCGAGGCGGTGGCCAGCGGCGAGATCGATGTTGCCGTCGTCTGGGGCCCGCTCGCTGGTTATTTCGCCGCCAAGCAGAAGACACCGCTGCGCATCACGCCCGTGACACCTCGAATCGACGGGCCTCAATTGCCAATGGTCTACGACATCTCCATGGGCGTCCGACGCGGGGACGACGGGCTGCGCGACGAAGTGGATGCAGCCCTTGCCAAGCACAAGGCTGAGATCGACGCGACCCTGGCCCGATACGGTGTGCCGCGCCTTGATACCGGCGGGAGCGCGGACCGATGAGGCGGAACCTCACCGTGCTCTTGTCGGCGATGCTGGCCCTTGCCGCTTGCCAGCGGGAAGAGCGCGACACACGTCCGCAATCGGCCCTTGGGTCCGGCCAACAGCCAACGCCGGTGACTGCGCTGGAGCCAGGCGGCCAAAGGCCGCTCCCGAGCGACAACAAGGCGGCCAGCTTCGAGGCCAACGCCTTTCATCTTAGCGAGGGCAAGCGCCTGTTCAGCTGGTTCAATTGCTCGGGGTGCCATGCCAATGGCGGCGGCGGCATGGGACCGGCGCTGATGGATGAGAAGTGGGTTTACGGCAGCTCGATCGAGAGTATCCACGCAACGATCCGGGACGGGCGGCCTAACGGCATGCCTAGCTTCCGAAACAAGATACCCGATGATCAGATTTGGGAGCTTGCAGCCTTCGTACGTTCGCTGAGCGGCAACGCCCCCTCCTCCGCCGCACCACAGCGTAACGACGACATGATGGTCCATCCGTCGGAAAATCGCCTCCCCGATGCCGCGACGCTGGGGAAATCGCCGTGAAACGATTTTTTCCCAAAGCGAGTTGCGCAGCCGCTCTCCTGGCGCTTTCAGGTTGCAGCGGCTGGCAGTCCGCTCTCGATCCGAAAGGCCCGGCCGCGGGCGAGCTCGCCTGGCTGATCTGGTTTTTCACTGCCCTGTGCGCGGCCGTGTGGATGCTGGTGATGGTCGTGCTGGTCGCCACCCTGTTCCAGCGAGTTCGAACAGGAAAAGATCCGCTCGTGCTCGACCTCGCTTCCGAACATCGCAAAATGCGCGTGGTCTTGACCGCGGTTGGGGTGACTGCGGCGATCCTAATTGGGCTGACCCTGTTGAGCTTTTTCGCCAACAGGACGCTTGCCGGGATCGGCTCGGATGAGGCGCTGACGGTCCGCGTGACCGGCCATCAATGGTGGTGGGAAGTGCGCTACGAGAATGCCCAGCCAAGCCGCATCCTGACGACGGCGAACGAAATCCATATTCCGGCCGGCGAGCCGGTTCGGCTTCTTTTGACTTCAACAGACGTAATCCACTCCTTCTGGGTGCCGAGCCTTGCCGGCAAGCTCGACCTCATCCCCGGACATATGAATGTGCTGGACATCAGGGCTGACAAGCCAGGCGTCTATCGTGGTCAATGTTCTGAGTTCTGCGGCGCGCAGCACGCCAACATGGGCACCTTCATCATTGCCGAGCCGCGGCCGCAGTTCGATGCCTGGCTGGACGACCAGTTGCGGCCTGCCGCCGCTCCGACCAATGCCGAAGCCAAGGCCGGCGCGGATCTTTTCCTCCAGCGGCCCTGCGTGATGTGCCACAGGATCGGCGGCACACCCGCAGGTGGCACGGTAGCGCCCGATCTTACCCATATAGCCAGCCGGCAAACTCTCGCAGCCGGAACGCTGACGATGAGCCGCGGCAATCTCGCCGCTTGGATCGCCGATCCGCAAGGCATCAAGCCCGGCTCCCACATGCCTGTAATGGCTCTCAACGGCGACGAGCTCAATGCCATCGTCGCTTACCTCGAGGGGCTGAAATGACCAGCGCCGACCTGACGAGCGGACGCGACCTGCGGGCGGAAGCCCAAGCAAAGGGAGATCTCGCTCCCGAGCATGACGGACCGCGCGATACCGGCATGGAGGAAGCCGACCTCCAGCGGCGGCTGGAGCGCACCTGGCGTACGCCCCCCGGCATCGTCGGCGCGCTTTCGAGCGTCGACCACAAGGTGATCGCCAGGCGCTATCTGATCACTGCCTTTATCTTTCTGTGTCTGGGCGGGCTCAACGCAGTGGCTATGCGTGTTCAGCTCTCGGGACCACAGCGTGGGCTGATCGGGCCGGACCTCTACAACCAGCTGTTTACCATGCACGCCGTCACGATGATGTTCCTGTTCGCGGTACCGATCGTGCAGGCGACCGGCATTTATCTCGTGCCGCTGATGGTCGGCACCCGCAACATTGCGTTTCCGCGGCTGAATGCGTTCAGTTACTGGGTCTATGTTTCGGGCGGCCTGTTCGCCTGGGTGTCTTTCGCTCTCAACATGGCGCCGGACGTCGGCTGGTTCGCCTATGTGCCGCTGTCCGGTCCCGAATTCGCCCCTGGCAAGCGCGCCGACGTCTGGGCGCAGATGATTACCTATACCGAGGTGTCTTCACTGGCTGTGGCAGTGGCGACGATCGTCACGATCTTGAAGCAGCGTGCTCCCGGCATGTCGCTGGACAAGATCCCGCTATACGTCTGGGCGATGCTGGTCACCTCCTTTGTCGTCGTCTTCGCAATGCCGGCGGTGATGATCACCTCGACATTCCTGATCCTCGACAGGCTGGTCGGCACACACATCTTCAACCCGGCCGAAGGCGGTGATGCCTTGCTGTTCCAGCATCTGTTCTGGTTCTTCGGTCACCCCGAGGTCTACATCATCTTCCTGCCGGCGACCGGCATGGTCTCCTCGATCATCCCGGCTTTCGCCCGCCGACCGGTGTTCGGCCATCTCGGCATGGTTCTGTCGTTGATCGCGGTCGGCTTCCTGTCCTTTGGCCTGTGGGTCCACCATATGTTCGCGACAGGCCTGCCCAAGCTCGGCGCCAGCTTCTTCACCGCTTCCAGCATGATGATCGCTATTCCCAACGGCGTACAGATCTTCTGCTGGCTGGCAACGATGTGGGACGGCAGACCGGTGATCCGCACGCCAATGTTGTTCGTGTTCGGCTTCTTCTTCATCTTCGTCATCGGCGGTCTCACCGGCGTCATGCTGGCCTCCGTGCCGCTGGATCTGCAGGTGCACGACACCTACTTCGTCGTCGCGCATTTCCACTATGTGCTGATCGGCGGATCGGTATTCCCGCTGCTGGGTGCGGCCTATTTCTGGTTTCCTAAAATCACCGGCCGAATGATGAGCGAGCGCCTGGGCCGCTTGCATTTCTGGCTGGCCTTCATTGGCTTCAACGCCGCCTTTTTCCCGATGCACATCGTGGGGCTGTGGGGCATGCCGCGACGGGTCTACACCTATCCGGCCGAGCTTGGCTGGGGGAACATCAACCTGTTCATAACAGCAGGCGCGGTGGTCTTCTTCCTGAGTTTCGTCCAGTTCACCTTCAATCTTGTGCATGGCGCGTTGAAAGGCGCAGCGGCAGGCAACAATCCCTGGGAGGCCGGCACCCTGGAATGGGCAACGCCCTCGCCGCCGCCGAGCTATAATTTCGCGCGCATTCCGGTCGTCACCAACGCGGAGCCACTCTGGGCCGAGCGCGACGCTCTTCCCGTAGCGACCGGGCTTCGCGTCGACGCGCGCGAGCTGCTGGTCTCGACAGTCGCTGAAGCCCATCCCGACATTCGCGAGAAATCGGCGACACCGTCGATCTGGCCGCTCTTTGCAGCGTTCGCCGTAGGCGGCACGTTTCTCTATTCGATCTTCACCCCCTGGGCCATCGTGTGGGGCGCCCTGCCAATCGCCGTCACCTTGATCGGCTGGTTCTGGCCAAAAGGTGATCCGGAGGACGAGGAATGAACGAGCGTCCCGTCACAGATGTTTCCGGTCTCCCCACCTTTGGGCATGGTCCGCGCAGCCCGACCTGGTGGGGCACGCTCGCTTTCATGGCTCTGGAGGGCACCGGCTTTGCGCTCGCCGCAGCCGCCTATCTCTACTTGGCGGTCTCTTGGCCTGAATGGCCGTTGAGTGCACCGCAGCCGAACCATTGGCCAGGAACGATCGTCACGCTGCTGCTGATCGCCAGCCTGGTGCCGAACCACATCCTCGATCGCTATGCCAAGCAATGCGCCAT
Organism: Mesorhizobium sp. B2-1-3; assembly: GCF_006442495.1. Classification (NCBI taxonomy): domain Bacteria; kingdom Pseudomonadati; phylum Pseudomonadota; class Alphaproteobacteria; order Hyphomicrobiales; family Phyllobacteriaceae; genus Mesorhizobium; species Mesorhizobium sp. B2-1-3. The sequence continues at coordinate 14,094 of NZ_VFWL01000026.1, forward strand.
CGTGCCGGTGCGGATCGGACTGGTTGTCATGTCGCTGCTCGGCCTCGCCCCGCTCCTTGTGCGCTGGTTCGAGTTTCCGGCCTTGAACGTTTACTGGGATACGAACGCCTACGGCTCGATGCTTTGGGTGCTGCTCGGGCTCCACACCACGCATCTGATAACAGATGTCGGCGATACGATCGTGCTGACGGTGCTGATGTTCACGCGCCATGGCTATAGCGGGCGACGCTTCGGCGACATCGGCGACAATGTTTTCTATTGGGATTTCGTGGTCGCAACCTGGCTTCCGATCTATCTGCTGATCTACTGGGTACCGAGGCTCGGCTGACATGCGCGCGGTCCGGTTGGGAACTTCCTGGGGTGGGCTTTTGTCGGGCCCGTTGGCTTGGGCGGTCTCGACGCAACTGAACTACTCGCTGGTTCCCTGGCAATGCAATCACCAGGTGCCGGTCGTGCTTCCCTTAGCGTTGCTGCTGGCCTTGTTCTCGCTTCTGGGCGGTGCTCTGTCCTGGCAGGCAAAGCGGCAAGGCGGCGCTGCTTTCAAAGCAGAACGCACGCGCGGTACCGAGCATTTCGTCGCCGATCTCGGCATGCTGGCGGCTCTCCTGTTTGCACTGGTCATCATCATGCAGGGAAGCGCCGCACTTATCCTGGACGAGTGTCTGCGATGAACCTGGCCACTCTCTTCTCCACCTCGATCTGCTATGGCTCCGGCGCGCCCGAGGCCGGATGGACACTTGCGCTTCCCATCACGGCCCCGCTGACGGCCGTCGCGCTCATCTACATGGCCGGTGCGATGAGGCTGTGGCGCCGCAGCACTCGCGGCCGTCCGCTACGGATGCGTCAGGCGCTGCTGTTTGCCGCCGGCTGGAGCGTACTGACGGCAGCGTTGGTCAGTCCGATCCATGCTCTCGGCGAGCGGCTGTTTGTCGCGCACATGATCGAGCACGAGTTGCTGATGGCAGTGGCGGCGCCGCTGCTGGTCATCGCCTGCCCCGCCCCTGCTCTGCTGTGGGCATTTCCCGTAACGTTTCGGCGTGCCCTGGGTATGGTTGGGCATGGCAAATCGCTGCGAGCGCTCTGGACCTTTGCGAGCCGGCCTGTCACCGCAACGATTGTTCACGGGATCGCGATATGGGTGTGGCACATTCCGGTCCTGTTTGAGGCAGCGCTCGAGCATGGCGTGCTGCACTATGCCCAACATGCGAGCTTCCTCGGCACAGGCCTGCTCTTCTGGTGGGCGTTGCTGCCGCGCCCAAGCCAACAGCAGACCTATGGAAATGCCGTGATGCATCTTTTCTTCACCTCCCTGCACACCGGCCTGCTCGGCGTCCTGCTTCTTCTATCGCCGAAGCTCTGGTACCCGGAGAATGCTGCCGGGGCGGCAGTGTGGAATTTAAGCCCGATCGAGGACCAGCAGCTTGCCGGGCTCGTTATGTGGGTCCCGGCCGGCCTTATCTATGGCGGGGCAGCGCTATTGCTGGCCGGCCTCTGGATAACGACGAGCGGAACCAGGAAGGTCGCGCATGCGCCCTGGCCCATCTAAATTGATCATCGCCGTGTGCATTCTGCTGGTCGTCGCGGGCGGCGCGCTCGCATTGTGGGCCGACCGAGCCCGTCGGGTGCAGCAAGAGGCGGATGCCGCTACCGGCGGCGTCGGTGCACGTGCGATACCGATCATGCTGGCGAATGGCTGCGCCGGCTGCCACACCATCACCGGTGTACCCGGTGCGGTAGGCCACGTCGGCCCACGCCTGGACGCCAGTCTATCTGACAGGATCTATGTTGGCGGTGTGCTGGCTAACAATCCGGAGAACATGATCCACTGGATACGGTCAGCAAGGGACATCAATCCGCACACCGCCATGCCCTCCACCGGCATCACCGAGCAGCAAGCGCGTGACATCGCCGCCTATCTCTATGCTTTGAGATAGACCGCCGCCTCGGCGGGACCACGGGCTGCGCCCAGGACCATAGCCGACGACGGGGAACAAAGCTGCCCGATTATGGTTTGGACAGCAGCCGGCGCAGTACAAATTCAAGTCCGCCGTGCTGCTGGGTCATAAGCCCCAGCCAAGAGCCCGCTTCCCCCTCCCTCAAGAGCGGGCTCTTTCCTTGTGGATCGGATGCGGAGCGATCAGGGGCGAGGACTGAGGCGACATGAAGCAACTTCTGTCAGATCTCGCCGCAATGGCCGAACCCGGCTTCTGGATCGCCTTGGGGCTTTTAGCCCTGCCTTACTCCGTGGGAGTAATCTTCCTGATCAAGACATGCCACTGCCTCTGATCGCCCAGCCTTCCGATCGTACGGGCTTTATTACCTGCCAGCGCAAGATGTGAGTGACCATCACGAACTGGAATCGTCGCCGAGGCCATCCGCGCCGCTCGAACACCCATAAGGTTGCCGACCACGCGTTGGAGGAGTTGCTGGGAGCATGCATTGCCGCGGAGGAGCCTTCCGCACTTGTATGTCGCCTTTGGTGGGCCCTGAACGATGCGCGGAAGCGCGCGTTCACAGCATCGAACTGGCCGGTTGAGCATACCGCGACGTTGGTCGAAGAATCCGGATTGCGGCGAGCACATTTCTCCCCTTTTTCGGTCACATTTTATCGGGGCGGATCCCACTCACACCGATGCGGCAACCATCGAGTCCGAGGAGACACTGGACAAGTCGTTCTGTTGCTGGCGGCGAAACCAGTCCAGGGTGAGGCGCACACCCTCTTCAAGAGGTATTTGACAGGCCCAGCCGGGGATGATCCTCCGCGCTAGGGTTAAGTCCGGACAGCGGTTCGTCGGATCTTGGGGAATCGGATCAACATGCACGATTTTGGTGCCTGGCACCAAGCCAGCGACGTAACGGGCAACATCGACAACGGAAATCTCACGATCGTTTCCGATGTTCAGGGGACCAATATAACCATGCTCCTTCCCCCAGAAGAATTGTTCTAGGCCGTCCACGATATCGCTGACGTATCCCCAACTCCGCGACTGCAAGCCGTCGCCAAAAACGATTATAGGTTTGCCGAACAGCGCATTCGTGATGAAATTTGATACTGCACGTCCATCGTCAGGTCGTGTCCTAGGTCCGTAGACGTTGAACAATCTTGCAACTCGAATGTCGAGCCCGCTCAATCGGTTACTCTCAAAAAGCAGGGCCTCGGCGCAACGCTTACCTTCGTCATACGATGAACGCGGCCCGGTGCAATCAACGGAGCCCCTATAAGTTTCCGGTTGCGGCGTTACCAGCGGATCGCCGTAAACCTCAGACGTGGACGTGAAACAGAAGCGGCCCCCGGCGCGAAGAAGGGTCAGAAGCCGCATAGTTCCTATTACGTTGGCCGAGATGGTTCGTACCGGATCTTGCATATACCAGGGAGGCGAAGCAGGCGAGGCGAGATGATAGATCTCGTCAAAAAGGCTCCCCTGCTGAAAATCTTCAACAGCCACATCTATCACGACCAAGCGAGGGTCGGCGATATGATCCAGATTGGCACGCGTACCAGTCCAGAAATTGTCAACAGCAACAATTCGATTGATTTCTTGCCTTAACAACAGTCGATCAACCAGGTGGGATCCGATGAACCCGGCTGCTCCCGCGACAAGAACACTTTTCATTTCCGACCCAAAGCTTTGCAGCTTGCTCAGGAGCTATGAACGCTGACTCGTCAAGCCGTCTGAATTTCCAATGAGATGTCACTCCCTCCACGCAATGATGGTTCGCGCAACGCGCATCGCCCGAACAACCCTAATCCGCGCAAATAGTACCACCCCGTTGGACAATGGCACATCTTAAGGACCCTGTCACCAGCGGTGCAGTGCATACACTACACTGTAAAAACGAAAGATTTCTGTAGCCTGACTATCTTCGATGGGCATAACATCACCACAAGTTCAATAGGGAAATGTATCCTCGACAACCCAGCACAGGTGGGAGAATAGCGGTAGAAACTCAGACGGCCCGGGCAGGTGTTCGTTCGCATCCGGATCGAATATAAAGTCCGTGTGCGAGAAATGCCCTCCTTCCGATTGGACTTATCGAACAACGGGGATATGCGGCGCGATCTCGCGCCTCCGGAGGATCTGGTCGAGCATTGAGGGCGGCTGGTATGCGCTCTCGAATGGTGAGGCTCGTGAACGGCAGGCACCATCAAAAGTGCTGATTGCACTGCGCGGAAATGTAAGCCTCAATGGGGCTGTCAAGGGAGGCGGACGCCATCATCGTGTCGGACCAGACAGGCGCGCAATCAGCTGTCGTGACAATCATCGATCCGTCCCGCAAGCGAGGACTGTTCGAACCTTCCGAGCTTTGGCGATATCGGGAAGTTGTGTTCTTCCTGGCCTGGCGTGATTTCAAGGTCAAATACCGGCAGACTTATCTGGGCATCCTTTGGGCAATGCTGCAGCCGCTCGTTGCTATGTCGGTCTTCAGCATCTTCTTCGGCAAGCTCGCAGGCATTTCGTCCAACGGCGCGCCATACCCGCTATTTGTTCTGTGTGGGCTTGTGCCATGGAGTTTTTTTTCGCGAGCCGTCGCCAGCATGACGGGCAGCCTCGTCAGAAACCAGGAACTGGTGAAACGCGTCTATTTCCCGCGTCTGATCATTCCCATCTCCACGATGGCCTCATGCCTGACCGATATGCTCGTCGGCTTCGCTCTTTTGTTCGCCGCCATGCTGGCATTCGGAAGCTGGCCGGCACCACAAGCAGTCTTCTTGCCGCTGTTCGTGCTCGTAATGGCTGCGTCAGCGACTGGAGTGGGCGTGGCATTGTCGGCGATCAACGTTCGCTTTCGCGATGTGGGCTATCTGTTGCCGTTCAGCCTTCAGATACTTCTGTTCATGACCCCGATCGTCTATCCAGCCAATCTCGTTCCTCAATTGTGGCGGCCGCTCTATAGTCTGAACCCAATGGTTGGGACAGTCGAAGCCATCCGCTGGAGCGTGCTGGGCACGCCTGCGGACTGGCTCATGATCTCGATATCAACGCTCTCCTCGCTAGCCCTTCTCGTTGCCGGACTGACTATCTTCTCAAAATCCGAACGCGCGTTTCCGGACCTGATCTGAGTGATGACCGACATCGTGATCCAGGCTGCCAATCTCTCCAAGGCGTATAGACTTGGTGTGGCGAACAACAGCTTCCCCACGCTGCGAGACGCGCTCGCCAGCAAAAGGCGGGGTCTTCGCGGGGAGGCCGATACAAGCCACCGCAAAGGTGCGGACGAGCCGTTCTGGGCGTTGAAAAACGTCTCCTTCGAGGTGCACGCAGGCGAAGTCCTTGCCGTGATCGGTCCCAACGGTGCAGGAAAGAGCACCATTCTCAAGATACTGGCGAAGATCGTGGAGCCGACTTCCGGCCGCGCGACGATACATGGACGGCTGGGAGCTTTGCTGGAGGTCGGCACGGGGTTCCATGCCGAACTGACCGGCCGTGAGAACATTTATCTCAACGGGGCCATACTCGGCATGCGGCGCATCGAGATCAATTCCAAGCTTGACGAGATCGTGGATTTCTCCGGGGTCGAGCCGTTTCTCGATACGCCTGTCAAACGATACTCAAGCGGCATGTACTTGCGTCTGGCCTTCGCGATTGCCGCCCACGTCAATCCCGACATTCTGGTGGTCGATGAGGTCTTGGCCGTCGGCGATGCCACGTTCCAGAAGAAATGCATCGCCAAGGCAGCGAGCATCGCCGGGACAGGCCGCACCGTGCTGATCGTCAGTCACCAGATGCCGGTTCTGCAGCGACTTTGCACCCGCGCAATCCTTATCGACGGCGGGATGATCCAGGCGGACGGTCCGACTCAGGACGTGGTCCGGGATTATCTCCAGACGCTTGAGGCCCGCGCAGGAACCGATCTGAGTGTGCGATCCACGCGCACCGGGCGCGGCCGCCTCCGTGTGGTCGGCATCGAAGTTTTCAATGAAATGGGTCCCGTCGCGTCCGGGCAGCCGGCAACTTTTCGGCTTCAGGTTGATGGGCCGCGCGAAACATTGCAGTGCCTTGTGACTATCATTGATGATCTCGGGGATCCTGTGACCTCATTTGATAGCCGGGAGCATTCCCTGCATGACCGTCACGGCGAAGTCTACACGGTACATGTGGACAGCCTTATGCTGAGACCAGGGCGCTACAGGATTGACGTAGCGCTGGTGGCGGACGACAGGGTGGTCGAAGACCATGTCGAGACGGCCGCTGTGTTCGATGTCATGCCCGGTTTGCTCGACGATCGACCGGTCAGCGCCCAGCCTGGCTTTGGCAATGTCAGCTTCCCGCATCGATGGGTGGTCAGGAAGTGACGCCTGTTTTCACCTGTCCACGTGCGCAAGCTGTCGCCAAACCCTGCGCCGCTGCTTTGCTGTCCACATCATGATCTTCAGGGCAAGCTGTTCGGCTTTGCTTCCGATCGTTGCAGGCGTGACATAGGGCGCGCGTGCCAGCCGCAGCGCCAATTGGAGGCGGAAATCCCGCGTTCCACTTTCCATCATATGCTCCGCGATCCAGTCCAGAAAAGCGGCGCGGGCGGGGTGTTTCCCCATCCGATCGTAGAGCCCTCGCTGAGTGGCAATCGCCGAGGCCGAACTGGAATGCTGCCGGTAACGTGCGAGAGTTACAGGAGTGATAAAGGCTGGGAATCGCAGGAATAGCTTCGCCCACAGAGCCTGGTCTTCATAGAGCTCAAAGTGCTCCTCAAAGCCACCAACCGTGCTAACCGCGCTTCTCCGCAAGAGCACGGAACAGGTACACGGAACGTGGCCGTCCTGCATCAGCAGCAGCCGACCCAAAAGCCGGGGGGGCTGATGTAAGCGTGCGGCAAGTCCATCCGTCGGCTCGACCCAGTCGGAGCGCGCTCCATCCGGGTACCACCATTTGGTCGGCCCGAAAATCATTGCGGCATCCGGGTTGGCATCGGCTGCCGCCAGGACCGTCTGCAGCATATGCGGCTCGTACAAATCATCTGCATCCAGGAAGGCAAGCAAATCGCCGCAGCTGGCCGCTATTCCGGCGTTTCTCGCTGCCGCGGCGCCACGCTTGGATCCGGGAGGCCTGCGCAGCACCTTAATTCGAGGATCGATTGCCGCGGCATCATTGGCGATCATGATACTGTCGTCCGTCGAATTGTCGTCAACCAGCAAGAGCTCCCAATCTGCAATCGTCTGGGCCCGGACGCTGGCGATCGCTTCACCCAGATTTGACGCCGCATTGAGGAAGGGGGTTATGATCGTCACCCGCGGCACGGAAGTCATCGCTGCAGCCGTCTTACGATGCTTCGCTTGCTCGTCTTCCAGGTTTCGCGCGCGAGCACTTTCCAGATTGCGGAACGAATGCGGAAGGAGGCGCCCTGATCCGCCATCACCCCATTCAGCCATCTGAGAAACGTGATACGCGCGGCTTCGTCAGCGCCTACCCTGGCAGAAGCGGCAGAGCAGCTTTCGACGTGCTGGCGGTATCTCGCCCAGGTCTGGCCGGACACGTAGACGGGCGCGAATGCGAGCGCCTTCGCAAAGAAAGTCTGGTCTTCGAACATCAGGCGGAAGCTGTTCTCGAATCCCCCGAGCGTTGCCAACAAACTTGAACGCATCAGGGCGTTGCAAGTTGTCGGCGTCTGGGCTTGGTTCTGCAGCAGCAGTTCCAGCAGCACGGGCGGATCGTATCGGGCGTTCGGTTCGACTCCGAGCGGGTAATAGTAGTCCGCACGACCAGCAAGCTTTGCCCAGCTATGCCAGATCAACGTCCGGCCGTAGATTAGACCGAGCGCCGGATCACTTTCCATGATGCAGACTTGTTCGGACAGCTTTTCGGGCAGCCATGTATCGTCTGCATCGAGAAACGCGACATAGGCGCCCCGCGCCTCGGCCAGCCCGCGGTTGCGCGACGCGCTAATACCATGATTGCCCTTGTCGGGATGGGAGAGTAGTCGCACCTTGCCTGGCAGGCGCTGCGCATAGTCGCGCACGATGACAGATGAACGGTCCGTCGAGCCATCGTCGACGACGAGGAGTTCCCAGTCGGTGAAGCTTTGACCTACAACGCTGTCAATAGCTTCCCGGAGGTATCTCTCGCCGTTGAACACGACGATGATTGCCGTGACGCGCGGTTCTCGGCATGCATGGTCAGCCATGGCAAAGGACCGCGCGCCGGAACTCTCTCTCACCCCAATCAGCGACCGTGACCCGCGGCAGTCGGAAGGGGTCGACCCTGAGCCCAGCTTCACGCGGCAGGGTGGTTACTGCATAGTCCATGCCAGCAGATCTTACCGCTTCGGCGGTGCTGTCGTCGAAGTCTCCGAAGGGGTATGCGAATCCCGCCACCCTCCGCCCTGTGATCTCTTCGCATTGTTGGCGGCTAGCGGAGATCTCGCGTTCAAGACTGTCCCGTTTCAGCAACGGCAGGGATGGATGCGTGCAGGTGTGGGCACCGATCGAAACGCCATCGGTGTCGGCGAGATGCCGCAGCTCCGAATGAGTCATGGCGCGGTCACACCTTCGGGGGCTGGCGTCGGTTCCTGCCCATCTTGCCAGTTGCTGCAGCGCCCTACTCCGTTCGTGTACTCTCAACGGCTTCAGCAGTGCGTGCAAGCCGAAATGGAGCGCCGTGCGGCTGATGACGAGATTCGATTTCGCGCGCGTGGCGTCCTCCGTCAGGAGCCAATCATAGTTTCGGCCCGCGATCTGGATCGCGAGCCTCTCCGGGAGAGCAGGCGTTTCCAAAGTGATGCGCGACAGAATATCCCACCAGAACACTGAGGGGTCGCTGAGCGCGTGGGTAGTGACGAAGACGGTCACAGGAGCGTTCATGCGTAGCATGACCGGCACGGCATTTTGCACGACATCCGCATAACCGTCGTCAAAGGTAACTGCCGCGGCATTTCTCGCTGGCTTTCCGTCCCGAAGCCGTTGTGCCAGCCATTGCAGGGGAACAATATCGCGCGCCTTTGTCAGGATTTCGATTTGGCGTGCGAAATTTTGTGGCGAGACCGAGAGTTCCCAAGGATCGACGCGTGGCTCTCCGACGCGATGATACATCAGCACGAGCGGCCGGTTGTAACCGGCAAGCAATCGGCCCCGTCGCAGGAGCTTGCTAAGAGCTTGACGCACTGTCACGCCGCTCATCGCCTGAAAGCGCGCGCGGCGACAATCACCGGGCAACATGGGTCATGCACATCGAGCATTGCCGAATTCAGCTCATGTTCTGCCAAGCCATAGAGAAACCCGGTAGCCGAATAGGCGTTTCCATAGTGGCGGACTTCGACATTCTCCACCCCGAACCTGTCTGAGAGAAGCCGGCCCAGTGCCGCCGGGGTTATCGACCAGAACCAGCTCTCGCCCCATTCTCCTCGGTCAATCGGGCTTACCCAAGGGACCGTGACCAGAAGCACGCCTCCCGGTTTCAGCATCCGCCATAGGGTTGCAACCGCGACAGGCATGTTGAAAAGGAGGTGCAGTGTCTGGGTGAGCACGATGCAGTCAAATGTCTCGGGCGGCAGGTCGTCGCCGTTGGCCAGATCGCCCACGAAGGTTGTCAGCGGGTGACCTTCATATCGGTTTAGAACGTCGCTCCTGGCAACTCGACTGCCTCCGAAGCGGGTCGTATAGGCGTTGTCCCCGATCTCCAGAACCCTGCCGGATATGTTCAGCGAACATGATGCGAGGAAAGTCTCGACATAGCGGCGGTCCACTGGCTTGCCGCGATCAAAACCGAAATTTGTACTGAAGGGCAGCGGGCGGCTGAGGTCACCGAACCGGACGCCCGATCGGCGCCGACTTGACCAGCCCTTGAAACGCTGCCGCAGCATCATGGTGGTCTGCAATGGCGCTGCGAGCGAAACGGCAATGGTGTTCAGGAGCTGACCGCCGAGCGAAGAACGGGATCGAACCGCTGTACTAAGCTGTCCCAGTTGCATGTGCGCATAATAGCGTTTCCAATTTTCGACGCCCTGATGGTAGGCGACCGTCCAGTCTGGATTGGTCCGCGCAAGATTCCTCTGCCGGCCAAGGACTTTGAGCGCCGCGCGCAACATCATCGGATTGCTGTTGGACATATTCGTTGCGTGCCTGCGGTAATCTGCGAGACACTCCGGGGTGCATGCGGCCTTGTTTGCCCGAGACAGGCGAAGGTAGACGTCGTAATCCTCGCAAGCCCGCAGGGATCGGTCAAATCCGCCAGCAGCCTCCAATGTGCTACGCCGATAGAGCACTGTCGCATGCATTCCAATCAGGTTGCCGGTCAAGAATCCGGCATACGGGTCCTCTCCCACCGGCCTCAGCGGAACTGAATTCCTGACTGCGCCGGCCTCATCGATGTAGCAATAGGCTCCATAGACCAAGGCGCAATCCGGACTGTCATGGAACAAAGCAAGATTGGTAGCGAGCGCCGTCGGGCGCAGCCTGTCATCGGCATCCAGGAACGCGATGAATTCGCCACGTGCTGCTTTCATTCCCGTATTGCGGGCAGCGGCTAAACCCTGGTTTTCTTGGCGGATGTAGTGGACGTCGACATACCGGCGAACAACATTTTCGGGATTGTCCAACGAACCATCGTCCACAACGATGATCTCATCGGGCCGCACGCTCTGGTTCCGGACACTGTCGATCGCTTCCGCGAGAAATCGAGCATGGTTATAGGTCGTAATGACAACCGAGACACAGGCTGCGGCGGGTCTGACGGTCATCTTTCGCCCACTTGGCTCCGCGCAGTCGGGTAGCCGGCAAAGGTTAGCCATGCGACTGAGCGCCGACATGCCTCCTCGAAGCCGACCACCGGCTGGTATCCGAGCTCGCGCTCGGCCTTGGCCGACGGGAGTTTCACCCGACACCGGTGCAACAGCGCACGTTCTTCAGATACCTTGATCTTTGGAGCCATAGGCGGCCTCTGATCGAGCCCTGATTTCCGCCACTCGGCATAGCCTACCTTTAGTCCTCTACGAACGGGTCTCGGGAGGCTTCGGACAAGCCGCCGGTAAAGGTCGCCATCTCTCAGCCATTGTGTCCAGTTCGGCGCGAATGACAATGGCGCGGAAACCGAAATCGCAGCCAGGTCGAAGCCCAATGCCTCGGCGATCGGGCGGCAAAGATCTGCCCAACTTATCCGTTCGCGGTCCCCGACCAGATAGGTTCGCCCAGCCGCCTCGGGCACTTCGATGGCAAGCTTGATCGCATGAACGACATTGTCGACATAAGCGCTGTTGCAGATGCCATGGCCGCCATCCACCAGATAGGCAGAGCCGTCGAGGAGATCGTTGGCGAAGCCCCCCGTCCAGCTGGAGCGCGGGCCAAAGACAATTCCGGGCCGCAGCACCACCACCTGGACTGCACCGTCCCGTGACAATTCCCCGAGACGACGTTCAGCACGAACCTTGGCATTGTTGTACTCGACCGTCTGGCCGTCGTGCAGCGCGCTCGTTTCGTCCGTTCCGGGCGGCGGCGATTGGCCATGAACGGATGCGCTACTGAGGTAGACCAGGCGAACGACGCCCGCAGCGGCGGCGGCACGATAGACAGGCTCGACGGCATCGACGATCGTGCGACTATCACCGGCAACTGCATGAACAACGGACTGACAGCCAAGAAGGGCCGCAGTAAGAGCCGGAACGTCATGCGCGTCCGCCACCCTTCCATCGATCGCAAAGCGGGACAGGCTGGCGAAAGCACTCGGCCTGCGAACGATCGGCCTCACCTCAGCCCAGCCGGAAAGATGCAGCAACTCCACTGTCCGGCAACCTATGAAGCCGTTGGCGCCAAGCACGGCAACAGTGCCGGTCATTGTCTGGTCTCGGCGGAAGCAATGACGTGGCGAAAGTCTTCTGCTCCGAGCCAAGGCATGTCCAGCCGTTTCCGTCTGGCATAGCATTCCTCGATTCGCTTGAGCACGTTGCGCCCCGCTGTGGCTGACCCGGAAAGGAGGGTTCCATTTCGGACCGTGTCGACCAAGTCCGAAATCTGATCGCAGAACGCGTCGACGAAATCGCGCGACCGGTCGTCGGTGTTGGTGAAGGAGGCGGTGGCTGCCGTGCGGCATCCTTTCAAGGCGATCTCTACAAGCTCAGTCTCATTGACTGCCCAAGAAATCGAGCCACGTTCGCCCTCAAGACGGTAAAGGTTCGGACGAGCCCAATCACGGCTCAGCCGGACCGTTGCCTCGAAGCCGCCAAAACCTAACCGGACAAGGCAGTTCGCCTCGACGCCGCCCATTGCGTCATCGGCGTAGTGGATTTCATGGGGCTCTCCGAACCACCAGGTCAGGAGGTCGAGGCAATGCGTGCCTATGTCCTGAAGCACGCCACCGCCGGATTCCGCGCGGCTGAAATAGCTCGTCGAAGCGACAGGCCACTGGAAAGGGCCACCCTCAAAACAACAGACACTTTGGATCTTTCCAATCAATCCACTCTCGACCATGGCCTTTATCGATCGGGTGGCAGGGAACTGCCTTCTGACGAGGCCTGTTGCCACATGCAGGTTGTTGGCTGCCGCTACCGCGAGGATAAGGTCCGCGTCGGAGCTGCTCGTGGCCATCGGCTTCTCGCATAGAACATGCATGCCGGCCCGCAACGCCTGCATCGACTGATCAAGATGGTATCGAGGCGGCGAAGCGATGATCGCCACATCGGCGCCCGCAGCCAAAAGGCCGTCGAAACTGGCTGCAACCTTCGTTCCGGGCAGCCGCGCCTGTACGACCGCGGCCGATTTCGCTTCGGGATCAAAGATGGCTGCGACTGCGATCTGGCCTCTGCCTTGAAGGCGCGACAGCGCTTCCGCATGGTAGAGCTTCGTGACGGCGCCACATCCGGCCAAAACGAGACGGACAGGCTCACCTTGCCGCAGCCGTGCCGGCTGCCGTTGCACAGTTTCAATTTGGGCGGACAATCTCGCCTCCCTGCTTCGCAACGAGCCGCAGCATACGTCCAATTGTCTTGAGCGACGGATCGAGGTGGAAGGCTTCACTCATTTGCGCGAGGCATCCAGCCCAATCACCAGAGCCAAGCAGTCGCCGTCCGGTTTCGAGAGCGCTTTGCGAATAAGTCCGCCGAGCCGATGCGGCGACATCGTCCGCGAGTTCGCTTGGAAGATAGCTCTTGAAAATATCAATCGCCATTCGCGTGTAGGCCATGTCCGCGGCATTCCGGATATGGCGCCCTGTGTTCGATTGCGGGTGCATCCGATAAAGCGCAAGGGCTTGCGGTTCGTACCAGACAGGAAAACGAGAAGCGATGCGTATCCACATCTCCCAGTCTTCGCTGCATTTCAGCCGCCGGTCGAAGCCGCCGAGTTCTTCGTAGACCGCGCGTCGGACCGCGATGGACGGCGTCATGATGCGCTGTTCGAGCGCCAATCGGACCACCGCATTCTCAAGCCTTCCGGAGATTGACTGCATTGCAGGTTCGATCGACAACTCCTGTCCGTGGGCGTCCATGAAGACCGTCCGGCAGAACGCCGCTCCTACTCTCGGATCCGCATCGAAACCCCGACCGAGCAATTCGTAAAATTCTGGTCGGACGGCATCGTCGCCGTGCAGGAGATGGACAAGTTCCCCCTGGGCTCGGCTCAGACAGGTATGGAAGTTGCCGATGTGGCCGAGGTTTTGCGGCTGGCGGAAAAAGCCGACACGCCTTCCCCCGATTTCGTTCACGACTTTTTGCGGATCGTCGGACGAACAATCGTCAACCACTTCGATCTGCATATGAGCCGGGTCAGGGGCTTGCGCGAGCACGCTTTGCAGCGTTGAGGCAAGAAAGCGGGCGCTATTATAGACGGGGATCATCACCGACCACTTCGGACGAACAGCCCCCTGTGGCAATGACGGGACCGGATCGCGATTCTCGAAGTTGCGGAAAGCCGTCATCTCCCGAGCACCGAGGATTTCAGCAGGAGCAGTGCCAACCGCGCGATATCGCGTTTCGGCACGTTGTTTCCGCCAGTGCCGCTTCGCAGCAATCGTAGGAGGCACGATCTGGCCGACGGCAAGTCACCTCCGTTCAGATACTGCTTCGACCATTCGTAAAAGTAGCGGGAACAGCCGCCACGGGCAAACTGTGCCCCACGGGCATCCATGACATTCGCCATTCGCCGGTAGAATCCCTCGATCGCATCAAGCCTGAGCGGGCTTGGCAGCGCCGATACAAGCCCACCCGGGTGCAGACGATAGATACCTGCCACCTCGTCGACAAAGGCGAGGTCTGCTGCCTTTGCGCAATGCACATACAGCGGCCAATCAGTAATCGGAAAGAAATCTGCATACCAAGACGGTACATCCCGAACGCACGCGGTTCGCATCATACCGCCGCAAGTGGCGAAGGGATTGCCTTCCCAAATTTCCCTTTGTGTGATTAAGGGCTTCTGATCCCGTGGCGTCCACCGCCGCGACGTGATCTCGTCGCCGTGCGCCACGAGCGCATTGTAAAATATGGCCGAGAGCTCAGGATGCGCGTCAAGATGGGCCACCTGATCTCGCAGCTTGGTCTTGGATGTCCACAGGTCGTCGCCATCAAGGATCGAGACATAGCGCCCGCGCGCAACCCGGAGTCCTCTCGCAACGACCTCGTTGGATCTCAAATTGCTGCCAGAATAGATCGCCGATAGTCTTTCGGGATAATCGGATACATACCGCTCCACGATCTCCCGGGTACCGTCCGTCGAAAAATCTTCGCTGATCAGGATCTCGACACCGGATTCCGTATCTTGCATGAGAACGCTGTCGATCGCTGCCGCTACGTAGCGAGCGTGATTGTAGGTGACAATGAGCACGGTCACACTGACCGTCGGTTCATTCACTGTCCGCTCAAAAGTGCATTCTGCCCTCTGAGCCAAATTGCGGCCCGACGACATCTGCTCTTCCGACAGCAGCAGCTTCTTCATTCCAAGCCTCTAAGGAGAAACGGGCTGTCTGAGCCGCTGCCCTCTTGGGGCATTGCAAAGGTTCCTCGTTCGGGATGCTGCGCCAAATAGCCTCCGCAGGGTCCAAGTTTGCTGTCCATTGCAGCCAGATTGTTGAGCAAGGCACGGTAATCGGTATTCTCGCCGCGATCGAAAAGCTCATCGACAGCGTAGTCCCAGAACGGTTTCCCGATCCCCGAGCTGCGGCCTTCGCGTTCCAGCTTGGTTCCTTGCTTCGCCTTGCGCCGGAAAATGGCGAGCGTCGCACCGACGACTTTCGCGAACTGCGAGGGCGATCGCCAGAGCACTCTGGCGAAGTTCATGCCGACGGCAGCAAAGCGGCGCCTTTTAAGCCCGAGCCTGGCGATCTCGACATCGTTACGGAACATCACATCCGATAGGATCGGGCTCACCATCTCGCTGCAGCGAGCAAAGAGGCTCTCGAGCACCATCCGACGCGAGATGAGCATTCGGACGAAATCTTGCGACATAGCTCCTGGCGTTCGGCGGTATCCGACCAAGTGCTCCTTGACGACATCGAATCGGTATTTCGAGGCGATACTCAATTGGAGGAAGAAGTCCTCACAACCCTCCGCACCGTTTTCGCGCAGTCGCGAGGAATAGCCACCCATTTCGAGTAAGACATCGCGCCGGAACATTGCCGAACTTCCGTGACCGATAAAGTTCTGTCCGAGATGCTGCATGAATACCCATCCGTGCGGGTGCATGCGCTTAGGCGTAATGATCGCCTTATCATCGGCATCAATCGTCCGGTAAAGCGTATAGACAAGCCCAACATCATTGCCTGCTGCAGCGAAAACACGCAGCTGCTTTTCGAGTTTGGTTGGGTGCCAGAGATCGTCGGCGTCTATAGGAGCTATATAGATTCCTTTGCTTGCACGTATCCCCGTATTCCGCGCCGACGCGACGCCACTGTTCTTCTGTTGTAGCAACTTGATACGCGGATCGTCATTGGATAGTCGGCGGACAATTGATGCAGTTTCATCAATCGAACCGTCGTCAACGACTATTATTTCGATGTTTCTGTATGTCTGGTTTATCACCGACGCCAAGGTGCGTTCGATAAATTGTTCTGCGTTGTAGGCAGGGATAATGACAGCCACGAATGCGTGAGTAGGACATTGTGAGTTGCTCGTAGAACAACTCCCCTTGGTGCGGCCACTTCCCTTCACTGTCACCCGGCCTCTGAGCTCTGCATGTACTGCTAAACGGCCGTTGTCCGGCTCACTAACATTTTGGGCCACGCACACTGGACGGCCCTCGCCCGGCCTTCTTAGGTGGCCGATCCATTCTCTTTGTGCCACAGCCCATAGCGTATTTTCCTTTCGCCCCTGGCCGACTTGGGGTTCGAAAACTCACGCAATAGCCCACGCTGCACCCTGACTAAGTGACCCAAAATGATCTCGCCCGTGCGTAGAGCCGCCCACGCAGAGTGGCGGATCCGAGAGTATCTCCTGTTCCTGCAATCTATGCCCCTGGATGGCGAGTAGATAGATCGTCAAAAGCGGTACCCGTTAAGGAAAATTCGCGACGGTTTCGGGATGCCGCGAGAATAAACGGTCTCTTTTCTGCGCGCGTTCACGAATGTCACGAGCTGACTGAATCGCACCCAAGACTGCGGAAATTCGCCTTCCATCTGGAGTTCGCCCCTGGGACCGGACAAATTGAACAAGCAGGATTGCCGGCTGATGGCGCGCGATCAACCTACTACGATCAGCCCGACACCGCCGTGGATGACACAGCGCTCGTCGAGACGATGGGTCAAATCTCCGACAGCTTCGAAGCTTACGGCTATCGCCGCATGCAGGCGGCGCTGCGGCAGCGCGGCATCGTCGTCAGCCCCAAGAAGGTCAGGCGGTTGATGCGCGAGCGTGATCTGCAGCCCAGGATCAGGCGCCGCTTTGTCGCTGGCTGCCTCCGCCCGCCCGATGATGAAGAGCGGGGGTGCCTCGCCCTGATCGATGCGGCACAGGAATTTCCAGATAGACCTTACTGCCATCGTCGAAGGGCGCGCGTCGGCCTCACCCGGTGCCCCGGCAACGGCCGCCTTCGGCGGCAGGACATCGCCGTATATGTCACGACCTTTGCCGGGAAGAATGCTTGCGAATCGCTGCGGAGATCGCCGCCAGGCCACCCCGCAGTTCGTCCTCAAGAGGATAGAGGAAGCCGACACGCATGTGGTTGCGCGGCATCTCGAACCAGTGGCCCGGACCGACATAGGTGCCATAGCTTTCCAGCAGGTCGGCGTAAAAGTCGTCGAAATCGAATCCCGGACCATGACGGAAACGGGGGAAGCAGACCACGCCGCCCTGGGGCTCGACCCATTCGATCAGCTCGTCGCTCTCAATCCAATCGCGCATGATGGCAAGGCGTCCGGCCAGCACTGGCGCCTGCGCGGCGAGGAAGGCGTCGCGGCGTTCCAGGATGCGGGCGCCGATCCACTCGTCGACGACGCTGCCGCAAATGCCGATCTGCTCCTTCGCCGCCAGGAAGCGCTCCATCAAGTGCACGTCGCGCGTCATGATCCAGCCCACGCGGATGCCCGGCGCGCCGTAAGCCTTGGACAGCGAAGCCACACTGATCGCGGCGGGGCTGAGCGAGGCGGCGGGGGGCAGCATCTCGCCATGGGTCAGGTCGCGGTAGGTTTCGTCCACCAGTAGCCTGCATCCCGCCTTTTCGACCAAGGCGATCAGCGCGTCCAGTTGAGGGCGGCCGATCATCGTGCCGGTTGGGTTATGCGGGCAGGTGATGCTGACATAGCGGGTGTTCGGGCGCAGAGCGCTGGCGACGGCATCGATGTCGAGGCCGAACCGATCGTCGAATTTGAGGTCGATAAAGGTGATGCCGCAGCCGATGGCGCGCGGCGTCTCGATGTTAGTGGCATAGTTCGGCCGCACCACGACAAGATGGTCGTCGCGCGATAGAAGCGTGGTGGCGATGATGAACAGCGCGCCAGCGGCGCCGGCGGCCACCAAAACGTCGTTGGGGCCGAGGCCCTTGCCCTGCGCGGCTACCAACGCCCGAAGCTCAGGGTCGCCGCGATGCTCGCCATAGGGCAGCAGCAGGTCAGGGACGGAGAGATGGAAATCGGACAGCTTACGGTCTCGTACGGAGCTTTCCGACAGGTTGAAGCGAATGCGGTCATAGCCGTATTCCTCCGGTGATTCCTTCTCGATCACCATGCGTGCGTAGTCCATGCTTTCCCCCGTCAGGCTGCCAGCCGGGCGACGGCCAAAACGGCCTGGTCGACCTCGTCTGCTGTGGTGTAATGCGATAGGCCGAGCCGAGCGACTCCGCCTTGCTCGCGCAGGCCGAGCAGGCCGGAGGCTTCATAAGCGTAGAAATCGCCGGCCCAGCCGAAGATGTTTTCGCCCGCCAGCGCGGCTGCGATCTCCTGCGGCGACTTCTTGGCCAGCCGGAAGCTGAAGGTGGGCACACGGGCGTCCAGCCGGTTGCGGCTGGCGATGCCGCAGAGCTTGAAACCGGGAATGCCGGCAACACCCGCCAGGAACCGGTCCATCAGTCCGGCTTCGTAGTCGGTCGCCGCCTCCAATCCCGCCACGATGCGCTGGCGCAGCGGCGCGGCAACGTCGACGCCGGCGCACTGCTCGCCGAGCCAAGCGATGTGCTCGATCGCCGCCTGCGTGCCGGCCTGCGCCTCGAAGGAGGGAGTGCCGGGGGTGTGGCGCCACGGCATGTCGAAGGAGGCGGGCCGCACCTTGAGCGGCGTGAGCCGGTCGCGCAGCTCCGGCCGTATATACATGACCCCGGCGTGCGGACCGAAGAACTTGTAGGCAGAGCATGCGAGCAGGTCGCAGCCGATCGCCGACACGTCGAGGGCCAAATGCGGCGCCGACTGCACGGCATCGACCATGGTGACGGCGCCGGCAGCTTTACCAGCAGCCACGATACGGGCAACGTCGTTGACGGTGCCAAAGATGTTGCTCGCGTGATTGCAGGCAACCAGACGCGTGCGCGGGCCGATCAGTTCGTCCAGCATGTCGTAGCGATATTCGAAGGTTTCGGTATCGAACTCGAGCCAGCGGACGGTGACGCCACGTTCCTCGGCTGCGATGATCCACGGGCCGACATTGCCATCATGGTCCATGCGGGTAAGCACGATCTCGTCGCCCGGTTTCCAGTCGCGTGCCACCATGCGCGAAAAATGGAAGATCAGCGAGGTGCTGTTGAGGCCGAAGACGATCTCGTCCGGCTGTGCACCGAGCAAGGCGGCCGCCGCTGCATGCGCTCCCACCAAGATGCGGTCGCTATCACGCGAGGTGTGGAAGGCACCGCCCTCGTTGGCGCAGCTTCGCAGCATCACCTCGCTCATGCGCTCGACCACGCGTGCCGGTACTTGCGAGCCGCCCGGCGCGTCGAGATAGATACGTGGCTTGCCGTCGTCGGTGATCGCCAGCGCCGGGAAGGCCCCGCGCACCGCCTCGATGTCCCATCGTCCAGTCGTCATGGAATTCCCTTTCAGGTCGGTCGCACCGCCGCGATCGCGGCCGTCAGTTCGTCGTAGTCGAAATTCCCGCCGCACGCGCCCAGCAGCGACGTCTTCGCGATATGACCGCGGATGCGGGCATGCGCCCGCACGGAACGCGCGGCAGCGGCGGCGATGTCACCTTCGTTCGACATGGTTCTGCCCTAGGTCAAGAGGTTGCGGCTGTGCCGGCGCTCGCGAGGATGGCGCCGGCGATTGCCGCGTCCTCTGCGCCGAGGCCGGTCAGGTCGGCGATGCTGATGTCGCCAGGCTTGCGCGTCAATGAGCCAGTCCGCAGCGATACGCCGATCTCACCGATCCGCTCTGGCTCGACGAGGCCGGCCGCGATGGCATGAGCGAACTCGCCATGGTCGATGCTCTGCAGGGCCGAATCGGCGAGCAACGTGTCGGCACGCGCGACCAACGTATTCTCCAATTCCTGTTTGCCGGGCGCATCGGCTCCGACGGCTGTAATGTGCGTGCCGGGCGCGATCCATTCAGCGCGCACCAGCGGCGCGGTCGCGGGCGTCGTGGTGACAATCACTTGTGAATCGGAACAAAGGTCGGCGAGCGAGCCGACTGGCGATACCTGGAGACCGAGATCGGCCACGTCGGCGGCGAAGCGTCCCGCTGCCGCTGGCGAGCGGCCCCATACCGCGACCGAAAGCGGCTCGCCGTGAGCCAGCGCTCGCAGCGCGCGTAGCTGCATGCGTGCCTGGGTTCCGGTGCCGACGATGCCGAGGCGCGTCGCGCCCTTAGGCCAGCACAGCCGGGTCGCCAGCGCGCCGGCATAGCCAGTGCGCCAGTCGGTCAGCATGCCTTGATCGAACAGCAGCGCTACCGGTTCGCCTGTCGTGGCCGACAGCGCCACCATCATGCCGTTGCCGCTTGGAAGGCCCTTGGTCGGATTGTCGTAGAACCCAGTCGCGACCTTGACGACGAAGATCGGCGCGCCCGGCACATGGGCGCATTTCACATGGCAGTCGCCGTTCGCCGCCGCGAATCCCATATGCACGACGGGCGGCTGCTGGACTGCCCCGGCGCTGTAGGCGACGAGGCTTTCGCGAACGGCCGCGATACCGGCGGCGTGGTCGAGCCGCCGCAGGATCTCCGCCCGGTCGAGGATGACCGGCATGTTTGCGGCTGACCTAGCCATGGTCGTTCCGTTCAGGCCGCCGAGCGGGCAAGGCCGCGCAGGAAGAGCTGCACACGTTCCAACCCGCCTTCCAGGACAAGCGCCGGCGCGCCGATGCCGACGCGGAAATAGCCGTCCATGCCGTAGACGTCGCCCGGCGCGACAAGCACGCCCTGCTCGTCCTTGACGCGATGCGCCAGCTCGGTCGAATTTATCGGCAAGTGATAGCGCACGAACGCCATGCCGCCTGCCTGCGGCGGCGCCAGCGAGACCAGCCCCTCGTTGGCGCGGACCCAGCGCACCATCATGTCGACATTGCGTGACAGGAGGTCCCGGCTGCGGTCGAGGATCGCCTTGCGGCGCGCCGGCTGCAACACCATCGACGCGACCAGTTCGCTGACCGCGCCGGTAGTGATGGAGGTATAGTCCTTGCGCTGCCAGGAGGCATAGATCTCGGCAGCGGGGCCGACCAGCCAGCCGATGCGCAGGCCCGGCATCGCCATCGCCTTCGACAAGCCGCTGGTGACGATGGCTTTCTCATAAAGGTCGACGCTGCTCGGCGGCTCGAGGGTACCGTATTCGGCTCCCTTGTAGACCTCGTCCGTATGTAGCCAGATGCCGTTGGTGCGTGCGATGGCCACAATTTCCCCGAGCAGGTCCGCCGGCACCACGCGTCCGGTCGGATTGTTGGGCGTGCAGAGCGTGATGACCTTGGTGCGGGGCGAAATCGCCGCGCGGATGTCGGCCGGATCGGGCAGCCAGCCCAGTTCCTCGCGCAGCGGCACATCACGTACCACCGCGCCGAGCGCCTTCGCCCATCCCCTGATCTGCAGGTAGTTGGGGACGACGACGATGATCTCGTCGCCCGGCTCCAGCAGCGTCATCGCCATCAGAAAATTGGCTTCGGCCGAGCCGTTGGTGACCATCACCTCGTCGGCCGTACGATTCTTGTATGTGGCCGCGATCGCCTCGCGAAGGACGACGGCACCGTTCGTCCAGCCGTAACCGAGTTCGGCGGCAAGCACCTTTTCGCGTTCCTCCGGGCTCAGCAGTTCGTTGAGCGAATAGGGGTGTACCCCGCTATCGGAGAGGTTGTACTCGACGATGTTCTCGTAGAGCGACTGGATGCGTTCGAGGGTGAATTCTTCGATCTGCATGTGTGTACGATTCCTCTTCTTCAGGAAGCCGCGCGGGCCGGTGAGGTCGCGTTGGCCAGGATGCCTAGCACAGTTCTGTGCAACTCAGGTGTGGCGCTGGCCACGACGGAACGGCGGCCGGAACGGATCGTCAGCTCGCCGCCCTGCCAGTCGGTCATGACGCCACCGGCGTTACGCACGATCGGGATCAGTGCGCAATAATCGAAGGCGTCCAGCCCCCCGTCCACATTGATGTCCAGCGCGCCGTCGGCGACGCGGCCATAGGCATGGCAACCGCCGCCATAGACGCTCCAGCGCACCTGGCGGCGCAGCCTCTTGTAGGCGGCCGTATCCTTGTCGTCGAAGGATTCCGGGTTGCCGTTGCCGACAAGGGCCTCGCTAAGGTCCTGGCAGGCGCGCGTGCGTACGGGCTTGCCGTTGAGGGTGGTCGGCGAACCGTCGGCGCCCAGCCAGCGCTCGTTGGTGACGGGATTGTCGATGACCCCGAGCATGGGAACGCCGTTGCGGGCCAGCGCGATCAGCGTGCCGAAGGTCGGAATGCCGGTGATGAAGGCTTTGGTGCCGTCGATCGGATCGATGACCCAGACCCATTCCGCGTCGAGGCCGACGGACCCAAATTCCTCGCCGAGGATGCCGTGGTCGGGATACGCCTCCTGGATGCGCGCGCGCAGCCTCTCCTCGACCTCCCGGTCTACCGCGGTGACAGGGCTTGCATCGCCCTTGGAAACGAAGCCGTGTTGCTCGCTGAGCGCTTCCTGGATTGTCGCCCGGCTGACGTCTGCCAGCGAACCGGCGAAAGCCGTAAAGGTCTTGGGGTCAGATGCCGGCATTGTCGGCTCCCTCTATGAGTGGGGTTGCGGGTTCGTCCAGAGGACGCGTGTGTCGTGAAAGCCTGTATTCGAGGGCGCGCAACGCCGTGGTGAGCACGTAGGTAATGGTGAGGTAGATAAGCGCCGCGGTGATGAAGAGCTCATAGGGCGCGAAGGTGCGGGCGACGATCGTGTTGGCGGCGCCGGTCAGCTCCATGACGGTGATGGTCGAGGCGAGTGATGTGGATTTCAGCATGCTGACCACCTCGTTGCCGTAAGCCGGCAGGGCGATGCGGAAGGCGCCCGGCAGGATGATCGTGCGGTAGGTCAACGCCGTCGACATGCCGCAGGCACGCGCCGCCTCGATCTCACCGGCTGGCACCGCCTCGATGGCGCCGCGCAGGATGTAGGCGGTGTAGGCGGCCGTGTTCAGGCTGAAGGTCAGAATGGCGCAGACCCAGGCCTGGCGCAGATATGGCCACAGAAAGCTGTCGCGAACGACCTCGAGCTGGGCGAGACCGTAATAGACAAGGAAGATCTGGACCAGGAGCGGCGTGCCGCGGAAGAAGTAGATGTACCAGTGCAGCAGGAGGCGCACCGGCGCCGGGCCGCTGACGCGCAGGATGGCGACGGGAAGTGCCACCGCCATGCCGCAGAAGAGTGAGGCGACGAGCAGTTCGATCGTCGTGACGGTGGCCGACAGCAGCGCCGGCAGGCTCTCGACCATAAGCTCGAAGTTCATCGCGCCAGCTTCCTCTCGCCGCGCGTCGCACGCCGTTCCAGCGCGTCGACAATCGAGGTGTTCAGTATGGTGAGCAGGAGGTAGATCAGCGCCGCGGCGAGGTAGAAGCGGAAGGGTTCGCCATTGACCTGCGTCGCCATGGTGGAGATGCGCATCAGCTCCTCCAGCCCGACGATGGAGATAAGCGACGTGTCCTTGATGAGCGAGATCCAGTTGTTGCCGAGGCCGGGCAGCGCGTAGCGCCACATCAGCGGCAGGCGGATGTGGATGAAGCTGGTCGCGGCCGACATGCCGAAGGCATCTGCCGCCTCGATCTCGCCCTTGGGAATGGCGAGATAGGCGCCGCGCAGCACCTCGGCCGCGTAGCCGCCGAAGACCAGGCTGAGCGCGAAGACGCCGGCCGGCATCGCCGGCACTTCGAGAAAGCGGATGCTGGGGTCAATCATCTTCGCCAAGCCGGTCAGGGCCACCGTGCCGCCGAAATAGGCGATGAGGATGATGAGGAGTTCGGGCGTGCCGCGCACGACCAGAGTGAAGCCCCGGCCGATGGCGCGCAGCACACAGTTCGAGGAGAGCTGTGCCAGCGCGCCGAGAATGCCCCAAACGAGGCCGACCGCCAGCGACAGCAGCGCGACCTCGACGGTGGTCATGAGCCCGCGCGCGACCTCCAAACCCCATCCCTGGAAAATGTCCATCTGCCGCTCCTGCGGTGGCAAGAAGAAAGACGCCGGCCATCGGGTGAAATGGCCGGCGATGAACCGTACGGCTCGGCCTAGTTCGATGCCGGCAGCACGCTGAACGACCAGTACTTGTCGTTGATGGTCTTGAACGTGCCGTCGTCGATCATGGCCTTCATCGCCTTGTCGAGCTCGTCGCGAAGGCCGGCATCGTCCTTGCGCATGCCGATGCCCACGCCTGGCCCGAAATACTTCACGTCCTTGATCTCCGGACCGATGAATTTGTAACCCTTGCCTCGGTCCTTGTTGAGGAAGTCGTTGGCGAGCTTGATCGGGCCGGCGAAGACGAGATCGGTCCGCTTCGAGGTCAGGTCGAGCAGCATGTTGTCGGCCGTGTCGTAGAGCTGGATCGTGGCCTCAGGAAAGTTGTCTCGCATGTAGTTCTCGTAAGTTGAGGCACGCTCGATCCCGATGGTCTTGCCCTTGAGACCATCGGGGTTGGGCTTGCCGTCGTCCGTCAGCGGCTTGGCATCGCTTCCGTCCGGACCGACGAACCGGGCGGTGGAGGAGCGGTACGGGATCGAAAAGTCGATGCTCTTCTTGCGCTCGTCGGTGATCGACATCGACGCGGCGAGAAGATCAAACTTGCCGGCGACAAGGCCCGGAATAAGCGAATCGAAAGGCATGCAGACAAAGGAGGCGTCGGCGCCGAGGCGCTTGACAACTTCCTTCGCGACATCGATGTCGAAGCCGCGCAACTCGCCGTTCGCGTCCTTGTAGTTGAACGGCGGGTATGTGCATTCACTGCCGACGCGCAGGTCGCGCGCCGAGACCTGCGTGGCGAAGGCGGCGAGGCCGGCCGCAAGCATCAAGACAAGTTTTTTCATCACGTTCCCCTGTTGTTTGTCCTGTTCAAAGAACGCGCTGCAGGAAGGCCCGGCAGCGCGCCGATTGCGGATCGCCGAGAACCTGTCCCGGCGGGCCGCGCTCCTCCACCATGCCCTGGTGGAGAAAGAGCACCTCGCGCGAGATCTCGCGCGCGAAACCTATTTCATGGGTGACGACGATCATCGTGCGTCCTTCTTCGGCGAGCGTGCGCATGACCGAGAGCACCTCGCCGACCAGTTCCGGGTCGAGCGCGGAGGTCGGCTCGTCGAACAGCATCAGCTTCGGCTCCATCGCCAGCGCGCGGGCGATGCCGACGCGCTGCTGCTGGCCGCCGGAAATATGCGCGGGGTAGTGGTCGCGCTTCTCGAACAGCCCGACCTTGGCGAGATAGGCCCCGGCTCGCTGCCGGGCCTCCTGTTTGGACAGGCCGAGCACCTTCATCGGTGCAAGCATCACGTTGTCGAGCACGGTGCGCTGGCTCCACAGATTGAAGCTCTGGAAGACCATGCCGATGCGGCTGCGGATGCGATTGATCTGGCGCGCATTCAGCTTCGCGCGCCCCGAACTGCGATCCAGCGTCAATTCCTCGCCTTCCACCGCGATCGTGCCGGCGTCGGGAATTTCCAGAAGATTCATGCAGCGCAGGAAGGTGCTCTTGCCCGACCCGCTGGCGCCGATCATGGTGATCACGTCATGGGCATGGGCGACCAGGTCGACGCCTTTCAAGACTTCCAGAGCGCCGAAGCTCTTACGGATGTTATTTGCCCGCAGGACGGTGTTTTGGTCCATGTCCACTTGGTGCCCTTGCCTCCCGATCGGCTGGACACGGAGATTGTCCCGGAAGCGCGGCTGCCCAAAGAGCCAATTTCGCCGACGGGCAGCGGACCAATTCCAGTCCCGTGGGCTGTGAATGCGTCGTCAACCGTGTTCGAGGATAGTCTGCGCGAGGATGTCGACGCAACGCGGGATGCGGCGGACCGACGTGTTGCCGAAGCCCAGCACAAGACCCCTCGGCTTGGTTTCCCGGCGTGCGTAGCGCGAGAGTGGTGGGCAGTCCAGCCCCTTCTGGAGCAGTGTTCGCGATACGGCCACGTCGTCAAACGGTTCGCGTGCGTGGACGGTCAGGTGCAGGCCGGCGTGAACGTCGGGAACATCGAAGCCGTCTCGCAGCTTTGCGCGCAGGCATTGTGTCAGGCAGGCGGCGCGATCGCGGTAGATGGTGCGCATACGCCGAAGGTGCGAGGCGAGTCGCCCCTGGTCCATGAAGTCGGCGACCAGCGCCTGGTCCGGTAGCGGTGCGTAGAAGGAGAAAATACGCTGGGCGAGGGCGAACGCCTCGACCAGCGGCATCGGCGCGATCAAA
The DNA here is from genome assembly GCF_006442495.1 of Mesorhizobium sp. B2-1-3. Lineage (NCBI taxonomy): Bacteria > Pseudomonadati > Pseudomonadota > Alphaproteobacteria > Hyphomicrobiales > Phyllobacteriaceae > Mesorhizobium > Mesorhizobium sp. B2-1-3. The sequence goes on from NZ_VFWL01000026.1 coordinate 40,238, forward strand.
TAGGCGAGCCGCAGGCCGGGCGCCAGCATGCGGTTGAACGAGCCGGTATAGATGACCCGCCGCGGATCGCGCGCGTAGAGCGTCGTCTGCGCTTCGCCCGACCAGCGGATCTCGCTATTGGAATCATCCTCGAATATCCAGCCGGGCCGGTCCGCCGCCCAATCAAGCAGCTTTTGCCGGCGATCCGCCGTCATCGTGCAGCCGAACGGCCATTGCTCGGTCGGGGAGACAACGGCCATACGCGCCTCTCGGACCATCACGCCGGCGGCTTCTGTGTCGAAGCCTTGCCTGTCGAGCGGGGCGGGAACGGTGACAAGGCCGAAGGCTTCCAGCGTGGCGATCTCGGGCATGTGGCAAGGATCCTCGACCAGAACGGTGTCGCCGCGGTCGAGCAGAACATGAGACGCGAGAGCGGCCGCTTGCAGCGTATTGCCGATGACGATGATCTGTTCGGGACGACAGTTGATCGCTTTAGCCTCCGCCAGATAGCCCGCGATGCGGGTGGCCAGCAGTGGCGCGCCGCGCGAATAGTCATAGCCGGTGTGGGCGCTGGCGTGCTCGCGCCAGCGGCGGCTAGCGATCTGAGCGAACTCGTCATAGGGGAACTCGTTCAGCGCCGGCACGCCGGCGCTGAGATCGTAGGTCTCGATGCGTTCGGCTGGCAGGTTCATGTCGAGCAGCGCCTGGCCGCGGCGCGAGGGTGCCGGGAGCGCATTTGGACCTGACACCGGTATGCCCGCCGTCTCGGCTCGGGGGTGATTGTCTTCCGGCAGCATGGTTTCGACGAAGGTGCCGGCGCCGATCCGACGTGCGACATAGCCCTCCGTGGCAAGTCGCTCATAGGCGAGGACAACGGTGTTGCGCGAGAGCCCGAGTTCCTCGGCCATGACGCGGCTTGGCGGCAGGCGCGCTCCTGGCGCCACGATGCCATCCCGTATCCAGCGGCGTAACTGCTCGAAAAGTTGCTCGTTCAACGGCGTGCCACGGCTGCGGTCGAAGACGATCCTGTTCCAGCTGGGATAGTTGAAAGCGTGCATGTCTGTTCACCGGCTACGGCGGGACCTCACGAGCGGCGACGCAGCCATAAGGATGATCTTCCTATCGAATTGAAATCACCCTATCACATGACGAACGATAAGCAGAAAGCCTTCTCTGCATGCGTCGAATGCCAGCTTTCAGCCACTGGCAGCGTTCACCAAATGGCCGAGATGCACGCGCAAATTGTTCACGGCTCCACTCGTGAAGTGGAGCCGCTCTTGATCACACCTCAGTTGCCTCGGCAAGTTCGAGAGCATCTTCTACATCGACTCCCAGATAGCGGACCGTGTTCACGATCTTGCTATGACCGAGCAAAGACTGGATGGCTCCCAGAGGATAACTGACCTCAATCCAACAAGCATGTTTCTGACAGCTCAGCCTCCGCACGTCGACAGAGCCGGTTTGGGCGGGCCCGGTCCTTTCCGAATGATTCTCTCTGCTGCTCAGCCGCCGCCAAAGGTTTGTGCCCCTCCGAGCACAGGAACCGTTATTGACCGCTGAATGCCGCAAAGCTTTTTTCGAAGCGGTCGACGACATCCTCGATATCGGACATTGCTAAGCAAAGCGGCGGACACATGCGGATGACATTGCGGTACGGTCCCGAGCGGCTGGCGACGAGCCCGTTGCGGCGCGTTTCCTCGAAAATGGCGAGCGTCTCCTCCGGCGCCGGCTCTTTCGTCGCGCCGTCCTTGACGAGTTCGATCGCAAGCATAAGCCCACGGCCCCTGATATCGCCGATGATTGGAAAGCGCTCCTTCATGTCGTTAAGGCGACCCTTGAGCACCGCGCCAACATCCCGGGCGTTCTCCTGGAGTCGTTCCTCTTTTATGACCTTTAGCACGGCTCGGCCGGCCGCGCATGCCACCGGATTGGCGCCATAGGTGTGGAACAGAAATTTATCGGCCATGGATTCAGCGACATCTCGCTTGGCGATGACCGCGCCGAGCGGGATGCCGTTGCCCACACCTTTGGCGATGACGACGATATCGGGCACAATGCCATGGGATTCAAACGCCCAGAAGGCATCGCCGGTTCGGGCGACACCGGATTGCACTTCATCAATGATACAGAGACCGCCGGCCGCGCGGACACGCTCGACAGCGCCGGCAATGTAGCCCGGCGGCATCGGCACGATGCCGCCATAGCCCTGCACCGGCTCGATAATCATGCCGGCCAGCCCGCCGCTGGTTGAACTCGCTATGGCGCGCTCGACCTCGTCGAGATAGGGCTGCAAGCCTTCGCCATGAATGCCGCGATACTGGTTGGGCTCGGCCACGAAAGTGACCCCGCCAAGCTGGGGCACGGGATGGCGAAAACCCGCTATCCCGGTCACCGACTGCGCGCCGAAAGTGGCGCCGTGATAGCTCGAGGCAAGCGCCAGCATGTCGATGTTGCCGGTATGCGAGCGCGCCATCAGCAGCGCAAGATCGATCGCTTCGGCCCCGCTGTTGGTGAAATGTACGACCCAATCGTGACCGGCCGGCATCGTTGCCACCAGTTCCTCCGCGTACTGAGCCGGAACCGGGTGGTAGAACATCGTCGTGCAATGCGTCAGTTCCGCCAGTTGCTCGGTGGCCGCCTTGACCACCTGCGGATGCGCGTGGCCGACCGAGATGCAAAGATTCATGCCGAGCAGGTCGATGTATTTACGATCCTTCTCGTCCCAGACATACTGGCCCTTGCCGCGCTTGAGGATCAGCGGGTCCTTGTAAGGAACGAACTTGCGCTGCGTGGCCGAATAGAAGCGGTTCCGCCGATCGACGATGGCCTCGGTCGACCAGTCGATGTCCAGGTTGGAATGGACGTGCGGAGCGTTCATGCCGTGTCTCCCGTGTTGCGAACTCCTGGATTGAAAACACGGAATGCGCGGCGCGCACACCGCCAAACCTCCTTATCAGGATAACTGATGGAGTTGATTAGTCATGCGACGAGGGGCGATCGACGGCATAGCAGTCGGCGGGAAGGCCAGGCAGGCGGGTGCTGATCGCGTTGGTCAGCACTTCCGCGGTACGCGTGGCGAAAGCCTCGGGGAGGTTTCCGAGCTCCCGCTCGCGCGCGACCAGAAGGATGTTGCGCGACAGCCCGGTGAACGGCAAGGGATGGACGTCAATCTCCATACCCTCCGCCAGCCCGTCGATGAGCAGGGTCGGCGTCAGGATCGCAAAGCCCATGCCGGCCGCGACCGGCGCCATCACCACGCTGGAGCGGTCACCTTCCATAGCACGCGGGATCTCGATGCGCAGGCGGCTCAGATGCTGGTCGACGCGCAGGCCAACCGGCGTCTCGCGCGAGAAGCGCACGAAGGCGAGCTTCTTGGAGAGCTTGACGATGTCACCGACATCGCCGGCAAAACCCTTTGGCGTCACCAGCAGGAATTTTTCGGTCATCACAGGATAACGTGTCAGTCCCTCAATCTCGAACAGCTCGCCGGAGGTGACGGCGAGGTCGGCGCGGCGGGCCCGCAGCAAGGCGACGTGGTCGGTCGCCAAACCCGCGAACAGGCTGAGCTCGGGAATGCCGAAACCCTTGCGGGCAAGGACCGAAAGCGCCGGCGCCAGCGTTGTCGCGATCGACGCCAGAAGCGCGATGCGCAACAGCGGCAGCGGTGCTGCATTGACGCGCCGCGCGTCGGTGCGCAGGCCCTCGACCTCGGCCAGTATGGCAACGGCGCGGCGATGCAGCGCGATGCCGGCTTTGGTGAGCTCGATCGGCCGCAAATTGCGATCGATCAGGCTGACGCCGAGCGCGCTTTCCAGGTTCTTCAGATGCTGCGAAGCGGCCGATTGCGTCATGCCCAGCATCTGTGCCGCCTGGGTGACGTGCCTGGTCTCGACGATGGCGACGAAAACCTCGATCGATCGGAAAAGGTTGAAATCGAAACTGCCGCTCTTCACCCGCAACTCCGCCCGTGAAGCATCATAAGTTTTCCTAATGTTGCGAAATTTGGGTTGAGCGCAAGTGGTTTAGCGGGAAAAGATCGCGCTGTTCCAATCCAGCGAAGGTATCCCACAAGGTGAATGGCAGCGCACGCATCGTGATCATTGGCGGCGGTGTCATTGGCCTCGGCATTGCCTATCACCTTGCCGAACTGGGCGTGAGCGATGTCGTCCTTCTGGAGCGCCACCAACTGACCAGCGGCACATCCTGGCACGCCGCCGGAATCGTCGGTCCGTTACGCGCCAGCCTCAACCTGACAAGGCTGGCGCAATATGCGACCGAGCTGTTTCCACGCCTCGAGGAACTGACGGGCCAGGCGTCCGGCTACCGCCGCACCGGCGGCCTGTGGCTGGCGCGACGTGCGGAGCGCATGGACGAACTGAAGCGCATCGCGCATTTGGGCGATGTCTGCGGCCTCACCGTTGGGATTGTCGATCAGGCGGGCGTGGCCGAGCACGTGCGCGGCATCGTCACCGATGGCGTCGAGGGCGCGCTGTGGGTCGAGGAAGACGGCCAGGCCAATCCAGTTGATATCTGTGCGGCCTATGCAAAACGGGCCCGCGCCGCCGGTATCCGCATCCTCGAGGGGTTAGCCTGTTCGGGCATCGTGACCCGCAACGGCCGGGTCGTTGGCGTCAAGCTGGCCTCCGGCGCCACCATCGATTGCGAGACCGTCGTCAACTGTGCCGGCGCCTGGGCGCGCGATATCGGCGCGCTCGCCGGCGTTCCTGTGCCGCTGCAGGCCGTCGAGCACATGTATGTCGTGACGGAGCCGATCGCCGGTCTGCAGGATCCGTTTCCCATCCTGCGCGACCTCGACGAAGGCATCTACATCAAGGGCGATTCCGGCAAGCTGGTGTTGGGCGGCTTCGAGCCGAACGCCAAGCTCTTCGATGTTCGCGGACCGGCTGGCGACAGGCCATTCCTCGAACTGCCCGAGGATTGGGAGCAGTTCGAGCCTTTCATGTCGGCCGGACTGAAACTCCTGCCGGCGCTGTCGCAGACCGGCATCAGGCACTTCATGAATGGCCCGGAGAGTTTTACCCCCGACACGCGGCCGCTGATGGGCGAGTCGCCCTATCTGCGCGGCTTCTATGTCGCCGCCGGCTTCAACTCGACAGGCATGATGTCGTCGGCCGGCGCCGGCAAGGCCATGGCCGAATGGATCGTCGACGGCGAGCCCAGCCTCGATCTGTGGGCGCTTGACATCGCCCGCTTCGACCGCGCCGCCGCGGCGCGCTCTTTCGTCGGCGCCAGGATGGAGGAAGCGGTTGCCGACCTCTTCCGCATGCATTGGCCTTACAAGCAGGCCGCCGCCGGGCGCGACGTGCGGCGTTCCGCCTTTCACCGTACGTTCGCCGAAGCGGGTGCTGTGTTCGGCGCGCCGACCGGCTGGGAGCGACCGCTCTGGTTCGGCGGCACGGAGACGCGCGGCTATTCCGTCGGCGCTCAGAAATGGTGGAGCCCGGCCAGGGCCGAAGCCGAGCGAATGGCGCAAGGCGTTGGCCTGTTCGAGCTTTCGCCCTTCACCAAGATCGATGTGCGTGGACGCGACGCGATCCAGCTGATGCAAAGCCTGTGCGCGGGGGACGTCGACAGGCCCGAAGGCCGCGCCGTCTATACGCAGATGCTCAACGCACGCGGCGGCATCGAGGCCGATGTGACGGTCACGCGAGTCGACGAGCACGGCTTCCGGGTTATTTCAGGTGCCGCGACCAGACAGAAAGATTTTGACTGGATCGCGCGCCATGCTGAGGATCTTGGTCTCAACGTCTCGGTCTTCGACGCCACGTCCGCAGAGGCCGTTCTCGGGGTCATGGGGCCGAATTCGCGGGCGCTGCTGCAGAGCCTGACCGACGTCGATCTTTCGGACGCAGCCTTCCCGTTCTCGACTTCGCGCCGCATCGACATCGGCACCGCGAATGTGCGGGCGACCCGAGTCAGCTTTGTCGGCGAGCTCGGCTTCGAGCTTTATGTGCCGGTCGAACACGGCGAGAGCCTGCTTGCCATGATCGTCTCAGCGGGCGGCGCCCATGGCCTGACCTTTTGTGGCCACTACGCGCTGGATGGCTGCCGGTTGGAAAAGGGCTATCGCCATTGGGGCCATGATATCGGGCCGAAGGACACGCCGCTGGAGGCGGGCCTGTCCTTCGCGGTGTCCTGGAAGAGGGATGATTTCATCGGCCGCGATGCCCTGCTGAAGCAGAAGGCCGATGGCCTGAAGCGCCGGCTCATGCATTTCGCCGTCGACGGCGACAATCCGCTTCTGCTGCATGACGAACCGATCTATCGCGACGGCAAACTTGCCGGGTTGACGACGTCAGGTGGCCTCGGCGTTCGCACGGGGCTCAGCCTTTGCCTGGGCTACGTTGCCTGTGATCCAGGCGAGACGAAAACGCAGCTGCTTGCCTGCGACTACCAGATCGCGGTGGCCGGTGCGCGCTACAGGCTGCGCCCACTCGACAAGCCACCCTATGACCCAACCGGATCGCGCATGCGCGTAAGCGCGGAGGAAAATTCATGAGACAACAGGCCCGCGTGGTCGTTATCGGCGGCGGCGCCATGGGCGTGTCGCTGCTCTATCATCTGGCCAAGCGCGGCTGGAGCGATGTCATGCTCGTCGAGAGGCAGGAGCTGACAGCAGGCTCGACCTGGCACGCCGCCGGGCTCTGCACGCATTTCGCCCACAATGCGACGATCATGGAGATGCGCGCGCATTCGGTGCGGCTCTATCGCGAAATCCTGACCGCCGAGACCGGGTTGCCGACAGGTTTCCACCCAAGCGGCGCATTGCGCATTACGCGCTCGCCGGAGCGCATGGACGAATTCCGCCATGTGCAGGGGCTTGGCCGGTTCGTCGGCCATGACTTCCACATTCTCAGTCCCGATGAGCTCAAGCAGATCTATCCGCTCTGCCATACCGACGGCATCATAGGCGCGATCTACGAGCCCAATGACGGTCATGTCGATCCGACGCTGGCGACCAACGCAATGGCCAGCGGCGCGCGCTCGCGCGGCGCCGAGATCGTGCGCCACAATCCGGTCCTGGCAATCGAGCGCAAGCCATCGGGCGAGTGGCTGGTCCGCACACAACAGGGTGACATTGTCGCGGAGCATGTGGTGAACGCGGCCGGCACATGGTGCCGCGAGATTGGCGCCATGATGGGGCTCGACCTGCCCGTGGTGCCGATGCTGCACCAATATGTCGTGACCGATACCGTCCCCGAGATTGCCGACCGGATCGCCGCCGGCGCCAAGGAACTGCCGATCATCCGCGATCCGGAAGAAAGCTGGTATCTGCGCCAGGAGCGCGACGGCTTTATCGTCGGCCCCTATGAAAAGTCGGCTCACCCCTGGGCGGTCGATGGCGTGCCACCAGAATTCGGCATGGACTTGCTGCCGCCCGACCTGGATCGGGTCGAGCACATCATCGCGCTGGCGATGGAGCGTGTCCCGGCACTCGCCAATGCCGGCATCAAGACGGTGGTCAACGGGCCGATCACCTTCACGCCGGATGCCAATCCGCTGGTCGGTCCGGCATTCGGCCTCGGCAATGCCTGGCTGCTCACCGGCTCAAGCATGGGCGTGATGGAAGGCGGCGGCGCCGGTCGCTTTCTCGCCGACTGGATCGTCGACGGATCACCGCCAATGGATGCGCTTGCCATCGACCCACGCCGCTTCGGCAATTATGCCGACCGCGACTATCGCATCGACAAGGCGGTGGAAGGGTTCGGCCTGCAATTCGGCATCCACTATCCCAACGAGGAACGCGAGGCCGGCCGCCCGCGCCGCACGACGCCGGCGCTCGAACTTCAGAGAAGCCAGGGGGCAGTGCTGGGCGCCGCCTATGGTTGGGAGCGGCCGAACTGGTTCGCTGCCAAGGGCGCCGACCGTGACCCGCCACTGACCTTCCGCAAGCCCGGCTGGTTCGACGCGGTGCGCGGCGAGTGCCGTGACGTGCAGGCCAGCGTCGGCGCCATCGACCTTTCGGCCTTCTCCAAATTCGAGATCGGCGGACCAGGCGCCAGCGCCTTCATGGCTTCGCTCGGCGCCAACCGACCACCGGAACGTCACGGCCGCATCGGGCTCATTCACGCGCTGACGGCAAAGGGCGGCGTGGCGTCGGAATTTACCGTGACCCGACTCGGCGACGATGGGTTCTACTTGACCAGCGCAGCACTTGCGGAGCGACATGACGAAGGTCTGCTACGCTCACGCGCCGCAGCGTTTCCAGGTGTGACGATCGACAACGTCACCGAGAGGCGCGGCGTGCTCGGCGTGATGGGGCCGCGTGCCCGTGACCTCTTGGGAAAGATCTGCGAAGCCGATCTATCGAATGCTGCATTCCCCTGGCTTTCCGCGCAGATCATCCGCGTGGCCGGCATCAAGACGGCAGCGCTCCGGGTCTCTTATGCCGGTGAGATCGGATGGGAACTGCACGTTCAGTTGGCGCAGTTCGGCAAGCTCTACGAAGCGATCACCAAAGCCGGAGCGCAGTTCGATTTGCGTCCGTTCGGCATCTACGCGCTCAACGCAATGCGGCTGGAAAAGGGCTACCGCGCCTGGGGCGCCGACCTGACCACGGAGCGCACGCCGCTGGAGGCCGGACTGGGTGCCTTGGTCAAGACTGACAACCGGATGTTCGTCGGTCGTGAGGCGATGCTGGAGCGGGTCGGCGAAAACGCCTGGTCCATGCTGCTGCTCGAAATCGACGACGACGGCGAGCGACTGCCGTTTTACGCCCATGCCGTGATGCAGGCGGGGCGCCCGGTCGGGATCGTTTCCTCCGGCAGCCACGGCTTCCGGACCGGCAAGACCGTTGCGCTCGCCTATCTGCGACCCGGTGTTGCGGCTGAAGGCCTGACCGTCTCGATCCTCGGCAGGGAACTGACGGCGCGGGAGCTGAAGAAAGCGCCTTACGATCCGGACAATCTGCGGCTGCGCGGCCTTCAGGCCGATGCGCCGGCCGCCTTCATGCCTGCCTGATCACGGAGACGACAATGGACAAGGACGCGATGATCGACGCTCCAGCGCCACGAAGCGGAGGCCGGGCCGGAAGACAGGGCCAGCGCCTGGCCCAGCAGGCGCCGCGGCGTCCCTACATCAGCCGGCGGATCGGCACGTTCAATATCCTCGACGAAGAAGGCCTGAGCCTGATCGAGGCGAACGCCGACCGGCTGCTCAAGGAGGTCGGCATGGAGTTCCATGACGATCCCGAGATCCTCGACATTTTTCGCGATGCGGGCGCCGACGTGCAGGGCACCAGAGTCCGCTTCGAGCCCGGCATGTGCCGCAAGATCGTCCGCGCCACCGCGCCTTCGCAATTCAAGCAGCACGCCCGCAACCCGGCCAACACGGTGGTGATCGGCGGCGACAACACCGTGCTGTGTCCGTCGTGGGGGCCGCCCTTCGTCCACGATCTCGATCGCGGACGGCGCTACGCCACGATCGCGGACTTCCGCGATCTGGTGAAGATCCATCAGATGATCCCGCATCTGCATCATTCGGGCGGCGTCGTTTGCGAGCCTGTCGACCTGCCGGCCAACAAGCGTCATCTCGACATGCTCTACACCCACATCCGCCATTCGGACCGTGCCTTCATGGGCGCGTTCATCGGGTCGAGGCGAGCGCAGGACGCGGTTGACATGGCCAAGATCGTCTTCGGCGAGGAGTTCGTCGCCCACAACGCTGTGCTCTACAACGTCTCCAACACCAATGCGCCGCTGGTGCTCGACGCCAACATGTCGGGTTCGCTGAAGGTCTGCGCCCGCAACAACCAGCCGGTCGCCTGCACGCCATGGACGCTGGCCGGCGCGATGAGCCCGTGCACGGTCGCCGGCACGCTGGCGCAGGTGCTGGCCGAGGCGCTCGCCTGTCTCAGCCTCGTACAGCTGATCAACCCCGGCGCGCCCTGCCTGATGGGAAGCTTTGCCAGCACGATCTCGATGCAGAGTGGAGCGCCGACCTTCGGGACGCCGGAAGCGGGCAAGATGGTGCTCGCCTGCGGGCAGTTGGCGCGTCGCGTCGGCGTTCCGTTCCACACCGTCGGTTCGCTGTCGGCCTCAAAGCTTCCCGATGCACAGGCCGAGCAGGAAGCGACATGGGGCATATTGATGTCGATGTTTGCCGGCGCCAACGTGATCAACCACGCCACCGGCTGGCTCGAGGGCGGACTGGTCACCGGTTTCGAAAAGACGGTCATCGACGCCGATCTCTGCGGCAAGGTCGCCAGCCTGTTCGAAGGCATCGATCTGTCGCTCAATGCGCAGGCGATGGAGGCGATCGAAGCGGTCGGGCCGGGATCGCATTTCCTGGGCAGTGCGCATACGCAGTCCAATTTCCTCTCGGCCTTCTATCGCTCCACCAGCAGCGACAACAATTCCTTCGAGCAATGGAACGAGGACGGCCGGCTCGACGCCGCGCAACGCGCCAACCGGCAATGGAAGAGGCTGCTCGACGACTACCAGGATCCGGGGCTCGATCCGGCGATCGACGAAGCGCTCCAGGCCTTCATCGCCAACCGCAAGGCCAGCGAGCCGGACCAGGCTTATTTCTAGAGCCGGTACCGCATCTTTGATGGCCCGTTCGTGGAATGTTGACCGGCCGAGCTCCACGAGAAGATCGTTCCCAAACGGCTTTATCTGGTTCGTCCTTGCACGATACGGTCGATGATCATGGCGCAGAGAAGTATGGCGAAGCCCGCGAGCAGTCCCTGCCCGACAGCTGCGTATTGAAGCGCATTGAGGACATCTTCTCCCAACCCTTTGGCGCCGATCAGGGAAGCGATGACCACCATTGAAAGGCACATCAAAATGGTCTGGTTTATGCCGGCCATGATGGAAGGCATCGCTAGCGGGAGATCGACCCGGGTCAGGAGAAACCATCTTGTTGCACCATAGGCTTGCGCGGCCTCTCTAATGGCCGGCGGGACACCCTGCAAACCGAGCGCAGTCAGGCGCACCACTGGCGGAGTACCGAAAATCAGCGTGGCGATGACGCCGGGCGGCTTGCCGATGCCGAACAATGCGATCACCGGGATCAAATAGACAAATGCCGGCATGGTCTGCATGAAGTCGAGCACCGGCCGCACGGCGGCATAGACGCGCGGTCGGCGTCCGCACCATATCCCAAGCGGAACTCCTATCGCGAGGCAGATAATGGCCGATGTGCCCAACAGGGCGACTGTTTCCAGGCTCTTTTCCCAAAAGCCAAGCACGGCAAGATAGGCGAGCGCAGCCGCGGTGAAGATGGCGACGCGCGGCCCCGCCAGTTGCCAGGCCAGGGCTAGAATGATCGCCATTGTCACTGGCCAGGGCATGCCCGTCAGTCCATAGGCCAAGGCATCGAGCACCAACGATATTGCGCCTGTGATGCCGCCGAAAAAGCCCTCCCCGAGATGCGACACCGCTCCCATCAGGCTGTCCAGACCCGATGACAACGCGGCCTGCCACTCGCGATTCGAGGGCGCGGCAATCAGCCAGACGGCTGGTGTCGGCGCGGCGAAGCGATAGACCGAAAGCCCATAGGCTGCGATGCAGAAGGCAAGGGCGCATAGCGCCAGCGGATGATTGAGCCCGCGCTGAAGCGTCGGATTCGAACGCCAGCGCGCGAAGCGCCGCTCCAGCATCCGGTTGGCGAGGAAACCGGCGATCAGCCTGGCGAAGAGCAAAGTGACAATACCGGACCCAATTACAACCGGCGCCTTCGCCTTTGCGGCGTCGGCCCGCATTCTGGCCGTGTTGGCAGCTTTCTCCAGAGCGGCCGCTGATGATCTCAGGCCAGCTGCATTGTCCGCCCCCGCTGCCTCGGCGGCTTTTGCCTGTTCCGCGCGCGCCTGTGCCTGCTTGGTGACGCGTTCGGCTCGTGCTTGCTCTGCGGCGCCGAGGTTACCAGCCGCGCCGACGCCGATCTGAACCACCGCAAGCGTCTCCAGGAAGAAGATGAGCCAGAACAGAAGTGTGATGCCTCGGGCAGCGGCCCAGACCGGCCCAAGCAGTGCGGCCGCCAGGTTGAACGGCCAGACGGCACCGGACGCCCGCCGGATGCGGGCGAACACATCGATATAGTAATCGGGGTTGCGGAGGACGAATTCCCGAACGAGTCCTTCCTCTGCCGGTTGCGATTGCACAGCGACAGGATCATGGGCGTTCACGGGTTTCGCCCTTTCGCAGACCGTGGAGCAGGATCTGCCTGTCGACGATGCCGACGACAGACCCACCGGGATCTGTCACAGCAAGCGGTGCGGCATCCCGTGCCGCGAGTTCGACGAGTTCGGCCAGGGATTCTCGAGAATCCACCCTGTGCAACCGCTCGACGTCCAATTCCGGATGAGACCGGCTCTTGAAACTCTCGACCGACTCCATGATGCGCCCGGCGGTGATCACCTTCAGGCGCGAGATGTCGGCGACGAATTTCGCGACATAGTCGTGCTTCGGAGATGTGACGATCTCCTCGGGCGTGTCGGTCTGGACGATGACGCCATCTTTCATGATCGCGATGCGATCGCCGATCCGGATCGCCTCGTCGAGGTCATGGGTGATGAAGATCACTGTCTTTCCCATCGAGCGTGAGAGGGCCAGGAACTCGTCTTGAAGTTGCCGCCTTATCAAGGGATCGAGCGCGCTGAATGGCTCGTCCATGAGCAGGATCGCTGGATCGGCAGCCAAAGCGCGGGCGAGGCCGACGCGCTGCTGCATCCCGCCTGAGAGCTCATGGCAGTAGCGATCCCCCCAGCCCGACAGGTTCACCTTGGCAAGTGCCGTCTCGGCGGCGTCAAATCTCCGCTGCTTGGTCGCGGCTTGGATCTCCAGCGGGAGCGCGACGTTGTCGCGTACGGTGCGATGCGGAAGCAGACCGAAGCTCTGGAACACCATGGCGATCCTGCGAGACCGCAATGCCCTCAACTCAGCGGGCGACTTGGCCATGACGTTTTCACCGTCGACGAAAATCTCGCCGGCGGACGGCTCGAGTAGGCGGTTTATATGGCGGATCAATGTCGATTTGCCACTGCCCGACAGGCCCATGACGCAGAAGATTTCACCCGGCCGAACCGAAATGTTGACGTTGGCGACGCCCACGACACATCCGAAGCGCCTGGCCACTTCGTCCTTGTCGAGGCCGTCGCGCAAAACCGCCACAATCGCCTCTGGCGCGCGGGCGCCAAAGATTTTCCAGACGCCCTTCAAAGTGATGGCGGCACCGTGGCTTGCCGCGTCTCCGGGGTCCGCCAGGCCCGCTCCTCCCGGCGCAATGATCGGTGCGGTGTCCACCGGCTACCGCTCCCGTCCGATCACGGATTTGAACGGCCGGACAACAGTGCAGGCCGGTTCAGAGCCTGCAATGCCGGCCCTGGACTTCAATGACCGAACCACTTCGCCACGTCGTCGGGGTGGGCTTTGATCCATTCCTTCGCCACATCGCCTGCCGGCTTCTTGTCGACGATGATTGCATAGGCCCATTTGCTGATGTCGTCCGGATTGAAAGTAATCCGATCCAAAGCGGCGGTCAGTTCCGGTTCCCGCTGGGCCAGCGAAGCAGCATAGGCGATGTGCACGGTGGTGTCAGCATATGCCGACGACACTTTCGATTTTTCGAACCATTGAGGATCCTCGCTCGGCTGCAGCATCACGAACTTGGCTGGGTCGTGTTTCGGTTCTGTGAGAAAGGCAAGCTTGTAGCGGGCGAAATTCTGGTGCGGGCCGTAGCAGTAGCCGACCCATGGCTTGTCTGCCTTCGCGGCCCGGTCGAGCGATGCCGCGGCCACCGCTTCGTCGGTCACCTGGAGATCGAAGAAATCGGCGAATCCATAGTCGCGGGCCCGCACCTTTTCGATGTTTGTCGACTGCCAGCCTGACGCGCCGATCCAGATTTCGCCCTTGCCGTCGCCATTGGTGTCGAAGATCTTGGCGTTGTCCGGATTGGTGAGATCCGCGACATCCTTGATGCCATATTTGTCGATCGTGACCTGGGTGACGCAGTAGCCTTGCTTGGCTTCGTAGCCGTTCTGCGCGAGTTTCACCGTGCCGGCGCTTTTGACATATTTGTCTACCAGGCCCTGCTGGTTCGGCAGCCAGACATCTGGCCAGATGTCGACCTCCCCTTTGTTGCGATCCATGGCTTCCCAAATGACGGGGACTGCGGTGGTGGTGACGGTGGAAACGTCGAGCCCAAGCTCCTGTTCGGCCGCGTTCTTGATGACGTTCATGACCGCCGTTGCGGTAGCATAGTTTGGATCCGGCATAGTCACGTCTGCACCGAACGCCGACGATACCGGCGCCAACAATAGAACGCCGAGAGATGGTGCAAGAAGTCGGTTTTTCATATCGTTCCCCAGTTGAGTTGCGCTGATTTTTCTCAGCTTATTGGTCAAGTTAGCGAAACGTGCAGGCAATCCATCCCAAATTGTGCCGCATTAGCAAAAACGATGAAGCGCATAAGGCGGTCGTTGAGATTCCGATACCCGCTCTGTAGGCAGAGGGTGTCTCCATGCTCAGGCCGTCACGTATATGCTCCCTGCCTCGACGGAGACTGGGAACGTCCTCGCGCGAACGGACGGGTTGACCAATGCTGCGCCCGACCTGATGTCGAATTCCCACCCGTGCCAGGCACAGCGAACGATTTCATTCTCACGGTGATAGATGAATTCGGCTCGCTCGACGGGAGCAGTCGTTCCGCATTGCGGTCCCTCACAAAGGGGGGCCCCTCGATGCGGGCATACATTCAGCAGCGCATGGAAACTATCGCCGATCCGGAACACGCCGATCGACAGGCTGCGCACCTTGGCGATGAACGGCGTTCCGACCTGGATCTCGTCGGCGCGACAAATATACGTCTTCTCAGCCATCTCAGGTCGTCACGCTGCAGCAGCGGCTTGCGGGCGGGGAATGCGCTTGTAAACGTCCAGCGCATTCTGGCCGAGCACCTTGCGGCGCCATTCCGGCGGGATGTGCAAAGTGTTGACGTCATCGTAGTCCCAATGGGGGTAGTCGGACGCAAACAGCAGCGTGTGCTCCCCGTCCATGGCCTCCAGGATCGCCCAGAGGTGGTTGACATTCGAAGGCTGCTCCAGCGGTTGGGTGGAGAAACGTATGTTACGCCGGCAATATTCCGACGGCAGCATTTTCAGCCATGGCGTCTCTTTTCGCAGTGCTTTGTAGTCGGCATCCAGGCGCCACAGGACCGACGGGACCCAGGCGACGCCGCACTCGATGATCACGAAGTAGAGGTCCGGCCATTTCTCAAAAACGCCATGGGCAATCATGCTTGCCACATGCGACATGGCCGACATGTGCAGGATCGCATGGGTCTCCCAGAAGAAAGTGGTGGGCGCTGGCGCGACAGCGTTCCAGTTGATGCCGCCATGTCCACCAAGATGTATGGCGAACGGCAAACCGACCTCGGCACAGGCCTCGAAGATCGGGTGATAGAACGGGTCGCCATACGGCCGCACAGAGCCTTGGGAGGCCAGAACTTGCGCCATCCGGGGATGCGCGCCGAGGCGCCGGATCTCCGCCGCCGCAAGGCGCGGGTCTTGCGGTGCGATGATGATGGAGCCCATGAAGCGGCTGTCTTTCGGCAGCCATTCATTGATCTGGTAGTCGTTGTAGGCGCTTACCAGCGCGCTAGCGTAATAGGGATTTGCCAGTGTCGACGCTTCGATGGGCTCGTCGCCAGTTAGGATTGCCACTCCGACATTGTATTTATCGAGGTGCTTCTCCTTCATGATCAGGTAGTTGTCCGCCTCCACCTTCGGTCGCACATCCTTGCGGGAGAAATCCTGCGGATGAAACCAGGGGCGATGGCCGTGCGGAAAAGCGCCGACCGGGCCGGTCTTCTCGCCCTCGATGAACATGTCTTTCCAGACACCGGACAGGTAGGGCTCCAGCACCGTCGCGTTGGACCAATAGTTGTGGCAATCGCAATCGACTATGAACACTTTTCCCTCTTCCTTTGATGCGGCCGTCACAGACCGTGGCTTCTGCACCGAACTTCCGCTTTGATAGTGCACGGATCAAGCGTATGAACAGCTAGATACGATCGCAAAAATCGATGGCTCGCCCATGCAGTTGGAACAAATAGAGACGTTTCTCGACATCATTGAATCGCGAAACTTCAACCGGTCGGCGGAGCGCCTCGGACTGACGCAATCGACGGTCAGCACCCGTGTCAAGAACCTGGAGGCCGCCGTGGGGTCCGAACTCTTCCATCGCGGCCGCGCCGGTGCCGAGCCGACCGCGGCAGGGCGGCGGTTTGAGGTTTACGCGCGGTCAATGTTGTCGACCTGGTCCCAGGCCCGTCACGACGTGCGCGCCTTTAACAGATTCGAAGGCAGCCTACGGGTCGCTGCCCAGGTTGGAATGACCCGCTCGATCCTGCCGGGTTGGTTGGAAATGCTGCTGCAGGTCTTGCCGCGGTCCTCGATCCATGTCGAATCCGACTACTCGCCGCAGATGATATCTGATCTGAGCCTGGGAAACCTCGATATTGCTGTTGTTTATGCTCCACGCTACCTGCCCGAGATCACATATGACCAACTGATGGTTGAGGAATATACAATGGTCTCGACCAAGGCACGCCGGCTTAGCGATGTAAGCCCGGACAATTACATCCGGCCGGGTTACACCGTTGCGCTCGAGAAGGCTCATGCCGAGGCGTTGCCAAATCTGACTGCGTGCCGGCTTTCGATGGGCTCCGAAACGCTGGCCGACAATATGCTGAGGCGCGCAGGCGGCACCTGCTACATGCGCGCCGACGATGCGCGTCGCTTCGCCGCCGAGCAACCCTCCCACATTGTGGAAGGTGCTCCAACTCTGCATCAGCCCGTCTACACCGCAATTCTCGCGCGACGCCGGCATGAGCCAATCATAAAGAAAGGCATTCGCGCGCTTCATCTTGCGGTCATGTCGCTGGAAGGTTGATCGATATTGTCGATCATAGATGCTTGAGGTTCCTCCTGTATCGAACGTAGGCCTGCTGGCATTCTTGGCCCCTTAATGGGAGCCAGATGATGAACGCCCTCGTTTCTTTCGCTCCCTCCTGCCGATCCGACCGCGTCAGCGGACGTCACACGCTGATCTGTCGCGGCATCGTTCAGGAGACGCACGAGGTGAAGACCTTCGTCTTTTGTCCAAAGCGCGGGCAGGCCGGCCAGTTCAAAGCCGGGCAGTTTATCACTCTGAACCTCGTGATCGACGGCGCTCCGGCCGTCCGGACTTACTCGATCTCTTCGCCGCCAACCCGGGTGGGAGACCTCAGGATAACCGTCAAGCGCGTCCCCGGCGGCCTCGCTTCCAATTGGCTGCATGACAATCTCGAACAGGGAAGCGAAATAGAGATCGACGGCCCGTCCGGCAGCTTCAACTGGGATGACCTGCGGAGCGACCGGCCGCTTTTCCTCTCCGGCGGCAGCGGCATAACACCGGTGATGTCGATGCTGCGCACGCTCGCCGACAGTGGCTCCGACAAGGATGTCTGCTTCATTCATAGCGCACGCTCGCCGAAGGACATCATCTTCGGTGACGAGCTTGACAACCTGGCACGGGACCATCGCAATTTTCACGTCCATGTCGTCTGCGCCGAAGCTGTGCATAATTGGGCCGGTCCAACTGGATTGGTTGGTGAGTCCATGTTGCTGAAGTTTGCTCCCGACATTAGGGAGCGCACCGTTTATGCCTGTGGGCCCGAGCCTTACATGAACGCAGTCCGGAACGCCCTCAACAGCATCGGCTTGGATCCTGGTCGGTACCATGAGGAGAGCTTTGGCGGCCTGCTGAAGCCTGCACCGGTGTTGCAAACAGCCCAGGCCGCTTCCGTGCGTTTTGCTCGCACAGGTGTCACCCACCAATGCCGTTCGACACAGACCCTGCTCGAAATCGCTCGAAGCGTTGGTCTGTACCTGCCAAGCGCTTGCCAGCAAGGGATTTGTGGGACCTGTCGTGTGCTGAAGGTCAGCGGCGACGTGGAAATGGCTGATTTCGGCGGACTCAGCGCACAGGAGAAGCACGCCGGATATGTGCTCGCCTGCTGCACTCATCCCATGGGAGCGGTGTCGATAGACTTGTAACTGCAGGCGCACACCGCGGCCGTGCAAATCACAAAGCAATTCAGTGCCGATATTGTCGTGGAAGGCACCGATAAGACGTCGGCAGCATCGATCTGGTGTTCGACGTCATCGGTGGCAACATCCAGAAGCGGTCTGCAGCCCTGATCCGGGGCGAGGTATGCTGGTGACCGTCGTCGGACCAGCCGAGGCGCAGCCCGCGGATGGCTTGGCGGTCGATTTCGTCGTCGAGTCCGGTCGTGGCCAGTTGAGCGAGATCGTCCAGCAGGTGCGGAACGGCGGCTGCGGATGAACATTGGCAAGGTCGCGATCTCGACGAGGCGATCGCCGTCTCAGGAAAAAATACTGTCAGAGCATTGTCACTCGACAACGCTCCACCACAACAACGCGTGCATGTCACGACGCGATTCGCGGCCGCCCGGTGGCTGTCGCGACGACGATGGCTTCCACGAAACTGCGCTCGCCTTCGATTGTAGCAACTCTTATGTCGCGTGCGATCTCGATCCGAGCCTGATCGGCCCCGGCGCGCTCGGCAAGACCTGCCGCCAAGACTCGAATGTGGGCTTCGGCTGCGGCCATCGCCTCGTCCTCGGTGTCATAGTCGTCCAGCCGCTCGCCGGAATTGAGACGGAAAAGCCCGATCTCCGGTTGGCTGACGCGCGCTTCCGCTGACATTCGCACCTGTCCAACCACGGCGCCCAACGCATTTGCGACATCGGCGTGTTCGGCAATGCTGCATTCATTGCCGATCAATTGCGGCAGCCCGGCAAAGTGCAGCGAAGCCGACGCCCCGAGGCCGATCACCGGCCGGTCGAGCGCGATCGACAGCCGCGCCATGCCGCCTCGCCCGCCAACCGCCCGCTGAACCAGCGGGTTGGCAACGGAGACGCCGCCCTCCAGCCCGTCCTCGGCAAATACCGATTCAAGAATTACTTCGGCAGAACGCCGGGTGACGGAGGCAAGAACCATCTCGGAAAACGCTTCTGCGCCTTTGGCGACACGATGCCCCTGGCCGTCGCGCTTGCGTGAGAACAATTCGGCGCCCAGTCGAGCCGCGACAGGATCCCAGTTCCCTTGCCGGCCGAGCACATGGGCTGCATCGGATGGCGTGAAGCCGACGATATGCACCAGGCCACGTGCGACGAGGCGATTGAGCGTCGCGACCTGTGACGTCGATACGAGCAGCCGATCGAGCGCGGCGGGAATTGCCGAAATGTCAGCATAGAGCCGCGTCTCGGTAACCGTCAGGCCTGCGGCTAGACGTTCGGGCACACCTGTGCGCAATGCGAAGCGGCCGTCCAGCCGGCTGGTGTTGGGACTGAGCAATTGCCGCTTGAGACCTTGGTATATGGCATCGCCGTGTTTCACCGCGGCGAGCGCGAGCGGTACCAGCCGCCGGGGCCCGAGCACGATCGTCGAAGCCAACGACTGCTCATGAAGCGAAACTTCCGAATCCCCACCAAGGCCAAAGGTGCGCATGGCGACGGCTTCCACCATGGTTCGCATTCCGCCGACGGTGGCGCCTTCCGGATCGAGCCGCAGGCGGCCGCCGTCCAGGACTGCGATGTCGGTGGTGGTGCCGCCGATGTCGGACACCACCGCATCATCGATGCCGGTCATGTACCGCGCCCCCACCAGGCTTGCCGCTGGTCCTGACAGAATGGTCTCGATTGGCCGAGCGCGGGCGAATTCTGCGGTAATGAGCGCGCCGTCGCCACGCACGACCATGAGCGGAGCGACGATCCCGCGTCTTGCCAGAAAGCTCTCGGTGGCGTCGACAAGGCGATCGATCATCGAGATCAACCGGGCGTTGAGAAGCGTGGTCAGCGCCCGACGCGGGCCGCCGAGTTTCGACGACAATTCATGCGAACAGGTCACCGGGAGCCCGGTGCGCTCGCGGATGACGTCACGTACCGCGATTTCGTGTTCGGGATTGCGAACGGCAAAATAGGAGGCCACGGCGACGCCTGAAACTGTGTCGGCGAGAAACGGCAGCGCAGCCACGAGAGCGTCGAGCACCAGCTCACGCGGATCTCCGTGGACGTCATGTCCGCCCGGGCAAAAGATCACGGGATCGGAGCCGAGGGCTTTTGACAATCCGTTCCGGGCAAGGTCGGCTTCAGTGAAGCCGATCATCACCAGCGCGACCCGCCCGCCCTGCCCTTCGACGAGGGCGTTGGTGGCCAGCGTGGTCGACATCGAGACGAGCTTGATCGCGCTGGGCTCGATGACTGCCTCGGACAAAACAGCGTCTGCGGCGCCGGCGATGCCCTCGGCAAGATCGTGTCGCGTGGTCAGCGACTTGGCCTTGGCCACGATGCCTGTGGATTCCGACCACAGCACGGCATCGGTGTACGTGCCGCCAGTGTCAATGCCCAGATAAAGTGGCGACGGCTGGTGCGCACATGCGTTCATTTTGCTCAGTCACCCGACCCAGGTTCCGGCGAAAAATATTTCGCGAGCTTGTCCGCTTCGCCGTCGAACGCCTTGGCGTCGGCGGGTGGATCGCGCTTGATCGCAATATTGGGCCACACAAACGCATACTCGGCGTTCAGCGCGAGCCAATCGTCGAGACCAGGCTCGGTATCGGGAAAAATGGCCTTCGCCGGGCATTCCGGCTCGCAGACGCCGCAGTCGATGCATTCATCGGGATGGATGACGAGCATGTTCTCGCCTTCGTAGAAGCAGTCCACCGGGCAGACTTCCACGCAGTCCATGTATTTGCATTTGATGCAATTGTCGGTGACCACGAATGTCATTCGGTGGCCTTCAGACCAAGCCGTAGGTCATATCGAAGGGAATGCGATGGTCATCGATAGCCCGCACGCCAGCGGTGTTTTCAGCCAGGACGATCGAGGCTTTCCGCTCCTGCTCCGACAGATACGTTCCCCACAGGGTGACCACGCCGTTGTTCACGATCACGTCCGAACTCGAGGGCCACGATTCGGATCGCAAGGCATCGACAATCTCCATCCTGATGCTGCTGTCGTCATGCAAGGCCGGAGCGCGCCACCCTTTCCTGGCAATGACCAGCGCTCGCACCAGATTAGCGCGACTGACGATCCCAACCACCTGCCCGTCGCGCAGCACTGGGACACGCTTGATCCGATTGTGCTCAAGCAGGGTTGCGATCTCGGCGACTGGCGTACTCTCGACCACCGTCGCAACCTGCTGTGTCATGACGTCGATCACATGATCGGAATGAGATTTGACATAGTCTTCCGCCTGAACCGCGTTGTTGGTGAATAAATGAAGCCACCAGGAACGACCCTGCGGTGCTGTTCCGATCTCCGCCCGGCGGATCAGGTCTCCTTCACTGACGATGCCCAGCAGCGCACCTCGATCGATCACCGGCACGGCGCTGATCCCGTGCGACAGAAGAATATCGGCGACCTCGTCCACCGTACTGTCAGGCCCTACCGCGATGGCCGGCGACGTCATGACGTCCTTGGCGATCAGCATTTCGTTCTCCTTCACCGGCCTGCAGGCGGCAGTACCGGCGGCAAGGTCGTTCCAGAGCCTTGCCCGTTGCCAGCATGGAGATGGATCGCGCGACAAAACTCCCTTGCATGGAAAGCGTACGCTTCCAGATCGGCCGGATCGCCAGCGAACAGCCCCATGTCCTCGGCTTTGTGGAAGAACCAGGGAGCGGGCAAACCAGGATCGAGCGCGTTCACGGCAACGGCCGCAAGCAATGGCAGGCCTTCGTCCGCATCGTCGTCCATCAGTTGTTCGAGTGCACCCTGGATCACGCCTGTTGCTTGCGAACCAACCATGCTCTTGGCCAGTCTTGCATAGGTGATCGGCAGCCGGGTCCGTGCTTGCAGGAGCAGTTCCTCGCGCAGCCGGGTTTTGAGAGCATTGTCATCCACGGGTACGATTGGGATGCCGTCATCTGCGTCAGGGCGATTGGCAGATACCATTCGACCGACGACATGACGCCGAATGTCCGGGCCAGAAAGGATCCTGCCGAAATCGTGTTCAAGCCTGTCCATTATTGTCATTGCCGAGCCCAAGGTGCCCTTCGCGCGATATCGCCAAACAGTCCCCTAGCGTTGAGACCTGCTGGCTGGCACCCAATCTGTCGTTTCGCTACGCACGAGCTTCACTCATCCTTATCTGCAAGACAAACGAAATTTATTGCCGCTTCAGCACAATTATTTTGCATCATGATTCGATCGCGGTGAGGGGCGCAACCCTTTCCTTTTCGGATTCGATATGCATTTTTTACGGACGCGGCCGTCGCACTCCCAGCGTCCTGGGTTTCAGCAGGCGGCAATTCGCTCCCAAAGCGATCCAGAAGGAGATTTTGAGGATGATCACTGGTGCTCAATGCCGTGCCGCTCGCGCACTGGTCGAATGGACCCGTGAAAAGCTCGCCGGCAATTCAGGCGTGGATGCGCTGGTCATCGAAGAATTCGAGCGCCGGATCAACCTTCCTGACCGAGATATCTGCGACACGCTGCAAACCGCGCTTGAAAGCGCCGGCGCCGTTTTCATTGCCGAGAACGGCGGCGGTATTGGCGTTCGCCTGAAGCTCAACCGCTCGGAAGTCAAGCGGATCGGCGTTCTGGAGAATGAAGGCGGCATTGTCGGAACAGATGCCGTTCCATAAGCAAGACCTTCGGGGCCCAATGAATTCATGGTCGCAGCCCGTCGCTGGACAATCCAGGATCGGCATCGGCTTGATAGTGCACACAAGGGAGATGGCTCTCATGACAGTTATCTGGGACGATCTCACCAAGGAGGAGCAGACGGCACTCAAGCGAATGAACCGCGGACCCTACCCATCTCTATCGAAAGCCTTGGCCGAACGTCTTGTCTTTCTCGGGCTGGCTGAAGAAAGACCCAGCGGGACCGGGATAAACCGGGCCGGAAGAGAGCTGGTGATAAGAACGTTGCTTGGCGCCCGCTCTGACTAGTTTAGGATTGATACCCGCCAAACTGCACCGAGGTGGCTGACTTGACTTCCCGGATTGCTTCACCAACTATGGTCCTATGAACGCCGCAGTCAGAATTCGTCGCGATTTTCTTTTCCGGGTTTGCCCCATAGCGGGAATGTAGCCCCCGGCTCGGCTGCCATGCGTGCCCCGAGCCGAGGGGCGGTGCGATTACCCACATGGGATGGTTCCGCAGGACCTCAAGCCTCCGGAGCATTGGCGTTCCATCAAGATTTTCACGAATTGGCTCGATTCCGGCACCCTTTGTGGCGGCTGGTCCGAGCGGAAGCACGAGTATTCAAATGCAAGACAACACGAAAACGCGGCGCAAGCCGAACATCCGCATCTCACAGTCAGACCATGCGCGTCTGTCGGCGGTTGCGAGCACCGTGGCCGCGCGCAATCCGGAGGCCTCCGATGAACTGCTCGCCGAACTCGAGCGGGCACGTATCGTCGCCGATGATTGGGTCTCCGCCGGCACCGTCCAGATGGGTTCGACGGTGACATTCAAGCCCGATACTGGCAATGCCAAAACAGTCACGCTGGTTTTTCCTGGCGACGCGGACATCTCCGAAGGCAAGGTTTCAGTCCTCACGCCGATCGGCACGGCCCTGATCGGCCTCTCGGCCGGACAGTCGATCATGTGGACAGCGCGCGATGGGCGCCGGCACAAACTGTCGGTGCTTGCCGTAGGCCAACCCGCTGCGGAAGGCGATGCAGTCGATCGGCGCGCACCAGCGTCTTCGGCGATCCCGGCAGACGCCTAGACATGGGCGTTTCCACCCGTCTCCTCAATCACGCAGGCAGCCTGATCGCGGGAGTGTGACCCCTGCGCCGGCCTGTTCTGGTCCGGCACAGGGGTAGCTTCCACATCCGATCAAATGCTTGACGCCGGAACCCTTTCACGGGTCCGTCTTGGAGACGCACCATGCCCACTATCGATAGCTGCCAACTGACCACCAAGGACTTCACGATTCTTGAAGTGATGCAAGAGCGCCATCCCCGCGGCGATGCCTTGTCCGTTGTCCTTCAACGGAAGATTTCGAGCGCAATTGTGATGTTTCGAGAAGACATTCCGCCAACGGTCGTGACGCTCAGCACCCGAGTGACCTATCGTGTAAACGACGGCCCTGCCGAGACCCGCATCGTCGCACATGACGAGATGCGCGGTCTGGTTGGCATGCTTTTGCCGATCACCAACCCGCGCGGCCTGGCGCTGCTTGGTCTGGCCGAAGGTCAGTCCATGTCCATTCCGACCGCGCAGGGCGGCCATGAAACGCTGACTGTGCATGAAGTGGTCTACCAGCCGGAAGCGGCAAGGCGGGAGAGATTGGAGTTGACGGGGGGTGCAGCGCCCGACCCGTGGCGACCGAACGGACCGGTTTTGCGCGTCGCCCATCACTCTGATGAGTCACAACCCAAAGCGGAAAACAGGGTCATGGCGGCTTTCAACGACGGGTTCGACGACCCGGGGCCGTCGGCCGCCTGAGGCCTTGACTATCCAGAACGCTGGGAAAGCGGGTAGACAAGCGTTCCGTCGAGCCTTGCCTCCACACCGTCGGTGAGCTTCGCCGGCTCGACCTTGTCATGCCCATCAGATGAAAAACGGACTCGCCACGACTGATCAGATAGTCCGCGACGATTCTTCTGTGGCAACGCCACCAAAGCGTTTCCGAGCACATGATGGCGCACCGCTGCTGCCTGCCAAGGGACACAAGCCGCTCCAAACCGCCATGGAACTCCGCTGACAGCGCGTAGTCGGCGTAGTTGTGAAAACTCTGGTTGAGCCAGAATGCGTTGAGCGTCGGCGGAATGTCGTGCGCCTTGCCGCGCAGGCCGCCAAGCTCGGCAATATGCTCATATCCGATCCCGAAATCCGCAAGGCTGTCCGGCAGCGTTTCGCTGTTGAATTGCGGGTTGGTCCGCGATCGCCGGATGGCCCTTATGTCGACCACCAGGGTAATCTCGCCAACCCGCAACAGGGCGACGAATTCGGCGGTCGGCCGGGTCGAGTGGCCGATGGTGTGGAACGGATAAGGCATGTTCGATCAATCCATGGCGGTGGATTTCTTTCCGGCCGCATGATCAGTGATTTGGAACTGACAGAACACGGTCATTTCACCACCTGCTTCAATCCACGTAGCGCCTCCTGTACGTCGGTTCGCGACGCGCTTGCATCCGGATAGACTGCATAGGCCGGATAGGTGAATTCCGGCGCGCCCTCCACGACCTCCAGCTGCCCGGCCTCGATATGGGGCGCTGCCGCGCCCCTACGGAAATAGCCCATTCCGCCGGCGCGCAGAATGTAGCTCAGCCCAAGCGGACCAAGGCCGACCATTAATCCCGGCTCGCCGAAGGCAGAGGAACTGGCGCCATGTTGGGCCGCAAACAGCGGCCCCCAATCGACATAGACATAGTCCCTTGAGGCGTCCAACTCTGAGTCTCTGTCCGTGCTCCGAACCAAGACGAGCTGCTCCTCCACGAGGAGCTCCACCCTGAAGCCTGGCAGCAGCTTCGGCGCATAGAGCACCGCGATGTCGAGAACGCCAGTCCTGAGCTGCTCGAGGAGCTGGTCCGGCACGCCGACCTGGGCTTGGATGGCGATT
This sequence comes from Mesorhizobium sp. B2-1-3, assembly GCF_006442495.1. Taxonomy (NCBI): domain Bacteria; kingdom Pseudomonadati; phylum Pseudomonadota; class Alphaproteobacteria; order Hyphomicrobiales; family Phyllobacteriaceae; genus Mesorhizobium; species Mesorhizobium sp. B2-1-3. Next base: position 65,818 of record NZ_VFWL01000026.1, read on the forward strand.
TCCGGCCTGGCCTTCTTCATCCAGACCAGCCAATCGAGCAGCAGCGGGTTCCACAGGCTGAGCTCCCCGCCCAGGGCAACGACGCTTGTCCGTCCCGATGGGATGGCGAGCTGGTGGCGTGCTCGTTCCCAGATTTGCACGAATGATTGCGCGAACCGCTCGAACTCCCGGCCCGCCTGCGTCAACTGCGCACCATTGCGATTGCGGACAAAGAGCTGACGTCCGAGCTCTTCCTCCAACGTGCGTATCCGCGCGCTGACAGTGGTCTGGGTGACGTGGAGTCGGTCGGCAGCTCTCAGAAAGCTGCCGGAATGGACGATTTCCAAAAACGTGCGCGCGCGGTCGATGTCCATGCTGGTTCCCGATTAGTGCAATAATCTTGCATCAATACAGCATTTAATTCCGTTTGCCTTCCTGTTTTACGCAGCGCAACGTCCACGTAGGCGAGGGTCTCCGCTGTAACGGATATGGAGCGTGCGATGTCTGATCAGGAGGATGTTTGTCCGGAGACGAGAGAATACGCCTCTCCACCATGCTTTATGCATGAGCTTGTCCCGGGGTACGGCACTGAGCCGGCCGTTCAGGACGCATGGCCCGATGTCTGTCGATGGCGCAAGGCGGAACGCAAGCGTCTAATCGATGAGCGTCTCGCGATGGACGCCGAGGAACGCAATGCGAGGTCTTTACGCATCGCTTCCGTTCTCGACCTGGCCGTCGGTCGGGTGAGCGGGCGGATCGTCAGCGGCTATTGGCCGTTCCGCGGTGAGCCCGACCTCCGCAACTGGGCGATAAAGGTGATCGAGCGCGGCGGGCGGATTGCGCTTCCAGTCGTCATCAAGAAAGGCTGGCCGCTGGAGTTTCGCATCTGGGGGCCGGGAGACCCGCTCGAACGCGGAGTCTGGAATATTCTTGTCCCCTCTCATGGACCTGCCGTCCAACCGGATGTGGTCATCGCGCCCGTTGTCGGTTTCGACGAGGCTAACTATCGCCTGGGTTATGGCGGCGGCTTCTTCGACCGGACCCTGGCCGCGGCGCCCAGGCGGCCTCTCGTCGTCGGCGTCGGTTACGCCCGTAGCAGGATCCGAACCATCTATCCGCAGCCGCACGACATTCCGATGGATGTGGTCGTCACGGATGAATGAATAAACGCGGGCAAGAGCTGGCCTCGTGTGATGGCGGATCGCAGGGATCGTCCATCGTTGAGCCCGTCTGCCTGCCGGCAGTGGAGAGCAGGAAGCACATCATGTCCAATCCAGCCTCGACCTTGGATGGTCACAAGCCCCGGTTTCTCGTCCGATGGCTGTTTTCGACCAACCACAAGGATATCGGAACGCTTTACCTGCTGTTCTCGATCATGGCAGGCGTCTTCGGTACGGCGCTTTCCGTGTTGGTCCGCATGGAGTTGCAGGAACCGGGTTTGCAGATATTTGGCGATCCGGGCGTCTACAATGTGGTCGTCAGTGCCCATGGGCTGGTCATGATCTTTTTCGTGCTCATGCCGGCGCTGATTGGTGGCTTCGGCAACTGGATGGTGCCGATCATGATTGGCGCACCCGACATGGCTTTCCCCCGCTTGAACAACATCTCGTTCTGGCTGCTGGTGGTGTCATTCATCCTCTTCATCACCTCGATGTTCGTTCCGGGAGCGCCCGGTACGCTCGGCCATGGCGGCGGCTGGACGCTCTATCCGCCTTATTCGACGGATGGCCAGCCAGGTCCCGCCGTCGACCTCGTTATTCTGTCTATCCACCTTTCGGGGGCCTCCTCGATCCTCGGCGCGATCAACTTCATCACGACCATCTTCAACATGCGCGCACCCGGCATGACCATGCACAAGATGCCTCTGTTCGCCTGGTCGATGCTGGTCACCGCCTTCATGCTTCTCATGTCGCTGCCGGTGCTCGCCGGCGCGGTCACCATGCTGTTGACCGATCGCAACTTCGGGACGACCTTCTTTTCGCCGTCCGGCGGCGGTGATCCGATCCTCTACCAGCATCTGTTCTGGTTCTTCGGCCATCCCGAAGTCTACATCATGATCCTGCCTGGCTTCGGCATCATCAGCCACGTCATCTCGACCTTCGCCAAGAAGCCGATCTTCGGCTATCTCGGCATGGCCTATGCAATGGTGGCAATCGGCGCGATCGGCTTTGTCGTCTGGGCGCATCATATGTATACGACCGGCCTGTCGGTCGACACGCAGCGCTACTTCGCCTTCGCATCGATGGTCATCGCCGTTCCAACCGGCGTGAAGGTGTTTTCGTGGTTGGCGACCATGTGGGGAGGATCGATAGAGTTCAAGACACCCATGATGTGGGCTCTCGGTTTCGTCCTGCTGTTCACCATTGGTGGCGTCACTGGCATCATGGTTGCGAACCCCGGTATCGACCGCGTGTACCACGACACTTATTTCGTGATCGCTCACTTCCACTATGTGCTGTCTTTGGGGGCAGTCTTCGCGATCTTTGCCGGCTTCTACTACTGGTTCCCGAAGATGACCGGCTATATGTACAGCGAAACGCTCGGCAAGCTGCATTTCTGGCTGATGTTCATCGGCGTCAACCTCGTCTTTTTCCCGCAGCATTTTCTGGGCATGGCCGGCATGCCGCGACGTTACGCCGACTATCCCGATGCTTTTGCCGGCTGGAATTTCGTCTCGTCGATCGGTTCCTACATCTCAACGGCCGGGCTCGTCGTTTTCTTCATCGCGGTTGCCGAGGCCTTCAGCCGCAGACGCCCAGCAAGCGCCAATCCTTGGGGCGAAGGGGCGACCACGCTGGAATGGCAACTGCCATCGCCGCCGCCCTTCCATCAATGGGAGAAGCTGCCGCGCGTTGCCTGAAATTCAGCTCCGGTTCCGAACCGGCGCCTGCTTCGACATTCTGTCGGGAGAACGTCATGAACGAAACCACAGATCCAAACAACCAGATCCTGCTCGTGGCGATCATAGCGTTTTATTGGGCATTGCTGGGCAGTTGGGGCCAAACTCTGCCGCGCTCGGGCAACGACAAGGCCAAGCAGGACGATGCGCCGACAGAGCAGCGAACCGGCAGTATCGACGATATATCCTATACGGACACACGCTTGGATGCGATCCGAGAGATCGACCCAACTTTCGACCTTGCCGCGTTTCTGACCGGTGCCAATATGGCTTATGAAGCTATCCTGCGCGCGTATGCGGACAGCGACATCCCAACGTTGAAGCGTCTCGTCGGGCCGGAAGTGTTCGATATCTTCGGACGAGCGATTGCCGGCCGCCGGGGGGGGGGGGGTGT
>NZ_VFWL01000027.1:0-68209 GCF_006442495.1 Mesorhizobium sp. B2-1-3
AATTCCATCGCAAAGGCGGTCACCCCGGCCTTGGCCAGCGCCGCGACGGCGGCGTCATTGCCATACGGATCCATGATGGCGATGACCGCAGCGCCTGACTTGTAGCTTTTCAGCTCCGCATCCGTCGGCCGGCGCACCTTCAGCACCACGTCGGCCTTGGCAACATCGCCGGCCTCGCCGATCGAAGCGCCCGCCTTGGCGAACTCCTCATCGGGAATGCGCGATCGCGTGCCGGCACCGGCCTCCACAACCACTTCAAGACCCAGGCCGGCCAGCCGTTTCACCGTATCGGGCGAAGCCGCGACGCGCGGCTCGTTCGCATCGAGCTCACGAGGGATGAAAACCGTCTGTCCCACCGCATGATCCTTTCGGCTGGAACCTGTTTGCGCAAAGTGTCGGCCGGGGCGTCCGGCGACGTCAAAGGCAATGGGGTTTTGGAAAGACTATCGCAGAATGAAGGCGCCGACGGCCATGATCAGGACGAACAGGATAGTCGCCGAGAAGAAGCCGCCCGCGAAGAAACCGAAAGCCATCGCCAGAAGTATGGCGCCGCAGAAGAGTGATCCGTATTTGGCCAGCATGAGGAAGCCCGCATAGGTGCGGTCGTGCTCGGCATAGTCCATCTTCGCGCCCAGTTCGACAGGACCGGTCGGCGTGTGCTCAGCCATAGGAATACCCCTTCGAAGACATCTTTCAGGCACATAGCGAAAAGCCGCGCCGAGAGCAATGGCGCTATTGCCGCATCGCAGCCGACAACTGCCTCAAGGGAAATTTGAAGCAAAGCGCCCCTGCGTTCGGCAGAATCGCCGAACCGCTCCGGCTGCTTGTTTTCGCGCAATCCCGGACGAAGCCGGCTGGCGCGTCAACCGCGCTGTCCGTCTTTAGCCGGCGAGGTGCGGAAACAATCCAAGCAGGCCGGCTATGATCAGGTAGAGCGCGACGATGTAGTTCAGCAGCCGTGGCGTGACCAGAATCAGCACCCCGGCGATCAGCGAGATAAGCGGCGTGAGCGCGAGCTGGGAAATATGCATGTCGGGGTCCTTTTGGCAGATACGTCGAAATGAAGACGCGGAGCGTCAACGCGCCGCCGTCATCAAAACGCGGATCTGGCCGGAAAGCTCCGGAGCTTTGCAAAATCAGGGGCCTCAGGCGGCCTCACGATAATATTTCGCCGTCGGCACGATAGACAAGGGCGTCAGCCGATTGATGGCCGGATTGGCGAACATCAACCGCTGTTCCATGGGCGTCGACCTGAAGAATGGGAAACGTTCGAGCGTCAGGCGCATATTTTCGCCGGCGGGGATTTCGAACAGGGCGATCCGGGTAAGAACGCCCGGAAACTCCTTAGCCTCGGTCCTCTGCACGGCATTGAAGTAACGAGAATAAAAATTGGAATGCTCGACCTTGACCGGCGTCAGCACAGAGTTCTGGCCAAAATAGAGCGAGGCCACCATGGCAAGCCTGAGTGTCAGAAACGGCAGCACTCCGGGTGCCGGCGCGGCGTCAGGATCGGTTGCGAAGCGGGTTCCGTCGATGAAGGTCTCTCCGCGGGCAAGCCGCTCGATCAGTATTTCCGGATAGGCATCAACGGAGGGCGAATTCGGGTGCTCGATGGAAATGTAATGGAAGCGGATTGTGCTCACCAATTCGCCGTAGCAATAGACACCGAATCGGTAGGAATTGGGTAGATTGTCCCAGCGATCCTCGAACATGCCGCTGGCGAGCGGGCCGCACATGCCGGAGCGCAGATAGGACTTATAGCGAAGCCGGTAAATCGCTTCCAAATCCTCGCCCCCGGTAATGAGGCGATAATCGACATGCTCAAGCAGTTGCATCATCGATCGATTCAGCACCGAATCCCCGGCTGTGCTTACCCCGCCAGACGCATTCCTTGTAGCTGTTGCAGCATCCATCGTCTGTCCTCGAATTCGACCTAGGATAGGCTATTCGAGTTGAAATGAGACACAAGCCGAAATTTAGATCTTGTTGATTTACATTCCGTTAACCTTAATGGCCGGGAGTCGCCCGAGAATATCTTACTGAGCAATCGTCCGAGCGATTGCCGCTGAGAGGACGTGGGATCATGCCTCCGAATACATCTGCATACTCTGAGGAGGACCCTTTCAGCTGCATTGCGCAAAGGCAAAATCGCGGCGGAACCGTATCCCGACACTGAACGAGTTCGACATCAAAGAGCGTCGTGCGATTCGCAACGCGCGGGGAATCCAATCGAGCGAAGTCGAAAATTACGGCGCTAACGGACCGTCCGTTTACCGGTGCGACGCAGGTCAGCGGCAAATGGCCAGGTGACATTCGACATCGTCTCGATACCCGACGCACTGAGCGCGGCACCGAACAGGAAGCCCTGCACGAGATCCGGTTTCACTTGCAAGGCAAGGATCTTGAGCTGCTCAAAGGTCTCGACGCCTTCGACAGTCACCGAAAGTCCAAGCGGCCGCGACAGATTGACAATGCCCTTCAGCAGCTCCAGCGAACGCTTGCTCTGGGTGACGTCCATCAGGAAGGAGCGATCGATCTTGATCTTGTCGAGCGGCAGCTTATGCAGATAGCTCAGGCTCGAATAGCCGGTACCGAAATCGTCAAGTGCGATGCGCACGCCGATCTGCTTCAGTTCCTCGATATATTGACGTGTCAGCGACTTGTCATCGAGCAGCGCAGTTTCGGTGACCTCGATCTCCAGCCGGCCGGCGGCAAGGCCGGAGCTGACCAGAGCGTCGCGAACCTTCTGGATGACGTCCCGGTTGCGGAAATCCTTGGCGGAGAGATTGACCGAGACGCTGGTGTGGTCCGGCCATTTGGCGCATTCGGTGCAGGCTGCCTGCAGCACGAAGGTGCTAATCTCGGAAATGATGCCCATTTCCTCCGCCAGCGGAATGAAGATGCCGGGCGAAATCGGCCCGAGGTCGGGATGGTCCCATCGGCACAGCGCCTCGCAGCTGGCGATGCGCATCGTGCTCATCGCCACGATCGGCTGGTAGACGACGCGCAGGGCCTTGCCTTCCACCGCGCTGCGCAGATCCGCCTTCATCAGCTGGCGATTGCGGAACGCAGCGTCCATGGCGGCCTCGAACAGCCGCCAGCCGTTCTTGCCGAGCTCCTTGGCCTTATAGAGCGCCAGGTCCGCCTTGACGATCATGGCGTCGACGTCGGTATCCCTGACCCGCGACAGCACGGCGCCGGCGCTGGCCTGGATGCGCAGCCCGTGGCCGGCGACGTCCACCTCCCCTTGCAACGCTACAAAGATCTCGTCGATCTGAAGGGTCAGATGGCTCTCATCCTCTATACGGTCGAAGAAAACCATGAATTCGTCGCCGCCGAAGCGGCTGACGGTGATGCCTTGTCCCGCAATGGCGGCAAGACGCTCGGCCACCGCGTAAATCAATCCATCGCCGATCGGATGCCCGAGCGTGTCGTTGACGCTTTTGAAATCGTCGAGGTCGAGCACGGCAAGGCCGCAGAGGCGATCACGGTCGCCTGACGCCATCGCCTCGCCGATCAGTTCGTGGAAATAGGCGCGATTGGGCAGGCCGGTGAGATTGTCATAGCGGGCCATGAAGCGGATCTTGTCTTCCGCCTCGACGCGCGCCGTCACGTCCTCGAAGGTGATGACTCCGAGTTCCTGGCTGCCTTCGCGGGCGGAGAATTCGTAATGTTGGCCATTGGCGAGCGAAACCAGGACCTTACGGTCGCGGCCCTCGCGCAATGCACGCGTCAGCTGGGCTTCGATGTAGCGGCAGTCCTTTGGGGCCAGCATGCCGCCCACGACGCCGCGCATCAAGAGACCATGGATTGACCGCCCAAGCAGCGCATCGGCCGATTTGAGCGACATCAGATGCGCGGCCTCGGCATTGGCGACCGCCACCCGACCGTCCGGGCCAAGCATGACGAGGCCATGCGACATGGTATTGAGCGCGCGATCGAATCTGAGCGCGAGCTTCCTCGCTTCCTTGTGGCCGATGACGGCCGAGAAAAGCACATCGCGGACGTGGTCGGCGCTGTTGATCGTGACGAAAGTCAACGGGATGATCATCAGACCGAGAATGACCGAAGGCACATCCATGCGCAGCAAAAGTGCAAGTGCTGCCGGACCAATGAAGGTCACGGAAAAAACCCGCACCATAATGGGAGAGCCATAGTTCCGGCCAACAACCGTCACCAAGGTCGCGATGGCCAGCGACGTCGCGGCCAGTTCGGCAAAGGGATCGGGATAGACATAGATCGATATGAAGCACAGTGCGCCCAACGTGAGGCCCTGCACGCTGCCCTTGAGGATGTAGTTGCGCTCCCACCGATGCGCCTCCTGGACGTCGGCTATTACACCGCCTGCCTTCCGGAAGGCGCGAATGCCGAAATAGCGGTAAAGGCAGATGGACAGCAGAACAAAAGAGAAAGCCAGGAACAACGGATTGTTCGTGCGCAAGTAGATCATTAGTCCGAGGATCCAGTAGCACACGCCACCGATCACCAGCATGTGGGCGTTGTCGAACAACGACCGCACAAACTGGATATAAACATCCGCTGGGATGTTTTCGGTCTTTGTTCTGCCCATGTCGTCGGCCCAACGCTAGGCCTCGTCATCTCACATCCGCCTTAAGAAAGGCTTAGAACAGCGGTTTTGGGCGGCTTACCGAAGGCGCGCAAAGCAGGACAGACTGGGAGAATTGGGCTTTAGGTAAACAAGGCCATCACTCGGCGGCCTGGAGTTCCGCCCTCGCTGATGTGCCGGACAGGCGCTCGAGCAGCCTTTGGCGCTCGCCGGCCGCCTTTTGAGCGCTGGCTTGCCGAACATGGCCGTAACCGCGGATGAGTGCCGGCACCGAGACGAGGGCCGTGGCAGCCTCGATGTTGTCCGGCGCCAGCGAGTTGGCGACGCGTTGCAGGTCGGCCTCATATTGCGCCAATAATTGCCGCTCCATGCGCCGCTCGGCGGTGTAGCCGAACAGGTCGAATGCTGTCCCGCGCAGGCCCTTCAGCGCCGCCAGCATGCGGAACCCTTTCATCATCCAGGGACCAAAGCTCGATTTCCTCGGTTTGCCGTCATTGCCGCGACGGCCCAGGATCGGCGGCGCCAGGTGGAATTCGAGTTTTTCGTAACTCTGGAACTGCTTGCCGAGTTCGGCGGCGAAGGAGCCGTCGGTATAGAGCCGCGCCACCTCGTATTCGTCCTTGATCGCCATCAGCTTGAACAGGTTCCTGGCCGCCGCTTCCGTCACGGCGCTCGAACCGGGCGCGGCCTTGGCTTCGGCCGCGCGCAGGGCGGCGATCCTGCCGGCGTAGCGCTTGCCATAGGCGGCGTTCTGATAAGCGGAAAGGAAAGCGACCCGGCGAGCAATGATTTCGTCCAGCGTCTGGGCAATGGTGGCGGGTTGGCCGTCCTTGCCCGGCTGGACGAGGCCACGCACGAAGTCCGGCTGATGCGCGGCGCGGCGGCCCCAGCGGAAGGCGGCGATATTCATCCCCACCGCCTCGCCGTTCAATTCGATCGCCTTTTCGACGGCTTGCGCCGACAGCGGCAGACCGCCATGCTGGAAGGCGAAGCCGAGCATGAACATGTTGGCGCCCAGCGAATTGCCGAACAGGGCGGTGGCTGTGCGGGTGGCGTCGAAGAAATGCGCCTTGTCGTCGCCGGCAGCAGTGCGGATCGCCTTCTTCAAGCGCTCGATGGGCAGCGAGAAATCGGCCGAGCGGGCAAACTCGCCCGGCATGATCTCGGCAGTGTTGGCGAGGAAGATGGTGTGGCCCTCGCGCACCGCGGCCAGCACCTTCTTGGCGCCCGACACGACGAGATCGCAGCCGAGCACGAGATCGGCCTTGCCGGCCGAGACACGGATGGCGTGGATGTCATCGGGCGTGCGGGCGATGCGGACATGGGTGAACACCGAGCCGCCCTTCTGGGCAAGCCCGGCCATGTCGATCATGCCGCAGCCCTTGCCCTCGAGATGAGCCGCCATGCCGAGCACGGCGCCGACGGTGACGACGCCGGTGCCGCCGACGCCGTCGATGATCGCCGCCCAGCCCTGTTCCCCGAGCGGGAATTCGGCGGCTGCTGGAACGCCGTCGAGCGGATCGGTCTTGCCGGCGATGCCTTCGGCCTTGCGGATCTTGGCGCCATGCACCGTGACGAAGGACGGGCAGAAGCCATTGACGCAGGAAAAATCCTTGTTGCAGCTCGACTGGTCGATCCGGCGCTTGCGGCCGAACTCGGTCTCCACCGGCTGGATGGAGACGCAGTTCGATTGGACGCCGCAGTCGCCGCAGCCCTCGCAGACCAGTTCGTTGATGAAGACCCGCTTGTCGGGATCGGGAAAGGTTCCGCGCTTGCGACGGCGGCGCTTTTCGGCGGCACAGGTCTGGTCGTAGAGCAGGATCGAAACCCCGCTGACGCCGCGCAGCTCGCGCTGGACGAGATCGAGATCGTCGCGGTGATGGATGGTGGCTCCGGCCGGGAACTCGACCTTGCCGGCATATTTGTCAGGCTCGTCGGTGACGATGGCGATGCGCTCGATTCCTTCGGCCCGCACCTGCCTGGCGATCATGTCCACCGTCAGGCCGCCTTCATGCGGCTGGCCGCCCGTCATGGCCACCGCGTCGTTATAGAGTATCTTGTAGGTGATGTTGACGCCCGACGACAGCGCGAAGCGGATCGCCAGCGTGCCGGAGTGGTTGTAGGTGCCGTCGCCGAGATTCTGGAAAATGTGGTCGCGCTTGGAAAAGGGCGCCTGGCCGACCCACTGCGCCCCCTCGCCACCCATGGCGGTGAAGCCGACAGTATTCCTGTCCATCCACAGTGCCATGAAATGGCAGCCGATGCCGGCCGCGGCGATCGAGCCATCCGGCACCTTGGTCGAGGAATTGTGTGGGCAGCCGGAGCAGAAGAAGGGCGTGCGGGAGCCGATGTCCGACGCGTCTGCGAGCATGGCCTGGAACTGGCGCAGCTTCGCCACCCGCGCTGAAATCTCTTCCGACGGACCGATGGTTTTCACGATCCTTTCGCCAAGGGCAATGGCGATCTCGTTGGGGTCGAGCGCGCCCTTGGCCGGAAACAGCCAGTCGCCGCGCTCGTCCTTCTTGCCGACGATGACGGGCTGCGTGGCGGTGCCGTAGAGGCTCTCGCGAAGCTGCACCTCGATCAGCGAACGCTTCTCCTCGACGACGACGATGGTGTCGAGGCCGCGCGCGAACTCGGCAATGTGCTGGAAATCGAGTGGCCAGGGGCAACCGACTTTGAACAGCCGCACGCCGATGCGGCCGGCGGCCGCCTCGTCGATGCCGATATCCTCGAGCGCCTGGCGGACGTCGAGATAGCTTTTGCCGATGGTGATGATGCCGATCCTGGGATTGCGGCCGCCCGAATAGACGACGCGGTTCAGCCCGTTGGCATGGATGAAGGCCGACGCGGCGGCGCGCTTGTACTCATGCAGCCGCTCCTCCTGGCCGAGCATGTCGATCTCGTGGCGGATGTTGAGGCCGCCGGGCGGCATGTCGAACTCGGGATTAACGATGTTCAGACGCTCGATCGAGGCATCGACCGAGGCCGTCGATTCGATGTTGTCCTTGACGCATTTGATGGCCGCCCATGTGCCGGCGAAGCGCGACATGGCAAAACCGTAGAGCCCGTAATCGATTATCTCCTGGACACCGGCCGGGTTGAGGATCGGCACCATGGCGTCGACGAACAGGAATTCGGTGGCGTGCGCGTTGGTCGAGGATTCGGCCATGTGGTCGTCGCCCATCAAAGCGAGCGCACCGCCATGTTTCGACGAGCCGGCCAGATTGGCGTGGCGGAAGACGTCGCCGGAGCGGTCGACCCCCGGACCCTTGCCGTACCAAATCGAAAAAACGCCGTCATGGGTGCCTTCGCCCAGCAATTCCGTCTGCTGCGATCCCCAGCAGGCGGTGGCGGCGAGTTCCTCGTTAAGGCCGGGCTGGAAGACGATGTCGGCCTGGGCAAGCTGTTTTTTCGCCTTCCACAGTTGCATGTCGAGGCCGCCCAGCGGCGAACCGCGATAGCCGGAGACAAAGCCTGCCGTGTTCAGGCCCGCGCGGCGGTCGCGCTCGCGCTGCATCAGCAGCATGCGGATGACCGCCTGGGCGCCGGACAGGAAGATGCGCTCCTTCCCCAGATCGAACTTGTCGTCGAGCGCGACGTCGTGCAGCGTCATCAGGCATTTCCTCTGCGGAGGCCGCGCGGGGGCAGGCAGCCAGCGTCGGGATCGGATGACGCATCCTTTCTCCCCTTGCAAGACAGGTCAAACGAAATCGGACGTGCCAGGCAACGCGCAACGAACGATCCGCCGTCGTCTCTTGCCCGGTATGAAATCGCTCAGCGAGCAATGTCCGGCGTACGAAAATTTCGCTTGCCTTTCGGCTTGGCGGCGAGCGTCAGGTGCCCTTGGAGCAGTCGGGCTTCGGCTCGCCCGGCAGCTTGCCGTCGGGGTGGCCGACGAGATCGGGATTGGCGGTGTAGAGCTGGTCAATGACGAGCGGCCGGTCGGGCAGGATGGACTGGTCTTCGGTGGACATCAGCGTGGTGTCGATCTTCTGCAGGACCGCGCCGTCGGAGCCCTTGATAGCGATGGCGATCGTATAAGGCTTGTTCTTGACGACGCAGGTCAAAGCCGGGCTCTCCAGCGTCACCTTGTCGAGCTTGGGCCAGACCTTCTGCTCGACCACCAACGGCGCGCCGCCGGCCGGATCCTGGAAGCTGGCGACCGCGACCTGGCCCTCTCCCATCGGCCGCAGGGGCCGCAGCGTCACGACATAGGTCGCCCTGGCAAGACGATAGTTGAAGACGAATATCTTGCCCGAAATCTCGAACAACTTGCCTTCACCGTCCTTGGCGGTGTCGCGGCAGGCGCCGAGCGCCATCGCCGCGATCAGCGCCATGCCGAGCAGGGCTGAACGAGAGCTAATCCTGGACATTGTTGACCTCATTGGCCGCCCTGCGGCGGCGATAGTGGCGGCTTGCCTTCTGGCGGTTGCCGCAGACCGCCATGTCGCACCACAGGCGGCTGGAATTGCGGCTGCGGTCGACGAACAGCCAGGAGCAATTGGGGCAGATCCTGAGCCTGGCGACCGTGTCCTCGCGCAGAAGCGACAGGGCGGAAACCGCCAGTGCCGCTTCGAATGCGATCGGCGTTGCCGGATCGCCGAACGGCTTTCCGGGCGTTGCGATCTCGGTCCGGCTGCCGGCAAGACCGCCGGCGCAGGCCCCCAGCAAGCCTGAGAGATGATCGGTGGCGACGGCGCCCCTCAACACGGCGTGGCGAAACAACCGGTCCGTCGCTTCGCGGATCGCCAGCACGACCGGCGCGATTGCAGTCGGCGCGGAGACCGCCAGCCGCCTGCCGCCAAGCTCGGCGGCGCGAAAGCCGCTGGCCGCGTCCGCGAAGCGGGCGATCTCGCGCGGATCGTCAAAACGGTCGAAGGTCCTCTCGGGATCGGCACGCAGCACGACGGTGTTCGCCGTGTCGAGCGCGAGCAGGCCGCCGGTGAAGCGGTGCGGGGTCCAGGATACCGTCATGTCCGAAATCTAACCGATAAATGGCATTTGACAAGTTAGATTCGACGATGCAAGTCTGCCCTGAAGCGGGTGTTGCCGCTCTCTGTCTGGAGCGTATCGTCGTCCCAAAACCGCTATGCGCTTTGGGCGACATGCCCCGAGGATTTTCGCATGCTGTATCTGTTCCAGCAGGTCCTGAACGGGCTGCATTCAGGCGCACTCTATGCGCTGCTGGCGTTCGGCTATGTGCTGACCAACGGCATCCTGCACCGCACCAACCTGGCCTATGGCGCGCTGTTCGCCTTTTGCGGACAGACGATGATCCTGACCGCCGCCTTCGGCTACCAGGTGCTGTGGCTGACGCTGACGGCGGCGGTGGTGCTCGGCGTCGCAGCGGCTTTCCTCTACGCCGCGCTTATCAGCTGGGTCCTGTCGCGCAGCGTCTTCGAACCGCTGGCCGACCGCTCGCCCAACGCGATCGTGGTGACCACGCTTGGCATCCTGCTGGTTTTGTCGGAAGCAAGCCGCATCGCCGCCGACACGCATGATTTGTGGCTGCCGCCTATGCTGGCGCAACCTGTCGTTTTCGCGCAGAATGCCGGCTTCAAGGCGACATTGACGCTGATCCAGCTGCTCGATTGCGCCGTGGTGCTGGGGGCGGTGGCGCTTGCGGCTTGGGGCTTTGCCCATTCGAATTTCGGCCGGCGCTGGCGCGCCGTCTCCGACGATCCCAAGGCGGCCGCCATGTGCGGCGTCGACGTGCGCGCCGTGTTCCGCCACGCAGTGCTGTTCGGTGGTTTCTGCGCCGCGCTGGCCGGCGTCATGGCCGGCCTCTATTACGGCAATGTCAGTTTCGGTTCCGGCCTCGTCTACGGGCTCAAGATCCTGTTCGTGACAGCGGTCGGCGGCTATCTCTCGCCGCCGCGGGCGGCCCTGGGCGCTGCCGCCTTCGGCATGGCCGAGTCGCTGTGGGCCGGCTATTTCCCGGTGGAATGGCGCGACGCGTGGATGTACCTGTTCCTCGTCGCCATGCTGGTGCTGATCGGCGCTGGCCGCGACCAGACCAAGATCGTGTGATCCGCATCAGACTTTGGTTGCATGACGCATGCCGTCGATAAGCTTGTTTCGGAAACGAAACGACCGCCTTAAGGCTTTGATTTTCCCCACGAACCCTGCCGGCTGCCGGTTCCGGGTTCCCAAGCCGTGCGCCGTCTGCCTGCGCTTCGTCGGCTTCCTCGTCTCACAACCGCGTTGACAGCGCCGCTCCTGTGTTGACCCGTCCTGCCACGCACGGCATACGGTTAGGCCACAGCGGCGCGGCGGAAAACAAGGGGGAGCCGTCGCGCCTCGGCCAACAGGGAGGAATGCATGGCAGGGCTTCTCGCTCTATCCAGGACGATCGACCGTGTGAACGAGTTCATCGGCAAATGGATATCGTGGTTGATCCTGCTGGCAATCCTGGTGAGCGCCGCTAACGCGACCATCCGCAAGGTGTTCGACACCTCGTCGAATGCGTGGCTGGAGCTGCAATGGTACCTGTTCGGCGCCGCCTTCATGCTGGCAGCGGCCTATACGCTGAAGCAGAACGACCATATCCGCATCGACATCGTCTATGGCCTGTTCCCGCGGCGCGTGCAGCACTGGATCGACCTTTTCGGCCATGTCTTTTTCCTGATGCCGTTCGTGACGCTGATGGTGATCTATTTCGTCCCGTATGTGTCGCTGTCGTTCCGCAGCGGCGAAATGTCGAACAATTCCGGCGGGCTGATCATCTGGCCGGCAAAGGCGATCCTGCTGGTCGGCTTCTTCCTGCTAGCGCTGCAGGGCATCTCCGAGATCATCAAGAACATCGCCATCATGCGCGGCGACATGGACGACCCGACCCCGTTCATATCGGCGCATGAGCAGGCGGAACTCGAAGCCAAGGCACTGGCCGACGAGGTGCGCTCGTGATCGAGTTCATCGCCCAGAACATGGCGCCGATCATGTTCGCCTCGCTGGTCCTCTTCCTGCTGATCGGCTATCCCGTCGCCTTCTCGCTCGCCGCCAACGGACTTTTGTTCTTTTTCATCGGCGTGCTGGTCTCACCCTATTCGGGCGGCTCGATCAATCTCGCCTGGCCGCTGCTGCATGCGTTGCCGGATAATTTCTACGGCAGCCGGGTGATGTCGAACGACACGCTGCTGGCGATCCCTTTCTTCACCTTCATGGGCATCGTGCTCGAGCGATCGGGGATGGCGGAAGACCTGCTCGATACGATCGGCCAGCTGTTCGGGCCGATCCGCGGCGGGCTTGCCTATGCCGTGATCTTCGTCGGCGCGCTGCTGGCCGCGACGACCGGCGTGGTGGCGGCATCGGTCATCGCCATGGGGCTGATCTCGCTGCCGATCATGCTGCGCTACGGCTATGACCGCCGGCTGGCGTCCGGCGTCATCGCCGCGTCCGGAACGCTCGCCCAGATCATCCCGCCGTCGTTGGTGCTGATCGTGCTCGCCGACCAGCTCGGCCGCTCGGTCGGCGACATGTATGCGGGCGCGCTGATCCCCGGCATCGTGCTGACCAGCCTCTACATGCTCTACATCCTGATCATGACGATCGTCCGGCCGAATTCGATGCCGGCGCTGCCGCTGGAAGCACGCACGCTCGGCCATGGCGTCGTGTCGCTGCTGGTGGCGTTGCTGGCGACGGTGGCGATCTCCTACGCGGCCTACCGCTATCTCGCACCGACCCATGGCGACAATGCCGACATCCTCGGCGCCAGCATCGGAGTGGCCGTGATCTATATCGTTGCGATCGCCGATCAGCGCCTGAAAATCAACATGATGTCGCGGCTGGCGCAGCAGGTCGTGATCGTGCTGATCCCGCCATTGGCGTTGATCTTCCTGGTGCTGGGCACCATTTTCCTTGGCATCGCCACTCCAACCGAGGGCGGCGCCATGGGCGCTGTCGGCGCGCTGGCGATGGCGGCGATCAAAGGCCGGCTGTCGCTCGACGTGGTCAGGCAGGCGCTCGCTTCGACGACAAGGCTGTCGTCCTTCGTGCTGTTCATCCTGATCGGCGCGCGCGTCTTCTCCCTCACCTTCTACGGCGTCAACGGCCACATCTGGGTCGAGCATCTCTTGACCTCGCTGCCGGGCGGCGAGGTCGGCTTCCTGATCGGCGTCAACATCCTGGTCTTCGTGCTTGCCTTCTTCCTCGATTTCTTCGAACTGGCCTTCATCATCGTGCCGTTGCTGGCACCGGCCGCCGACAAGCTCGGCATCGACCTGATCTGGTTCGGCGTGCTTCTGGGCGTCAACATGCAGACCAGCTTCATGCATCCACCCTTCGGCTTCGCGCTGTTCTACCTGCGCTCGGTCGCCGCCCGGGTGCCCTATCTCGACCGCTTGACCGGCAAGCAGATCGCGCCGGTGACCACGGGCCAGATCTATTGGGGCGCCGTGCCGTTCGTCTGCATCCAGGTGATCATGATCGGGCTCACCATCGCCTTCCCGCAAATGGTGATGCACTACAAGGGCACAGCGGTCGATTCCGGCACGATCGACTATACGGTGCCGGAGGTGCCGGGACTGACGCCGCTCGGCACGCCGCCGGCCGGGAGCGGAACCGCACCCGCCACTCGCGCCCCGCCGCCCGCCGCGCCTGCCGCGCCCGACCTGTCGCAACCGCCGAACTTCGGCGACACGGCGCCCGCCAAACCGGCGGCACCACAGCCGGATCTGTCGCAGCCGCCGAATTTCAACTGATGCCGGAGGTCGCAAAACCATGAAAGCGGTACGGCTGGAAGCGGTTGGCAGCATCACGCTGCGCGAGGTCGCCGAGCCGGTTCCCGGGCCTGACGATCTGCTGGTGCGCATCGAGGCCTGCGGCGTCTGCGGCACGGACCGGCATCTCTTCCACGGCGAGTTTCCCTGCCGGCCGCCGGTAACGCCCGGACATGAGTTCTCCGGCATCGTCGAGGCAATGGGACATTCCGTGAGCGGCTTCTCGATCGGCGACCGCGTCACCGGCGATCCCAACATCGCCTGCGGACGCTGCCGCCATTGCCATGCCGGCCGCATCAATTTGTGCAGCAATCTCAATGCCATCGGCATCCATCGCGACGGCGGCTTCGCCGACTACGTCGTGTTGCCGCAGAAACAGGCCTTCATCCTGCCCGCGGACTTGAAGCCGACGCACGGCGCCTTCTGCGAGCCTCTCGGCTGCTGCCTGCATGGCGTGGATCTGGCCGAGATCAAGCCCGGCTCCTCGGTCGCCATACTTGGCGGCGGCGTGATCGGCCTGCTCACAGTGCAACTGGCAAGGCTTGCAGGGGCGACGACCATCATCCTGTCGACGCGACAGGCATCACGGCGCGCACTGGCCGAGGAGCTCGGCGCGACGGCAACGGTCGACGCAAGCGCCGCCGACGTCATCGATGCCATCTCCGGGCCAGCGGGACTGGTGCCCGGCGGTGTCGACGTGGTGCTCGAATGTGCCGGTGTCCAGGAAACGGTCGAGCAGTCGCTGCGGCTGGCGAGGGCCGGCGGCACGGTCGTCATTGTCGGCGTGGTGCCGCAAGGCATGAAGGCGGCGTTCGAGCCCTTCGATCTTCTGTTTCGCGAGTTGAAGGTTCTCGGCTCCTTCCTCAATCCCTACACGCACCGCCGCGCCGCCGAGCTGATCGCTTCGGGCGCGATCGAGATCGACCGGCTGATCTCCAGGCAGGTGCCGCTGGAAGAGGCCGCCGCGGTAATCGCCAACCCGCCTGCCGCCGGCGAGGTCAAGGTGGTGGTGGTGCCGGACCGAGGCTGAGTGCCGCTGTCGCTTCGAACCCGTTCGACCCCCGGCCCTGCGGCGCAAGTTTCGACGCCTTCGACTATCGATGTTTCCAGCACCGACGCCCAACGAATAAACCCCGGACTACCGAGTCCGAGGTCTTCGAAAGGAGGCAGAAAAACCTTACAGCTTGCCGTTGCGCTGCTGGACCATCATGAAGGTGTCGTAATTGTACTCGGCCACCTGCGCCCAGAGATAGTGCTCCTTACGGAAGCCCTTGATCGAGTCCCAGATCTTCTTAAACGGCGCGTTCGAGGCTTCCATTTCGGCGTAGACCTCATTGGCCTTCTCGAAGCAGGCGGACATGATCTCCTGGCTGAACGGACGCAGTTTGGCGCCGCCGGCCACCAGCCGCTTCACCGCCGCAGGATTGAGATAGTCGTATTTCTGCAGCATGTTGGCATCGGCGGCTTGCGCGGCGGTATGCAGCAGCGACTTGTAAGTCGGCGAAAGTTCTTCGTATTTCGCCTTGTTGAACATCAGGTGGACGGTCGGGCCGCCTTCCCACCAGCCTGGATAATAGTAGTAGGGCGCGACCTTGTAGAAGCCGAGCTTCTCGTCGTCATAGGGGCCGACCCATTCGGCTGCGTCGATGGTGCCCTTTTCAAGCGCCGGGTAGATGTCGCCGCCGGCGATCTGCTGCGGCACGACGCCGAGCTTCTGCACAACCTTGCCGGCGAAGCCTCCGATGCGCATCTTGAGGCCGGAAAGGTCGGCCACCGTGTTGATCTCCTTGCGGAACCAGCCGCCCATCTGCACGCCGGTATTGCCGCCAGGCAGGCCGAACAAGCCTTGCGTGGCGAGAAATTCGTTGAACAGGTCGATGCCGCCGCCATGATAGTGCCAGGCATTCATGCCGCGCGCGTTGAGCGAGAACGGAACCGCCGCGCCCAGCGCCCAGGTCGGATCCTTGCCCCAGTAATAATATGCCACCGTGTGGCAGGCCTCGACCGTGCCGGCGGTCGTGGCGTCGGCCGCCTGAAGGCCGGGCACCAGTTCGCCAGCGGCGAAGACCTGGATCTGGAAATTGCCGTCGGTGGCTTCCGAAAGCATCTTTGAGAAGACCTCGGCGCCGCCATAGATCGTGTCGAGCGATTTGGGAAAGGACGACGCCAGCCGCCAGGTCACCTTTGGATTGGACTGGGCTATGGCCGGCGCGGCGAGCGTGGCGGCGGCCGCGGCGGCCGCGGCGGTCGTCCCGGCCTTGCGGATGAATGAACGACGATCCATGAAGTCCTCCCTTTTGGATCAACAAACCGACGTGCGGCGCATGCTCGATGTCCCGCACGGCTGGGCGAAACAATACACGGGCAAGGAGTCGAGTCCAGCGTGGCGGCCTGATTTGACGGCGTGTGCGCAGGGCCTTGCAACTATAGTCTAACGGGCCGTTTGGTGGCCCATCCGACAGACCGAAACTTGTCATGGAAAAATGTGCTGGGATCGCCTATTTTGAAGGCAGGATTCCCCGGCCCAGATGGAAAACAAAGCCAAAATGCAGCAGCCGCTCGTCGCCATATCGACCGACGTCCGTCAATTCGACAACTACACCTGGCATGCCGCCCCACAGCAATATCTGGAGGCGGCGATCGCCGGCGCCGGCGTGTTTCCGGTGCTGGTGCCCTCGTTCGGCGATCGGCTCGATTTCGATGAGCTGCTGTCGTCGGTCGACGGCGTCATGCTGACCGGCTCGAAATCCAACGTCGACCCCTCGCTCTATGGCGGCGATGCCAGCGAGGCGAACGGCCCCTATGACCCGGCACGCGACGCCACCACCTTGCCGCTGATTCGCAAGGCGATCGAGCGTGGCGTGCCGCTGCTTGCCATCTGCCGCGGCATCCAGGAGATGAACGTGGCGCTGGGCGGCACGCTGGGCACCGAAATCCAGGAGCGTGAAGGCTCGCTCGACCACCGCGCGCCGGTGAGCGACAATCAGGACGAACGTTTCGCGATTCACCAGACCGTTTCGATCAAGGCGGGCAGTTGCCTGGCCGGTGTGTTTGGGGCCGGCGACATGAAGGTCAACTCGTTGCACCGCCAGGCAATCGGCCGGCTTGGTTCGAAGCTGCAGATCGAAGCCGTGGCCGACGACGGCACCGTCGAGGCGGTCTCTGTAAAGGATGCCCGCGCTTTCGCGGTCGGCGTCCAGTGGCATCCCGAATACTGGGTCAAGTCGGATAGTAACTCGGCCAAGATCTTCCGGGCCTTCGGCGACGCGGTTCGCCTGCATGCGGCTGCCAAAGCCGGCGCCCGCGCGGCGGCGGAGTAATCAGTCGTCGGTGCTCGGGTCCCCGGCGGCCGCCAGCGACAGCAGCGGCAGTGCGGGAGCGTAGGATTCGAATCCGTCGCCATCGGCGACCGCGAAGGTGACGATCGGATCGACGCCGTTGACGCTGAAGGCGACCGTGCCGTCCTCCTGCTCGCGCCAGAATTTCGCCCGCTCGATGCCTGGCATGAGTCGGCTACAGTTCGGAGCCACCGTCAAAAGCGACAGGCCGTCCGAGACGGTGGCGCCGCGTTTGATTGCGCAAACCCCCTCATCACCATTGGCGACCAGCCTGTAGGTGTCGGGCGGCGCGGCCTCTTCAGCGACGCTTTCACCAGTGCCGCCATGAAACAGCTGAACGCCGCCAAACAGGGCGGCGGCTCCGATCAGTACGGAAAGCGTTTTCATGGTGATCCTCATCCATGCGTACGGACAGGATGAAGAATGATTTCAAAGGGTTAAGCTGACGTTAATAAATATGGCAGCCCGACCGCTCAGCAGCGCGCCTTCACATGCGCGGTCTCGGGCACAGGTGTGATCGACCGGCGCTCGCTGAACCAGGACACCAGATTGTCGACGCACAGATCCGCCATGGCGCGACGTGTGTGCTCCGACGCCGAACCGACATGCGGCAACAGACTGGCATTGGTCGCGTCAAGCAGCGCCCGCGGCACGTTCGGTTCGTCGGCGAAGACATCGAGCCCGGCGGCGGCGATAGTGCCCTTGGCGAGGGCTGTCGCAAGCGCCGCCTCGTCGACCGTGCTGCCGCGCCCGATATTGACGAAGACGCCGTTGGCGCCAAGCGCCGACAGGATCTCGGCATCGACCGCCTTTTCCGTCGAGGCGCCGCCCGGGACCACCGAAATCAGCGTGTCGACTGCTTCGGCGAGGCCCTTCAGCGTCGGATGATAGGGGTAGGACAGGCCCTCGACCCGGCGCCGGTTGTGATAGGCGACGGGCAATCCGAACGCCTCCAGCCGGCGGGCAATGGCGAGCCCGATGCGGCCCATGCCGAAAATGCCGGCGCTGCGGCCGCGCAAGGTAAGCCGGCTCAAGGGATAGTTGCCCTTGCGCTGCCAGCTGCCGTCGCGCAGCCAGGCTTCGGCGCGCGGCAGGTCGCGCACGGTGTTGATCAGCAGGCCGATGGCGGTGTCGGCGACCTCCTCGGTCAGCACATCCGGCGTGTTGGTGACCATGATGCCGTGATCGCCAGCGTGGCGGGCATCGACCGAATCGTAGCCAACACCGAAACTGGCGACGATCTCAAGCTTGGGCAATGCATCCATGAAGGCCGCGCTGATGCCGCCGAACGAGGCGATGGCGCGCACGTTGTCACGCATTTCATCGGTGACCAGGGACGGGTCGGCGCGCTCGATCCCGACACGCCTGAATGTCCGGTCGATGCGCTCGACCGCGTGGTCGTTGAAATGCCCCGGCACCAGGATGGCGACGGTTTGCAGTTGCTCGGGCCTTGTCATGCACGCTCCACCGGCTTGCCGGTCGACTGTCGCACATGCAGTTCCGGCTTGATCAGTTCCTGAGAGGGCCGCACCGTCTGCCCGTTCAGCTTGTCGAGCAGGGCGCTGGCGGCGCGGCGGCCAACCTCGCGCTGACCGTTCCACACGGTGGTCAGCGCCGGCGTGGCGATTGCCGCCTCCTCGAGATCGTCGTAGCCGGTGACCGATATGTCCAGGCCGGGCACCAGGCCGGCGCGCGCGATGCCGTTCATCAGGCCGATGGCGACGAGGTCGTTCCAGCAGCAGGCGGCTGTCGGCTTGTCCTTCAGGGCCAGAAACTGTCCGGCGGCCTCGAAGCCAGCCTGCTTGGTGCGCGGGCCGGGGATGCGCCAGGCCGGCCGCACTTCCAGCCCGGCGGCCTCCATGGCGTTGACATAGCCCTGGTAGCGATCGCGGCCGGTCGAGGTCTGGTCGGTGCCGCCGATCATGGCGATGCGCTTGTGGCCGAGCGAGATCAGGTGATTGGTGGCAAGCCCCGTGCCATAGGCATCGTCGCCGCGAAAAACCGGCACGTCGGCGCCCTCGACGGTGCGCGCGATCAGCACCGCCGGCAGGCCGTTTTCCTCGGCCATCAGAATATCCGAGGCCGGAGTGCCGATGGCCGGCGACATGATGACGCCGTCGGCGCCGAGCTGCAAAAGCGTGTCGATGAAAGTGCGCTGCTTCTCGAGCTGGTCGTAGTGATTGGACAGGATGAAGGTCTGGCGGCTGCGGTCGAGCTCGCTTTCGATCGAGCGCAGTATCTCGGCGAAGAACGGGTTCATGATGTCATGCACGACGACGCCGACAATGCCCGAACGCGAGGTACGCAGGCTGGCGGCACGGCGGTTGTAGATGTAGCCGATGGCGCGGGCATGTTCCTTGATGCGGTCACGGGTGCCGCCTGCCACCAGCGGGCTGTCGCGCAGCGCCAGCGATACCGTGGCCGTGGACACGCCGAGCGCATCCGCGATCGTCGACAGCTTGATCTTCTGTGCCAGCCTTCCCCTCCCCCGTCGTTTTTTTAAACTGTTTAAAGGCGGCCTTATGCCACCCTTCGACGCTAAATCAAAGTTTTTTTGCCAGCGCTTCCGCCTCGACGTCCAGCACCGCACGATTGCGCAGGCGCAGCCGGTGCTCGCGATGAACGATGTAGAGACCGCTGGCGACGATGACGGCGGCGCCGACGAGTGTCCAGCGGTCGGGGAACTGCTTGAAGACGATGAGCCCGGAAAGGATCATCCACACCATCTGCGAATAGGGATAGGGGGCGAGCGCGGTGGTGGTGGCCATGCGATAGGCCTGCACCAGAAGCCAATGACCGACGCCGCCAAAGACGCCGAGCATGAGCAGGATGAACCAGTGCCAGCCATCATGCGGCAGGGAAAACGAGAACGGCAGCATGGGCAGGAGCACCACCGCCGGGGCCAGTGCCGAAAACAGGATGAGGCTTTCCGATGTCTCGGTCGCCGACATGCGCCGGGTCATGATCACATAGAAGCAGTTCGACAGCATCGAGCCGAGCGCGAACAGGTGGCCGATGCCGAAAACGCCGACTCCCGGCCTTGTGATGATCAGAACCCCGGCGAACGCGGCCAGGATCGCCAGCCACCGCCGCCAGCCCGCCCATTCGCCAAGCAGCGGGCCGGCAAGTGCGGTGATGACCATCGGCCCGAAGAAATAGATCGATGTCGTCTCGGCCAGTTGCAGGGACCGCAGCGCCAGCACGTTGAAGATGGTCGAGCCGAACAGGAACAGCCCGCGCAGGACATGAGCCGGCAGGTTGGCCGGACGGAACCGCGCCGGTTCACGCCAGCCGCGCAACAGCGCGCCGACCAGCACGACATGCACGGCAAAGCGCACCCAGGCGACGACAAGCGCGGAGACGCCGGCTAGGACGAGGTATTTGCTGCTGGTGTCGAGAAAGGTGAAGAAGACATAGGTGGAAAGCATGCACAGGATCGCCACCGGCGGCGTCGCGCTTTCTGAAGATGTTTGGGGAGCACTCACTTGCAGGCCGGATGGAAAGCTGGGCTGAGGCCCACCTTTTGCGGCAATTGCGGGCGTGCGGCAAGCCAAAAGCGGCTGGCACAACAAGAGCTGCGGACAGGCTCAGGCCCGGGTCGTCAGGGATGCATGCGAGCACCCTTGGTGATCTTGTCGACCGTCTTCTTGTCGGCGCGTAATGCGATGCCGACAACCTTGGCGTCTTCCGGCGCGAATTCGGCGAAGACGGCGCGGTTGGCGGCGTCGAACCCGGTCGAGAACATCTCCTCGACATAGAGCGAGCTCGTTACTCCGCGCTCCAGGGCGCGGCTGTGGATTGCGCCGAGTGTCGCCTGGTCGGCGGACAGCACGATGACGGGCTGGATCGACAGCGGGTTGTAGACATTGCCGGCGCGGTCACGATAGGGCTCGCCGATGAGATCGGGGAACTGCGCGACGACGCCGCTGGTCAGGAATGCTGTGACGTTGAGTTTTTGCCAGACCGGCAGATCATCCCTGAGCACGATTGCAAATTTCGTATCGAACATGAGACAGTGACCATTCGGGGTTGTGCCCCTTTCAAGGCGAAAGGAAGCGATGTCGCTCGATCTAGGCAGCCAGGCGTTCCAGGGTCTTGGACGTTTGTGCGCGGAGGCCGCGGAAAACTGCATCATTGCCGCCTGCGATCCTGCCGGCATGGAGCGCATCGAGGCGCGATTCCACGGCAGCGCCTTCGACCTGCATCGCCACGACACCTATGCGATCGGGGTGACGCTGCAAGGCGTGCAGAGCTTTCGCTATCGCGGTGCGGTGCGGCATAGCCTGCCCGGCCAGATCATCGTCCTGCATCCCGACGAACTGCATGATGGCGGCGCCGGAACCGAGGACGGGCTGCGCTACAGGATCCTCTATCTGGAACCGTCACTGATGCTGGACTGCCTCGGCGGCGCATCGCTGCCTTTCGTCAGGCAGGCCGTGGTGGCGGACGAACGCCTGCGCGCGACCTTGCTTTCGGCGCTGGGTCCGCTGGAGGAGGAACTCGATGAGCTGTTCGTCGCCGACTTCCTGGCGCAACTGATGCAAGGGCTCGCCCGCCATGCCGGCCAGCCGGCGAGAGCGGTGCCGGGAACGGCCTGGCGGGCGGCCGCTCTGGCGCGCGACTATCTCACGGAAAACTCTGCCCGGCCCGTGCGATCCGACGAGTTGGAGGCGGTTACCGGGTTCGACCGCTATGCCTTGTCCAGGCATTTCCGCGCCGCTTTCTCCACCAGCCCGCATCGTTTCCTTTTGATGCGCCGGCTTCAGCGCGCGCGACGCATGATCGCCGCCGGCGAGCCGCTGGCACAGATCGCGGCCGAGGCCGGTTTCAGCGACCAAAGCCACTTCAACAGGCAATTCAAGAAGGCATTCGGCATGACGCCGGGACGCTGGTCTTCGCTGATCCGTGGGGCCGCAGCGGCAGCCTGATCACCGCACCGGCGGTCAGTCGTCCGACTCGGCGTCGTCGTCGATCAAGGCCAGTTCTTCGTTCGAAAGATTGGCCTCGATGCGGGCAAGAAATTTGAACAGCGCCTTCTGGTCCTTCTTGTCGAGGCCCTTCAGCGCCTGCTTTTCGGTCTTCTTCACCGACTTTTCGATGGCGCGGATGGTCTCGCGACCGGTGTCGGTGAGAAAGATATGCGCCTGGCGGGCATCGGCGTCGGAGGCGCGCTTTTGCAGAAAACCCTGTGCCTGCAGCCGATTGATGGTCTTGGTGATGGTGGGCGGGCGCACGCCGAGCCGGCCAGCCAGATTGCCCGGGGTCTGGCCGTCCTCGCGGTCGAGCGCCAGCATGATCTGGTCCTGGCCGGCATAGAAGCCATGCGCCAGCAGCCGTGCCGCAAGCGCTGTTCTTGCCAGCCTTGCCGCCGAATGCAGCCGGCTCATTGTCGCAGTCTTGTCCGCCTTGGCCATGGTCATCCCTCTTCGGCCATACCGGTGCGGGCAGCATAGACGCAGCCGGCCGGTTGGCAATCGACGATCAAAAAAGATTCCGGCGCCTGAAACAGCTTTGCCGGCAAGCATTGCGGTACCCGCCGTGGCTAATGCCAGATGATTATTTCAGTTAGATGACAAACGACTTTTCGCGAAAGCGATTGCGGTGGATCGGCCGGCCGTGGTCGTCCACAGGCTCTTTTTGCGCACCGATACCGCATGGCCTGCAGGGCGCCGCCAGCCGCCTAGTTCGACGAGACGCTGACCTAGGGATTGGACCGCAGCCATTCGCGGTTTGCCTCGTGCAAAAGCCCGCCGCGCATCCTATATGGAGCCGACAATCCCTTTCGAGGCCGCCGAAATCTTTCAAGGCCCATCCATTCGAGGCAAGCCATGAGCGACGCACAGACGCAGATCCCCGTAACCGTTCTGACCGGCTATCTCGGCGCCGGCAAGACGACGCTGCTCAACCGCATCCTGTCGGAAAACCACGGCAGGCGCTACGCCGTCATCGTCAACGAATTCGGCGAGATCGGCATCGACAACGACCTGATCGTGGAGTCCGACGAGGAAATCTACGAGATGAACAATGGCTGCGTTTGCTGCACGGTGCGCGGCGACCTGATCCGCGTCGTTGAGGGCCTGATGCGCCGGCCCGGCCGCTTCGACGCCATCGTGGTGGAGACCACGGGTCTCGCCGATCCGGTGCCGGTGGCGCAGACCTTCTTCATGGACGACGACGTGCGCTCCAAGACGAAGCTCGACGCCGTGGTGGCGCTGGTCGACGCCAAGCACCTGCCGCTCAGGCTGAAGGATTCCAAGGAAGCCGAGGACCAGATCGCCTTCGCCGACGTCGTCGTGCTCAACAAGACCGACCTCGTCACACCAGAAGAACTGGCCAAGGTGGAAGCGACGATCCGCGCCATCAACCCGGCCGCAAGGATCCATCGCACCACCCGCGCCGGCGTGGCGCTGTCGGAAGTGCTCGACCGCGGCGCCTTCGACCTGTCCAGGGCGCTGGAGAACGACCCGCATTTCCTCGAGGCGCATGACGACCACCATGGTCATGATCATGATCATGACCACGACCACGATCATCACCACCACGATCATGACGGGCACGATCATGACCACGATGGACACGACCATCACGCGCACCCATCCGACATCCATGACGTGACGGTGCAGTCGGTTTCGCTGCGGGGAGGCGAGATGGATCCGAAGAAATTCTTCCCCTGGATCGAGAAGGTCACCCAGATGGAGGGGCCGAACATCCTGCGCCTGAAAGGCATCATCGCCTTGAAGGGCGACGACGAGCGCTACGTCATCCAGGGCGTGCACATGATCATCGAGGGCGACCACCAGCGCGCCTGGAAAGACGGCGAGAAGCATGAGAGCCGGCTGGTGTTCATCGGTCGCGAACTGGACCCCGAACGGCTGAGGAAGAGCTTCGAGGCCTGCCAGGCCGCTTGATTTCCGGACTTTATGGCGGTAGCGCTGCCCGCTCTTCCTTCTCCCCTTGCGGGAGAGGGTGGGGCCGCGCCTGGCGCGCTGGCGGCTCCCGAGACGACCAGCAACAATCTGGAATGGACCTGTCCTACATGCCGACCGTCGCCCCGCTTGATCTCGAAGGCCATTGCCTTGCCGCCGCCTTCCTCCGCGACGTGCCGCATTTCGCGCTGGCCGACGGCACCGTCCATCGGCTCGACAATGGCCACAAGACGGTGCAGGCCAATGACGGGCTGCTCGCGGCCTTCCACGATGCCGCCAATGACCGGCTGCTCACCGGCGGCGAAGACGGCAAGGTGTTTGCGGTGAAAGCGGGCGGCGAGGCCAAGGAATTGGCGAGCGCGGGCAAGAAGTGGGTCACCAGCGTCGCCGCTGGCCCGCAAGGCGCCATCGCCTACGCTACAGGCAAGACCGCCTATGTGCGCTTTGCCGACGGCCACACAAAAGAGTTCGCCCATCCGCGTTCGGTCGAGGGGCTGGCATTTTCGCCCAAGGGCATGCGCTTCGGCGTCGCGCGCTACAATGGCGCGACGCTGCATTTCCCGGCCGCCGAGGGCAAGCCGGTGGAGCTCGAATGGGCCGGCGCCCATACCGGCATCACCTTCTCGCCGGATGGCGCCTTCCTGGTCACCACCATGCAGGAAAACGCGTTGCACGGCTGGAAGCTGGCGGACGGCAAGCACATGCGCATGAGCGGCTATCCCGCCAAGGTCAAAAGCCTGTCATGGAGCGTGAAAGGCAAGTGGCTGGCGAGTTCCGGCGCGCCGGCGGCGATCGTCTGGCCGTTTTCAGGCAAGGACGGGCCAATGGGCAAGGCGCCGCTGGAACTCGGTACGCGCGGCAATGCGATGGTGACCTCAGTCGCCTGCCATCCGAGCCAGGATGTCGTCGCCATCGGCTATGAGGACGGCATGGTGATGGCGGTGCGTTTTTCCGACGCCAAGGAAGTGCTGTTGCGTCGCCCCGGCAAGGGCGCCATCACCTCGATGATGTGGGACAGGGAAGAACGCCGCATCGCCTTCGGCAGTGCCGCCGGCGACTGCGGCGTTATCGACATCACGGGTTAGGGGAGTAGGGGAGTAGGGCAATATGGGAGCGGGTTTAGAGCATCCGGGCCGTTGAGCGCCTACCCCACTACTCCACTACTGCGCCAGAGAGGGGTTTCATGCACAGCGCCCACACGTCCATTGGCGGCGTCAGCCGCGACCGCATTGCCGCATTGCGGGATACCGAAGGCGCCAGCTTCCGCAAGGCGCGGCCGAAATCGCAGGCCAAGGCCGGCAACGGCCTGCCCGGCTTCTTCGGTGGCGTGCCGATGCACTGGATGAACGACTGGCCGACGCCGTTTCCGATCCTGGTCGAGAGCGCCAAAGGCGCTACGATCACCGACATCGACGGCAACAGGCTCGACGATTTCTGCCTCGGCGACACCGGATCGATGTTCGGCCATTCGCCGCCGGCGATAGCGCGCGCCATCCGCCGGCAGGCCGGACGCGGCCTGACATACATGCTGCCTTCGGAAGATGCGCTCGCCATTGGACCGCTGCTGCAACAGCGCTTCGGCCTGCCGTTCTGGCAGATCGCCACGACGGCGACCGATGCCAACCGCTTCGCGCTGCGCGTTGCCCGCGCCGTCACCGGGCGAGAAAAGATATTGGTTTTCAACGGCTGTTATCACGGCTCTGTCGACGAGACGATGGTGCGGCTGATCGACGGCAAGCCGGCCAACCGGCCCGGATTGGCCGGAGAATTCCGCGACCTGACCCGCACGGCCAAGGTCATCGAGTTCAACGACGTTGCCGCGCTGGAGGCAGCGCTCAGGGACAAGGATGTCGCCTGCGTCATCGCCGAACCGGTGCTGACCAATTCCTGCATGGTGCTGGCCGATCCCGGTTTCCACGAGGCGCTGCGAAAGCTGACCCGCGCGGCCGGCACGCTGCTTCTGATCGACGAGACGCATACGATCTCGACCGGACCGGGCGGCTATTCCGCGAAATACGGGCTGGAGCCGGACCTGTTCGTGCTAGGCAAGCCGATCGCCGGTGGTGTACCGGCAAGCGTATGGGGCATGAGCGAAGAGGTCGCCTCGCGCTACGCCGACTACAACAGGACGAAAGAGCCGGGTTATTCCGGCATGGGCACGACGCTCTCGGCCAATCCTCTGCAGTTTGCCGCGATGCGCGCCGCGCTCGAAGAAGTGATGACGGCCGAGAACTACGACCGCATGGATCATCTGGCGCGGCGGCTCGATGCCGGGCTGACCACGGTCATCGACCGCTACCGCCTGCCATGGCATGTCGCCCGCGTCGGCGCCCGCGTCGAATTCATCTGCGCGCCGGGCCCGCTGCGCAATGGGGCGGAGGCGGAGGCCGCGCACGCGCCGGAACTCGAAGCCGCCATCCATGTCGCGCTGGTCAATCGCGGCGTGCTTATCGCGCCCTTCCACAATATGATGCTGATCTCTCCGGCGACCACTGGCGCCCAGGTCAACCGGCTGATCACCGCCTTCGGCGCAGTTGCGGCGGAGCTTGCGGCATGAGACAAGCCACCCAACAGACAGGCGCGCAAGCCAGGCCGGGCTCCATCATGACTTCACCTTCGGGCTCGACGCCCACCGAGGCGCAGGCCTTTCTCGACGCCCATCCTGAGATCGAAGCCTTCGATATCGTGCTGACCGATGCCAACGGCGTCGGCCGTGGCAAGATCGTGCGCCGGCACGAGCTGAAAGCCATCTTCGAAGGCGGCCGGCACATGCCGATCTCGATCCTCGGCCTCGACATCACCGGCGAGGACGTGCACGAGACCGGGCTGATCTGGACCACCGGCGACGGCGATCTGCGCGCCTGGCCGATTCCTGGCACGCTGGTGCCGCTCCACGGGACCAACCCGCCGCGCGGCCAGGTGCTGATGGCGATGTATCATCTCGACGGCGCGCCGATGTCATCGGACCCGCGGCTGGCGCTGGCAAGGCAGGTCGACATATTGGCGTCCAAGGGGCTGTACCCGGCCGGCGCCTTCGAGCTCGAATTTTTTCTCCTCGCCAATGAGCGCGACAGCGACGGCAAGGTGCAGCCGGCGCACGCCGTGCTGGATGGCCGCGTCTCGGGCAAGACCGAGGTCTACTCGGTCGACCATCTGCACGGCATGGAGCCGCTGTTTACCGACATCTATGCCGCGGCCAAGGCACAGGGCATTCCGGCCGAGACCGTGATTTCCGAATATGCGCCCGGCCAGTACGAATTGACGCTGAACTACCGCAAGGATGTGATGCGGGCGGCCGACGACCTCGTCATGCTGAAACGGCTGGTTCGGGCGCAGGCGCGCCGCCATGGCGTCACCGCTTGCTTCATGGCCAAACCGATCGAGAAATATGCCGGCTCCGGCATGCATTTCCACGTCTCGCTGCAGGACAAGGCTAGCCGAAACGTTTTTTCGGAGGCCGGTGGCGAGAGTTGGTCGCTGCCACTGCTGCGCGGGCTGGGCGGCCTGATCCAGACCATGGCGGAATCGATGCTGGTGTTTGCGCCGCACGCCAATTCCTGGCGGCGCTTCGTCTCCCAATCCTATGCACCGGTGGCGCCGACCTGGGGCGTCAACAACCGGTCGGTGGCGCTGCGCGTGCCGGCGGGCGACGCCAGGAACCGGCGCATCGAGCATCGGCCGTCGGGCGTCGACGCCAACCCCTATCTGATCGCGGCAACCGTGCTTGCCGGCATCGTCAAAGGGCTCGACGAAGGCCTCGACCCCGGCCCCGAGACGACCGGAAACGGCTATGAGGCGGCGGTGACGCGCACGACCATGCCGGTCGACTGGCGCGCGGCGATCGAGGCGGCCAGAGCGTCCAGCTTCCTCAAAGGCGCGCTTGGCGAAGACCTGCACCGCACCTTCGTGGCGATCAAGCAGTCCGAATACCTGCGCGTGGCGCGCACGGTCAGCGAGCTGGACTATCACCTCTATCTGCACGAGGTCTGAGCCCTCGGAGGAACCATCGCCCTTCCCGTCCATTTCAGTGTCAGAACCGACAGGACAGGATGATGGCGACCACAGGCCAAACGCATGAAGCGAAGAGGCCGGCCAGGCGCATTTCCGGGCCGTCCGACGAGCCACTGCCAGATGTCACCTCGATCTCGGAGCTGCGTGAGGTAGCGAAGGCTTGCCACCGCTGCCCGCTGTGGCGCGATGCGACGCAGACCGTGTTCGGCGAAGGGCCTGACGGCGCCAAGGTGATTTTCGTCGGCGAGCAGCCCGGCGATCAGGAAGATCTCGCCGGCGCTCCCTTCGTTGGCCCGGCCGGCAGGGTGTTCGACGCCATACTGGACGACGCCGGGGTCGACCGCCAGAAAGTCTACGTCACCAATGCGGTCAAGCACTTCAAGTTCGAGCCGCGCGGCAAGCGTCGCATTCATTCCAAGCCGAACGCCGGCGAGATTCAGGCGTGCCGCTGGTGGCTCGACCAGGAATTCGGACTGATCAAACCGAACCTTGCCGTGGCGCTTGGCGCAACGGCGGCATTGTCGCTGCTCGGCAAGGCGGTTCCGGTGACGAAGATGCGCGGCCAGGCGATCGAGCGGGAAGATGGCATGCGTGTGTTCATCACCATCCATCCATCCTTCATCCTGCGCATCCGTGACCGTGCGGACAAGGAGGCCGAGCGAGAACGGTTCCTTGACGACATGAAGCAGGTGAAGCGGCTGATGGCTGCCTGATCCAAACGATTAGCGAATCAGGATGGCCCTGAGATCGTTGACATTGGTGCCGGTCGGACCGGGCACGAACAGATCGCCGACCGCGTTGAAAGCCGTCCAGGCATTGTTGCCTGCCAGCATCGCCTTGGCGTCGATGCCGGCCGCGCGCATGCGCGCGACCGTGGAACCATCGGCGAAGGCGCCGGCATTGTCCTCCGAGCCGTCGATGCCGTCGGTGTCGGCGGCCAGGGCGTGAATGCCCTTCACATCATTGATGCCGATGGCGAAGGCGAGCAGGAATTCGGAGTTGCGGCCGCCTTTCCCCTTGGCACGCAGCGTCACCGTGGTCTCGCCGCCGGACAGGATCAGCACCGGCTTTGAGAAAGGCCGATTGCGTGTCGCTACTTCGCGCGCGATGGCCGCGTGAACCCCGCCCACCTCGCGGGCTTCGCCTTCGATGGCATCCGAGAGAATGACAGCTTCCATGCCCTGTCGGCTCGCTTCCGCTGCGGCTGCTTCGAGCGACACGCCGGCGGAGGCGATCAGATGCACCTCGTTGCGCGAAAAGCGCTCATCCCCGGGAATTGGTGCATCGGCGGCCGGTGAATTGATATGCGCCATGACCGAGGCCGGCAGGTTCATGCCGTAGGCTGATATCGACGCCAGCGCATCCGCCCGGCTGCCGGTGTCGGGAACGGTCGGGCCGGATGCGACCAGCGCCGGATTGTCACCGGGAATATCGGAGACAACCAGCGACACCATTTTGGCCGGCCAGGCGGCGGCGGCCAGCCGGCCTCCCTTGATGGTGGAAAGATGCTTGCGGATGGTGTTCATCGCCGCGATCGGCGCGCCCGACGCCAGCAGCGCCTCGTTGACGGCGATCTCGTCGGCCAATGTCAGGCCGGTTGCCGGTGACGGCAGCAGCGCCGAACCGCCGCCGGAAATCAGCGCCACCACCAGATCGTCGGCGGTCAGCCCTTGCACCTTCCCGAGCAGCCGCCGCGAAGCCTCGAGCCCGGCGGCGTCCGGCACCGGATGCGCCGCCTCGATGATCTCGATGCGCTCGCATTTCGCGCCATAGCCGTAGCGGGTGACGACCAGTCCTTCGATCGGACCGTCCCACGCTTTCTCGAAGGCCGCCGCCATCTGCGCCGAGCCTTTGCCGGCGCCGATGACGATGGTGCGGCCCCTGGGCCTGGCCGGCAAATGATCGCGGATGGTCTTTTCCGGATCGGCGGCGGCGACGGCGGCGTTGAAAATGGAAGTGAGGAAGGATTTGGGATCGAGAATGGTCATATCCGGCAGCCAGCAGCGTTTCGCGCATTCTTGCAGAGCTGACGTTGCGCCTCACCCCGACCCTCTCCCCGTGAAGAACGGGCATAGGGGGATAGCCAGCGGTGGAGCGTTTCACTTCCACCCGCAGCAGCTACAGCGCAGCTGCTGCGGAGGACGGGCAGGCGGATGAGGGGCGGCGCCGACGTCACAATTTTTCTTCCGGCGGCAATACCAATTCGCGCTTGTCGATACCCAGATGATCACACAACGCATCGACCACCACGCCGTGATCCTCGCGCTCCGGCAGGCCCGAAACGGCGATGACGCCGATGACCCCGACACCCTTGACCGTGACGGGAAAGCCGCCGCCGGCCAGCACGTAGTCGGCAATATCCAGGCCCTCGCCGATCTTGAAAGTGCGGTCGGGGCGCTGCTGTTCCAGCACCATGCGGTAAGTGCTTTTCAGGAACCGCTTGACGACCTTGATCTTGCGCCGCGCCCAGTCGGGATTGGAAGCGTTCGAGCCCGGCATGGCGGCATAGAACAGCGGCCGGTCGAAGGTCCTGATGTCGACTATGACCGGGAGATTCTCGGTGAGTGCCCTGTCGCGGATCGCGGACCCGACACTGAACGCGACTGCCTCGTCGAAGGCGGGAAAGACAAGGACTTCCTCCTGTCTCTTGATCAGGGCGATGTCTTCGGCAACGGCCATGTCGTTCCCCTTTCAACGTCGCCGCACGCTTTGACGGATGGTTGCCGCTGGGTCAAGCCCGGGTCAAGCAAGGAACGCGCCGTCACGTTCTAAATTGCCAAATCGGTTTTTGCCGGCCGACCCGCCACATAGACCTCGCGCACGGCGCGATCATCGCCCAGCGTCTGCAAGAGAAAGAGTTCCTGCGCCAGCGTCTCGACGGTCTCCATCCTGAGCCGCATCGACGACGTCGCCCTGGCGTCCAGCACGACGATATCGGCATCGGTGCCTTCCTCCAGCGTGCCGATCCTTTGCGCCACCGACAGCGCCTCGGCGTTGCCGCGCGTGACCTGCCAGAAGGACTGGAACGGGTTCAGCTTCTCGCCGTTCAGCGCGATCACCTTGTAGCCCTCGTCCATGGTGCGCAGCATGGAATAGTTGGTGCCGCCACCGACATCGGTGGCGGCGGCGATGCGGAGGGCTTTATCGCGGGTGCGGTAGCGCTGATAATCGAACAGGCCGGAGCCGAGGAAAAGGTTCGAGGTCGGGCAGAACACGGCTACGGAGCCGCTGTCCGAAAGCGCGTCCGCTTCCCGCTCCGACAGATGGATGCAATGGCCGAGCAGGCTCTTTCTACCCAACAGCCCGTAATGCTCATAGACGTCGGTGTAATCGCGCGACCACGGATAAAGCTCCTGCGTGAAGGCGATCTCGGCATGGTTTTCCGACAGATGCGTCTGGATGTGCAGGTCGGGGTATTCGCGGCATAGCGCGCCGGCCATCTCCATCTGCTCCGGCGACGAGGTGATCGCGAAGCGAGGGGTGATGGCATAAAGCTGCCGGCCCTTGCCGTGCCACTCCTTGATCAGCGCCTTGCTGTCGTCATAGCCCGATTGCGGCGTGTCGAGCACGCCATCGGGCGCGTTGCGGTCCATCATCACCTTGCCGGCGATGTTGAGCATGTTGCGGTCATGCGACTCGGCGAAGAAAGCTTCTGCGGAGGCCTTGTGCACGGAACAGTAGGCGGCAACCGTCGTGGTGCCGTGGCGCACCATCTCGTCGAGGAATAGCCGCGCGACGCGCCGGCCATGCTGCGCATTGGCGAACTTCGTCTCCTCCGGGAAAGTGTAGGCGTTCAGCCAATCGAGCAGTTCCGCGCCGTAGGAGGCGATGATCTGCATCTGCGGGAAATGCACATGGGCATCGATGAAGCCCGGAAGCAGCAGATGCAGCCGGTGATCAATCCTTCTCGTTGTCTCGCCTGCCTTCCTTTCAACATCGACGTAAGCGCCCGCAGCGACGATCCTGCCGTCGTGGATCAGCAGGCCGCCATCCTCCTCGTAGCGCCAGGCGGAATGATCATCGATGCTTTCAGGCCAGCGCACGAAGGACAGCGTGCGGCCACGCAGAAGTGTCGATGTCATGCTTATTTCCCCGCGCCTTCGAACCAGGCCACCAGCAGCGCCCGCTCCTTGTCGGTGATCTGGCTGACATTGGCGGGCGGCATGGCATGGCTGCGGCCGGCCTGCAGATAGATCTCGCGGGCATGCTCGGCGATGCCGGCGTCTGTATCCAGCATCACGCCCTTGGGCGCATGGTAGATGCCCTCGTAGACCGGCTCCTGTGAATGGCACATCGAGCAGCGGCCGAGCACGGTGTCGCGCACGGCCGGGAAATGGGCCGAAGCGATATAGACTTGCGCCGAGGCGGACGCCTTCGGTTCGCCGGTCAACACCTTCGGCACGGTGGACAACCAGACGATGATGAGGAACAGGACAAGGGCGCCCAGCCAGGTCCAGTGCGGGTTGCCGGCGCGCTTGTGCACGGTGTTGAAGTAGTGGCGGATCAACACGCCGATGATGAACACCAGGGAGGCGATGATCCAGTTGAACTCAGTGCCGAACGCCAGCGGGTAATGGTTCGACAGCATCAGAAACAGCACCGGCAGCGTCAGGTAATTGTTGTGGAGCGAGCGCTGCTTGGCGATCTTGCCGTATTTCGGATCCGGCTTGCGGCCGGCGATGAGGTCGGCAACGACGATCTTCTGGTTGGGGATGATGACCATGAAGACATTGGCCGACATGATCGTGGCGGTGATGGCGCCCAGATGCAGGAAAGCGGCGCGGCCGGTGAACAGATGGGTCAGTCCCCAGGCGATGAACACCAGCACGCAGTAGAGCACCAGCATCAGGCCTGTATCGCTTTTGCCCAGCGGCGAACGGCAGAGCAGGTCATAAACCACCCAGCCGACGCCGATCGTCGCCATCGACAGGACGATCCCGACCGGCACAGACATCGGCAGCACGTTGGGATCGATCAGGAACAGGTCGGCCCCGGCATAGTAGACCACGCACAGCATGGCGAAGCCGGACAGCCAGGTGGCGTAGGATTCCCATTTGAACCAGGTGAGGTGTTCCGGCATCTCGGCCGGCGCGACCAGGTATTTCTGGATGTGATAGAAGCCGCCGCCATGCACCTGCCACTCCTCGCCGAAGGCGCCGACAGGCATGCCCGGTCGCTGGCGCAAACCGAGATCAAGCGCGACGAAATAGAAGGACGAGCCGATCCAGGCGATGCCGGTGATGACGTGCAGCCAGCGCACGGCAAAGCTCAGCCAGTCCCAGAAAATAGCGAAATCCATCATTGAAGTCGTCCCTGCCGATGAAGCGACTTTACGGTGTGGCGCGCAAACGGAAAGAGGCGAGGTGTGCGATGACTTTCAAAAAAAATTGGAAAATACTAGGTTGCTCGCACACAGCTTGATTGAAAGCCCCTGAACCGCATGGCCTATCTCGACAACATCGCCGTCTTCGTCCGCGTGGTCGAGCTCGGCAATCTGTCGGCGGCCGGGCGCGACATGCGCATTTCGCCGGCGGTTGCTTCCAACCGAATCAAGGAGCTGGAGAAGCACCTTGGTGTGCGGCTGTTCAACCGCACGACACGACAATTGATGCCGACCGAGCATGGCACGGTGTTCTACACCGGCGCCAAGCAGGTGCTGGAAGCGATCACCGAGGCGGAGGCCGCGGTTTCGGCCCTTTCCGGTCAGCCGCGCGGCACCATCCGCGTGACCGCGCCGCTCGGCCTCGGCCGCCGCCTGGTCGCCTCGGGTATTCCCGATTTCCACGACAAATATCCTGATATCGAAGTGCGGCTGAGGCTCTCGGATCACAATGTCGATATCATGAAAGAGGGCATCGACGTCGCCTTCCGACTCGGTATCATCGAAGATTCCAGCCTCAGGATGCGCGGCATCATGGAATGCGAGCGGGTGCTGGTGGCGGCACCCAAATATCTGGAGGCGCGCGGAGAGCCGGCCGAGCCGCAGGAACTGATCAGCAGGAAGCACGATTGCCTGATGCTGCGCTATTCCGGCGCGCGCGAATATGTCTGGACCTTGCAGACGCCGAACGGACCGCAGAAATTCGAGGTGCACGGGCCCTATGATACGGACGATGGCGACGTGCTGACCGGCTGGGCGCTGTCGGGGCGCGGCATCATCAACAAGCCGCGCTTCGAGGTCGAGCCGTTCATCCGCGACCGGCGGCTGAGGATCATCCTGGCCGGCACGCCGCCGACGCCGGTGCAGTTCGCCGCCGTCTATCCGCACAAGAAGCTGCAGGACCCGAAGGTGCGCCTGCTGCTGGATTTCATGGCCGAGCGCTGCCAGCGGCTGATCAAGGACATACTGGTCGGCAAGTGAGCGGCTCCTGGCCCAGTCGCAAGGGTTGCCTTGCGCGAAGGCGAACTTAGGTTCGCGGATGCCGCCTCATGGCCGATGGGCTTTGCGCCGACTGACGAGCTAGCCACAATGCATCTCACCGTTTCGCTCAACATTGCCTCCACGGCCGGGCAGGCCGGCGCGCTCACCTTCAGCGACTTGGCCGGCTTCGCGCAGCGGGCGGAAGCGGCCGGGCTGGACATGATTGTTCTCGACGATGCGCCGCCGGGCAGGGCCGGGTCGGGCAACCCGTTCGAAGCGACGACCCTGCTTGCCGCACTGGCGACCGTGACGAGCAGGATCGGGCTGGTCGCCACCGCGTCGATGGTTGCCCACCAGCCCTACAATCTGGCGCGCCGGTTCGCCTCGCTCGATATCATCAGCCACGGTCGCGCCGGATGGAACGCAACGATGGCGCAGGCGCCGAGCGAGGCGGCCAATTTCAGCCGGCCGGATGGATTTTCCAGCGACGAGTTTCGCCGCCGCTCCGAGGAATACATCGGCATCGTCCAGGGCTTGTGGAATGGCTGGGAGGCGGACGCGCTGTTGTTCGACAAAGACAGCGGCCGCTTTCACGATCCCGGAAAAATGCACCAACTCGACCACAAGGGCGAATTCTTCGCCGTGCGCGGACCGCTGAACGTGGCGCGCTCGCCGCAGGATACGCCGGTTCTGGTCCTGTCCGGCCTGGCGGCAGGCGACCTCGACATTGCCGCGCGCACAGCCGATGTCATCCTGCTGGACGAAAGGCAGGCAGCGCGGCGCAGGGCACGCCATGACGAATTCAGGCGCCGCGTTTCCGCGTCCGGGCGCGAACCGGATGCCGTGAGAATATTGGCTGACATATCCCTCGCCGCCAACGGCGTCGCCGGGCTGGCCGACAGGATGGAGGAAGAATTCCGGGCGAACAATTGCGACGGATTCAACATCCGGCTGTCCGCGCACATTTCAGCGCTCGACGATTTCACCAATCGCGTTCTGCCGGAGCTGCGGCGGCGCGGCGTGATTCGACAGAGCCATGGGGGCACAACGCTGCGCTCGCATCTGGGACTCAGCGGCGGAGGCGACCGATGACCGCGCGCCAGATGAAGCTCGGCGTCTTTCTGTGGGCGACGGGCCACCATATCGCCGCCTGGCGGCATCCCCAGGCCCATGTGAAGGCCGGGATCGACATCGATCATTACGTCGCGCTGGCGCGCACGGCGGAAGCGGCGAAATTCGACCTGTTGTTCTGCGAGGATGCGGCCGGCCTGCGCGAAGCCGATGTCAGCATCGCCAGCCAGACCTCGCGTTCGATCGGCTTCGAGCCGATCAGCCTGCTTTCCGCACTCGCTGTCCAGACCAGCCGCATCGGCCTCGTCTCCACGGCTTCGACCAGCTACAACGAGCCTTACGGGCTGGCACGAACCTTCCTTTCGCTCGACCAGCTGAGCGGCGGGCGCGCCGGCTGGAACCTGGTCACGTCGGCCAGCCCGATCGAGGCCGCCAACTTCGGCGCAACGGGTCTCAGACCCCACGCCGATCGTTATGAACGGGCACGAGAATTCGCCGAAGTCGTCACCAGGCTTTGGCACGGCAAGCTCGGCGCCTCCGGCCATGACGGCCAGAGCTTTTCGGTGTGCGATCCACTCGATTTGCCGCGTTCGCCGCAGGGCGCCCCGGTCATGGTTCAGGCCGGCGCCTCGGATGTCGGCCGCGATCTCGCCGCTCGCACCGCCGATGTGGTGTTCACCGCCGCGCAGACTTTCGCGGAAGCGAAGGCTTTCTACGACGATCTCAAGGGCCGTCTGGCGGCCTATGGACGCGAACCGGACGACATCAAGATCATGCCCGGCGTCGCCCCGGTGGTGGCGGAAACCGAAGCGGAAGCGCGGGCGAAATACGAGGAGCTGCAGGAGCTGATCCCCGATGACGTCGGCGTAGCGCTGCTGTCCAGCTATCTCAGCATCTCCGATCTTCGGCGCTATCCGCTCGACGGGCCGCTGCCCGAATTGCCGGAGAGCGAAGGCATGAAAAGCCGGCAGGCCCTGGTCATCGAGCAATCGCGCCGCGACGGCCTTTCCATCCGCCAGCTTGCCCGCCATTTCGCCGGCGCACGCGGCCATTGGCGCATCGTCGGGACCGCGGTGCAGATCGCAGACGAACTCCAGGCCCGGTTCGAGGGCGGTGCGGCGGACGGCTTCAACGTCATGCCGTCATATTTCCCCGGCGAACTCGATGCCTTCGCCACCCTGGTTGTGCCGGAGCTGCAGCGGCGCGGCCTGTTTCGCAGGGAGTATGAGGGCCGCACACTGCGCGATCATCTGGGCTTGAAGCAACCGGTATAGCCGCGACGTGACCTTACCCGGCCGTCGTCCTATCATGCGGCACCTGGTGCTCGGCATTTGCCGCGGCGCCGTGATTGACCAGCGCCGTCATGATCTCGGCGGCCGCTAGCGCGGCAATGACGGATGGGCGCTTGTCTTTCACGGCATCACCGCCAATTGGGGAAACGAGGCGGGCAAACTGCGCTTCCGTGCCCTCAGCCGACTTCAGGAACCAATTCCTGAATGTCGCTTTCTTGGTCTTTGAGCCGATCATGCCGACATAGGCGGTGTCATCACGCTTCAGGGCTTCGGCGACAATCAGGAAGTCCAGCGCATGATCATGGGTGAGGATGGCGAAGGCGCTGCCTGCAGGCGCGTTGCGCACCTCGGCTTCAGGCATCGGGGTCAGCCGCGTCTCGATGGCTTGCGGCATTCCTTCAAGCGCGTCTGCCCGTGTTTCGATGACAACGGGGTGCACAGGGAGAAGGGCGACCGCGGAGGCCAGCGCCTGGCCGACGTGGCCGCCGCCGAAGATGTAGACACAAGGCAGTTTAGCCTGCTCGACTTCCGCGGCCGAAATCAGCTCCTGCGCCAACGTCGCATCGACGAGGCGGATCGACACCTCGACGCGCCCGCCGCAGCATTGGCCGATCTCCGGACCGAGCGCCACGTCGAGGATCACGTGGGCGTCGGGGCGGGTCTCTTCACCCTCCCCCTTGTGGATAGGGTTGGACGACGTCGTCGTCGAGGGATCTGTGAACGCCGCTCCCCCGCCCCGTTTCGCTGACGCCGCTTCGCGGCGTCCGCTCGCCGACCCTCCCCGCAAGGAGGAGGGTAAAGAGCCCAGCATCTGCCGTGCCTTGTCGATGGCCATATATTCCAGTTGGCCGCCGCCGATCGTGCCCGATGTCGCTGCTTGCGAGACGAGCATGAAGGCGCCCTTCTCGCGCGGCGTCGAGCCCTTCGTCGCCGCGACCTCGACGAGCGCGACCCGGCCGGTTTGGCCAAGAAAGGCTTTCAGGCTTTGCACAGTCGTGTTCATTTTTTACATTCCCTGTCGGGAAATATAGGCCTTTTCGGCCTGTTTTGCACGTTTTGCCGGAGTCAGGTCTTCGCCTCTTTCTTCAGCCGCTCGATCGCCATCAGCACGCGTTCCGGTGTCGCAGGCGCATCGAGACGTGGACAGATCCTGTGGTCGGCGACGCTTGCCACCGCGTCGGACAGGGCATGCAGCACCGACATGCCGAGCGGGAAGGGCGGCTCGCCGACCGCCTTGGAGCGATGGATCGTCGGCTCACCGGCCTCCGGCCAATCGGCCAGTGTCACGTTGAAGATCTTGGGCCGGTCCGACGCCAGCGGGATCTTATAGGTCGAGGGCGCATGCGTGCGCAGCCGGCCCTTGTCATCCCACCACAGTTCCTCGGTCGTCAGCCAGCCCATGCCCTGGATAAAGCCGCCCTCGACCT
This sequence comes from Mesorhizobium sp. B2-1-3, assembly GCF_006442495.1. Taxonomy (NCBI): domain Bacteria; kingdom Pseudomonadati; phylum Pseudomonadota; class Alphaproteobacteria; order Hyphomicrobiales; family Phyllobacteriaceae; genus Mesorhizobium; species Mesorhizobium sp. B2-1-3. The sequence continues at coordinate 37,714 of NZ_VFWL01000027.1, forward strand.
GGCCGAGGTCGATGGCGCGGTTCAGCGAGCGGCCCGTCTCGTGCAGGATGTCGGTGCGTTCGACCATGTATTCGCCGGTCAGCGTGTCGACCGAGACTTCCGAGCAGGAGGCGCCATAGGCGAAATAATAGAAAGGACGGCCCTCGCCCTTGTCGCGGTCCCAGTGGATCTTCGGCGTCTTGTAAAAGCCGGCCGCCGAAAGCTGGATGCGGGCCATATAGGCCTGCTTGACGAGGTCGGCGAAAGGTATCTCCTGGTTGCCGATGCGCACCCTGTTGGGCAGGAACAGCACCTGGTCGCGTGGCACCTGGTATTTCTCGGCGGCGAAATCGGTCAGCCGGTCCTTGATCTGGCGGGCGCCGTTCTGCGCCGCCATTCCATTGAGGTCGGTGCCGGACGACGCGGCGGTGGCCGAGGTGTTCGGCACCTTGCCGGTGGTCGTCGCGGTGATCTTCACCTGGTCGAGATCGATCTGGAACTCTTGCGCCACCACTTGCGCCACCTTGACGTTGAGGCCCTGCCCCATCTCGGTGCCGCCATGGTTCAGATGCACCGAACCGTCGGTGTAGACATGCACCAGCGCGCCGGCCTGATTGTAATGCGTGGCGGTAAACGAGATGCCGAATTTGACCGGCGTCAGCGCCAAGCCCCGCTTGATGAAGCGGCTGTTGTTGTTGAAGGCCGAGATCTCGCGCCGGCGCCTTGCATAGCTGGCGCTTTCTTCCAGTTCCCCAACGATGCGGTGGATGATGTTGTCCTCGACCACCTGATGGTAGGGCGTGACGTTGCGGTCGGCGGTGCCGTAGAAATTCCGCTTGCGGATCTCGAGCGGGTCCTTGCCGACGGCGAACGCCACCTCGTCGATGATACGCTCGGCGCCGACCATGCCTTGAGGGCCGCCGAAGCCGCGAAAGGCGGTGTTCGAGACCGTGTTGGTGTAGAGCGGCGCCGACTGTGCATGCACAGCCGGCCAGAAATAGGTGTTGTCGCAGTGGAACAGCGCGCGGTCGGTGACCGGCCCGGAAAGGTCCGCAGAAAAGCCGCAGCGCGCCGCGAACATGAAGTCGACGCCGAGAATATTGCCCTCATCGTCGAAGCCGGCCTCGTAGTCGATGAGGAAATCGTGCCGCTTGCCGGTGGCGATCATGTCGTCATCGCGATCGGGCCGGATTTTCACTGCCCGATGATGCTTCTTGGCGGCGATCGCGGCCAGCGCTGCAAACTGGTTGCCCTGCGTTTCCTTGCCGCCGAAGCCGCCCCCCATGCGACGCATTTCCACGGTAATGGCGTTGCTCGGCACGCCGAGTGCATGACCAACCATGTGCTGGACTTCGCTCGGATGCTGGGTCGAGGAATAGATGGTGACATCCTGATCCTCGCCCGGAACCGCCATCGCGATATGGCCTTCGAGGTAGAAATGCTCCTGGCCGCCGACGCGCATTTTTCCTTTCAGCCGGCGGGGGGCCTGACGGATCGCAGCAGCCGCGTCGCCGCGTTTCAGCGTCAGAGGCGGCGTGACGAGTTTGTCCCTGGTCGGATCGAGCGCGCCGATGTCGGTGACGAAAGGCAATTCCTCGTATTCGACCCTTGCCAGCCTCGTGGCGCGCCGCGCCTGCTCGCGCGTCTCGGCAATCACGCAAAAGATCGGCTGGCCGAAAAACTGTACCTTGCCGTCGGCGAGTACCGGCTCGTCATGGCGCCCGGTCGGCGAAATGTCGTTCTCGCCCGGCACATCCTTTGCCGTGAGCACGTCGATCACGCCGGGAGCGGCGCGCACCGCCGACAGGTCCATTTTGGCGATGGCGGCATGCGTGGCCGTGGCCAAGCCGAGGCAGCCATGCAGCGTGCCCGCCGGTTCGGGCATATCATCGATGTAAACGGCGCTGCCGCTGACATGCTTGTGCGCGGAATCATGGCGCTGGTCTGTGGCGACGCCGCCGACGATCTTTTCGGCCTTTAAATTGGCGCTGGCGTGCTTGTTCATCATGCCGCCTCGTTGCGCGACACCTGGAACGGTGCCCTGGTGCCGGTGGTTTCGACAAAGAAACGCAGCAACAAGTTTTTCGCCGCCAAAGCCCGATATTCAGCGCTTGCCCGCATGTCGGTGAGCGGCGTGAAATCCGTTGGGTATTCGGTCATCGCCGCCTCGACTGTTTCTTCGGTCCAGGGTTTGCCGAGCAGAGCTTTCTCGACCGCCGCAGCCCGCTTCGGCGTCGCCGCCATGCCGCCATAGGCGATGCGGATATCGGCCACGGTGCCGTCCCTGGCCAAGGTCAGAAAAAACGCGCCGAGGGCGGCGGTGATATCCTCGTCGCGGCGCTTGGTGATCTTGTAGACGCCGAACTTCGTTTCGTTTGCCGGAACCGGCACATGCACGGCCTCGACGAACTCGCCGGCCTGCCGGTCCTGCTTGCCATAGGCGATGAAGAAATCCTCGAGCGGGATCGTGCGCCGCTTGCTTCCACGGCGCAGCGTCAGCCGCGCGCCGAGCGCGATGAATGGCGGCGGTGTGTCGCCGATCGGCGAGCCATTGGCGATGTTGCCGCCGATCGTGCCCATGTTGCGCACCTGTTCGCCGCCGATGCGATCGAACAATGGCCCGAGCGCCGGGATGCGTTTCGACAGCATCGCGAAGGCATCGGAATAGGTGACGCCGGCGCCGATCGAGATCACGTCCTTGTCCTCGGCAATGGCGCACAGCCCGTCGAGATTGCCGATGAAGATGACAGGCGAAATATCGCGCATGTGCTTGGTCACCCAGAGACCGACATCGGTCGAGCCGGCGACGATGGTGGCGCCCGGTTCCTTGTCGAGCACGGCGGCGAAATCGTCAACGTCAGCCGGCACGACGAGCCGCGCCTTGCCGGCGCCGATCTCGATCCGTGCGCCGTCGCCCATCGCCTCGAGTCTGGCCATGATCGACTGACGCTCCAGCGCCAGCGGATCCTTCTGTGCTTTGCCGTAGCTGGAGATGGCGCGAGCCGCGCGCATGATCGCCTCATAGCCGGTGCAGCGGCAGAGATTGCCCTGCAAGGCCTTTTCGATGGCCGCGTCCGACGGTTCCGGTGATTTCATCCACAAGCCGTAAAGCGACATGACGAAACCTGGCGTGCAGAAGCCGCATTGCGAACCGTGGAAATCCACCATCGCCTGCTGCACCGGGTGCAACTGGCCCGGCGTTCCACGGAGATGCTCGACCGTCACGACATGGGTGCCGTCCAACGAACCCAGAAAGCGGATGCAGGCGTTGACACTTTCATAGACCAGTTCGCCGGCGGAAAGCCTGCCGACCAGCACGGTGCAAGCGCCGCAATCGCCCTCTGCGCAGCCTTCCTTGGTGCCGCGCAGCGATCGGTCGAGCCGCAGCCAGTCGAGCAAGGTCGCGTCAGGCGCCACGGATGACAGCACGACATCCCTGCCGTTGAGGATAACACGAATATCGTTACGGATCTTGACCTCGGCCACGTCTCAGCTCCCCCTGTAAGTCGAATAGCCGTAGGGCGAGACGAGCAGCGGCACATGATAGTGCACGGCATCCGCCATGCCGAAGCGGATCGGCACGGTGTCGAGGAAGGCCGGCTCGGGCAGTTTCGTTCCCTGGCGCCGCAGATAGTCGCCAGCGGCGAAAACCAGCTCGTATTCGCCGGTCTGGAAATCCGCGTCGGCCAAAAGCGGTGCGTCGCAACGGCCATCGGCGTTGGTGGCGACCGTCTTCAGATGCGTCCTGGCCGGGCCATCGATCCGGTAGAGCGCGATCGACAATCCCGCCGCGGGCTTGCCGGTTGCCGTATCCAGGACATGGGTCGTCAGACGCCCGCCATCGATTTTCGACGTTTCTGCCATTGTCCGCCTCCCATTCCAATACGAACAAACCGGCCGGTACAGCCAAACATTGCTGATGAATTGTGCGCCAATTAAAGGCGATGCATAAGTCCCGGTCGAGCGGAGTGCGACAAAAACACTTTCAAAAATTTTCGGGGGAATGCGAGAAGCACCCTTTCGATATCCTGATCATACTTCGGGCGATGCCCGTGGGAGGGACGATGCGTTACACCAGAGACATGCGCGGCTACGGAGCCAATCCGCCGGATCCCAAATGGCCCGGTGGCGCGCATGTGGCCGTGCAATTCGTCGTCAATTACGAAGAAGGCGGCGAGAACTGCGTCCTGCATGGCGACAAGGCTTCGGAAGCCTTCCTGTCGGAAATCGTCGGCGCGGCTCCCTGGGCGGGCCAACGCCATTGGAACATGGAATCGATCTACGAATATGGGGCGCGGGCAGGCTTCTGGCGGCTGCTTCGCCTGTTCACCGAGGCCGAGGTGCCAGTGACCTGTTACGGCGTCGCCACGGCACTCGCCCGCTCGCCCGATCAGGTGACGGCGATGCAGGATGCCGGCTGGGAGATCGCCTCGCACGGGCTGAAATGGATCGACTACCGCGACCACAGCGCCGAGGACGAGCGCCGCGACCTCAAGGAGGCGATCCGGCTGCACTACGAAGTGACAGGCACGCGCCCGACGGGCTGGTACACCGGCCGGACGTCGGTCAACACCGTGCGGCTGGTGGCGGAGGAAGGCGGCTTCGACTACGTCTCCGACACTTATGACGACGAACTGCCCTACTGGTTCGCGGATGACGGGACCGACAGGCCACAGCTCATCATCCCCTACACGCTCGATGCCAACGACATGCGCTTCGCCACGCCGCAGGGCTTCAACTCGGGCGACCAGTTCTTCGCCTATCTGAAGGACAGTTTCGACACGCTCTATGCCGAAGGCAAGGCTGGGCGGCCGCGCATGATGAATATCGGCCTGCACTGTCGCCTCGTCGGGCGGCCGGGGCGGGTGGCGGCGCTGAAGCGCTTCGTCGACTATGTGAAGTCGCACGACAAGGTCTGGCTGGCGCGGCGTATCGACATCGCCAGGCATTGGCGCGAGACCCATCCATACAAGCAGCCGGTGCTGCGCCCTTCGAGGATGGAATTCGAGGCCTTCGTGCATGCTTTCGGCGGCGTTTTCGAACATTCGCCGTGGATAGCCGAGCGCGCCTACGAGCTGGAACTTGGCCCGGCGCACGACAGCGCCGGCGGCCTGCACAATGCGCTCTGCCGCGTTTTCCGCGCCGCAAGCGAAACGGAGCGGCTGGGCGTGCTCAACGCCCATCCAGACCTTGCCGGCAAGCTGGCAAGGGCCAGGCGGCTGACGGCGGAATCAGCCAGGGAACAGGCTTCGGCCGGCCTCGATGAGCTGACCGACAAGGAGCGCGAGCTGTTTTCCAAGCTTAACGCCGCCTACGTCACCACCTTCGGTTTCCCGTTCATCGTCGCGGTGAAGGGCAAGACCAGGCAAGAAATCCTGGCGGAGTTCGAAAGGCGCATCGGCAACAGCCGCGGCGTCGAATTCGAGACCGCCTGCAAACAGGTCGAGCGCATCGCGCTCTTCCGCCTCAAGGACATGCTTCCGCAATAGGTTTGAACCCATGGATACGATCAGGATGCCCGAGCGAACCTATTATGCTCCACATGGCGGCCATTCCGGCCAGAGTGAGCTTCTGACCGGCCGCGCCGTCTTCACCGAGGCCTATGCCGTCATCCCCAAGGGCGTGATGCAGGACATCGTCACCAGCGCCCTGCCATTCTGGGACAAGACCCGCGTCTGGATATTGTCGAGGCCGCTGTCGGGCTTTGCCGAGACGTTTTCGCAGTACATCGTCGAGATCGCGCCCGGCGGTGGCAGCGACCGGCCGGAACCCGATGCCGGCGCCGAGGGCGCCTTGTTCGTGGTCGAAGGCGAACTGACCGTCCTGCTTGCCGGCGAAAGACATGTCTTGCGGCCGGGCGGCTTCGCCTTCCTGCCGCCGTCGAGCGGCTGGACTGTTCGCAACGAAAGCAATGCGGCTGTCCGCTTTCACTGGATACGCAAGGCTTATGAGTCCGTCAGCGGCCTCGAGGTCCCGCAAGCCTTCTTCACCAACGAGCAGGACATCGGGCCGACGCCGATGCCCGGTACCGACGGCCGTTGGGCGACGACGCGCTTCGTCGATCCGGCCGACATGCGCCATGACATGCACATGACCATCGTCACCCTCGAACCGGGCGCGGTCATTCCCTTTGCCGAGACCCATGTCATGGAGCACGGGCTCTATGTCCTGGAAGGCAAGGCCGTCTACCGGCTCAACCAGGACTGGGTCGAAGTGGAGGCCGGCGACTATATGTGGCTGCGCGCCTTCTGTCCGCAGGCCTGCTATGCCGGCGGACCGGGAAAATTCCGCTATCTGCTCTACAAGGACGTCAACCGGCACGCCAAGCTCGGCAGTGCCGGGATCGCAGGGCGTGCGCCGTGACCCGCATCGTCGCGCGGCCGCTGACCCGCGAGGGCTTTGCCCCGTTCGGCGATGTCATCGACATGGGCGGCGACAACCACTACCCGATCAATGGCGGCAAGGCCGAGCGCTACCATGATCTGGCGACCGCCGAGGCCGTGGGGCCGAATGCGCGCGTGCTGATCTCGATGGTGCGCGGCACGCCTTACGAATTGCCGCTGGCGCTGACCATGGTCGAGCGTCACCCGCTCGGCAGCCAGGCCTTTATCCCGCTGTCGCCACGACCGTTCCTGGTCGTCGTCTGTCATGACGGCAAGGACGGTCCGGCCGAGCCGCATGCCTTCATCACCAAGCCAGGGCAAGGCATCAATTATTCACGCAATCTATGGCACGGCGTACTGACGCCATTGGGTGAGCCCCAGGATTTCCTGATCGTCGACCGTGGCGGCGACGGCTCCAATCTCGAAGAATTCCATTTTTCGCACGCCTACGAGATTCATCTCCCCGACGAGATCCTTTGATGACCGACATTTCGCTGATCGACCGCCTGCTCGACGTCATCGAGCACGACATCGTGCCGAAGACGCAGGAAGGCGTCGCCCATGGCAACAAGCTGTTCGGCGCGGCGATCCTGAAGAAAGGCGACCGCTCGCTGGTGCTGGCCGAAACCAACAACGAGATCGAAAACCCGCTCTGGCATGGCGAAGTGCACTGCCTGAAACGCTTCTACGAAATGCCCAAAGCCGAACGTGTCGACACCAAGGAGGCCATCTTCCTGGCCACGCACGAGCCCTGTTCGCTCTGCCTGTCGGCGATCACCTGGACCGGTTTCGACAATTTCTACTATCTGTTCAGCCACGAGGATTCGCGCGACAGTTTTGCCATCCCGCACGATCTGAAAATCCTGAAAGAGGTCTTCACACTCGATCCCGGCGGTTACAATGCCGAGAATGCCTATTGGAAGAGCTTTTCGATCCGCAGGCTGGTGCTGGCGCTGCCCGAGGCGGAACGCGGGCGGCTGGAGGCGCGCATCGGCAAGATTGCAGCACTTTATGAAGCGCTCTCTGGCGACTACCAGGCCAACAAGGCCGAGAACGACATTCCGCTGAACTGAGGGCACCAAGCAGCGGCACAGGTCGCATATTCCGCTGCTCCAGTCGCGAATGGCGATTGAAACTTGCCGCGCCGCGAGGCGTTATGCGCGCCATGAAAACCGTCACCGAGTTTCCCCGCAAGGTCGTCGAATTCCCTGATATGGCCATCGTCATGCCGGATGGCTGCCGGCTGTCGGCGCGGGTATGGATGCCGGAAGATGCCGGCGACGATCCGGTGCCTCTCATCCTCGAGCACCTGCCCTACCGCAAGCGCGACGGCACCATCTTTCGCGACCAGCTGACGCATCCCTATTTCGCCGGCCACGGCTATGCCTCGATCCGTGTCGACATGCGCGGCAATGGCGATTCCGAAGGGCTGATGGACGACGAATATTCCGAGCAGGAATTGCAGGACGCCTGCGACGTCATCGCCTGGGCGGCCGCCCAACCCTGGTGCAACGGCAATGTCGGCATGATGGGCATTTCCTGGGGCGGCTTCAACTGCCTGCAGGTGGCAGCCATGCAGCCGCCGGCGCTCAAGGCGGTGATCAGCCTGTGCTCGACCGTTGATCGCTATGCCGACGACATCCACTACAAGGGCGGCTGCCTGCTGCTGGAAAATTTCGGCTGGGCCTCGACAATGCTGTCCTATTCGTCACGGCCGCCGGACCCGCTGCTGGCGGGCGACAACAGATGGCGCGACCTGTGGCTCAGCCGGCTGGAGAACCAGTCGTTCCTTTTGCCACTCTGGCTTGGCCACCAGCACCGCGACGCCTACTGGAAACGGGGATCGATCTGCGAGGATTTCTCCGCCCTCAAGGCCGCGGTGCTGTCGATCGGCGGCTGGCATGACGGTTACCGCAACACCATCTCGCATCTCGTCGCCAACATCGAGGCGCCGGTCAAAGGCATTGTCGGCCCTTGGATCCACAAATACCCGCATTATGCCGGGCCCCAGCCGGCAATCGGCTTCCTGCAGGAAGCGCTGCGCTGGTGGGACCGCTGGCTGAAGGGTATCGAGACCGGCGTCGAGGCCGACCCGGCCTACCGCGCCTATGTGATGGACAGCGTGCGGCCAGCGCGCTGGCATCCGGAACGGCCGGGCCGCTGGGTGGCGGAGCGGCAGTGGCCTTCGCCCGACATCAAGACGCAAACGATCGACCTGATCCCGGCGGGCGGTAAATCCGTCACCATCGCTTCGCCGCAAAGCTGTGGGCTGGCCGGCGGTGAGTATTTCCCGTTCACCTTCGGCCCGGAATTGCCGGGCGACCAGCGTCCCGACGACGCGCTGTCGGTGTGTTTCGACCAGCAGGAACTCGCCGAGGCGATCGACATCGTCGGCGCACCGGAAGTCGAGGTCCGGTTATCCTGCGACCGTCCGCAGGCCAACATCGCGGTGCGGCTTTGCGACGTGCATCCCGATGGCGCCTCGGAACTGATCTCCTATGGCGTGCTCAACCTCACGCACCGCCTCTCGCACGAATTCCCGCAAGCGCTTGTCCCCGGCGAGAGCGTTTCGGCACGCGTCGTGCTCGACCAGTGCGCCTATCGCGTGCCGGCCGGCCACCATTTGCGCATAGCCGTCTCGAACGCCTATTGGCCCATGATCTGGCCCTCGCCGGAGCCGGTCCGCCTGAGCCTGTCGGCGGCGACGCTGAAGCTGCCGCTGCGCCCGTTGGCGACGGGCGACGAGGTCACGTTCGCCGCGCCGGAGGCTGCTTCCCCCTGGGCAACCGAGACCATCCGCCCGGCCAATTCGGAACGCCGCGTCGACCGCGACGAGAAGACCGGCATCGTCACGCTTTCCATAGAAGACGATTTCGGCGAGGTGCGCGATCTTGCGCATGGCCTGGCGAACGGCAGCATCGCCCGCGAGACCTGGACGATTCATCCGGACGATCCGTTGTCGGCCGCGGGACGGACGCATTGGACGCAAACCCTGTCGCGAAGCGGATGGTCGGTGCGCACCGAAACATCGGCCGAAATACGCTCCGACGCCAAAAACTTCATCGTAAGCGCCCGAATTGAAGCTTACGAAGGCGAAAAACTCGTCTTCGAACGCAATTTCGAACAGGCGGTTCCGCGCTCGCTTGTTTGAGCGGCAAGGCATTGGTCCAATTGCGACGTGCCATTTACGCCACGGCATGTCGCATTCGGTCTTGCTTACCGCTTTCCCTTGCGGTCATTATTCCCCTCACAAGAAACAAGAAAACGACCACTAAGGTCGAACCAACAGAGTGAGGAACTCAAAATGTCAAACGAACTGGAATTCCTTAGCCGACGTGTCGCTTCAGGCAAGCTCAGCCGTCGTGATTTTCTCGGCCGGGCGGCAGCGCTCGGCGTCACCGCGACCTTCGCCAACTCACTGCTTTCGAGCGCGGCGCGCGCAGCCGGTCCGGTCAAGGGCGGGACGCTCAAGGCAGGCCTGGTTGGCGGCGAGTCCACCAACAGCCTGGATCCAGCCCTGTTCATGACGCAGGTGCCGTTCGCCTTCGGCAAAATGTGGGGCGAACTGATCGTCGAGCTTTCCCCCGAGGGCAAGCTCGAGAACCGCATCGCCGAGGAGATCGGCTCGTCCGACGATGCCAAGGTCTGGACACTGAAGATCCGCGACGGCGTCGAATTCCACAATGGCAAGACGGTGACAGCCGAAGACGTCGCCGCCACGCTCGAGCGCCATTCGGACGAGAAGTCGAAGTCCGGCGCGCTCGGCTACATGAAAGGCATCGAAAGCATCAAGGCCAGCGGCAAGGAAGTGGTGCTGACGCTGAAGGAGGCCAATGCCGATCTGCCCTACCTGCTCAGCGACTACCACCTGATCGTCCAGCCCAATGGTGGCAAGGACAAGGCCGATGCCGGCATCTCGGCGGGCCCTTACAAGGTCACCACCAACGAGCCCGGCGTGCGCCATGGCGGTGAGCGCTTCGCCAACTACTGGCAGGGCGACAAGATGGGCCATGCCGACCAGATCGAGATCATCGTCATCAACGACGCCACGGCCCGTACGGCAGCCCTGCAGGGCGGCCAGGTCAACATGGTCAACCGCGTCGAGCCGAAGATCGTCGACCTGATCAAACGCGTGCCGGGCGTCACCATCCGCAACCATGCGGGACCGGGGCACTACGTCTTCATCATGCACTGCAATACGGCGCCGTTCGACAATAACGACCTCAGGATGGCGCTGAAGCTGGCGATCGACCGCGAAGAAATGCTGAAGAAGGTGCTGCGCGGTTACGGTTCGCTCGGCAATGATTTCCCGATCAATGCCGCCTACCCGCTGTTCACCGAGATCGAGCAGCGCACATACGATCCGGACAAGGCCAAGTTCCACTACAAGAAGTCGGGGCATGACGGTGCGGTGCTGCTCAGGACCTCCGACGTCGCCTTTCCCGGCGCCGTCGACGCGTCCCAGCTTTTCCAGCAGAGCGCGGCCAAGGCCGGCATCCAGATCGAGCTCAAGCGCGAGCCGGGCGACGGCTACTGGAACGAGGTCTGGAACAAGCAGCCCTTCTGCGCCTCCTATTGGGGCGGACGCTCGACCCAGGACCAGATGTACTCGACCGCCTACCTGTCGACCGCCGACTGGAACGACACGCGTTTCAAGCGCCCGGATTTCGACAAGATGGTGCTGGCGGCGCGCGCCGAGCTGGACGAGGCCAAGCGCAAGGCGATGTATCACGACATGGCCGTCATGGTGCGCGACGAAGGCGGCCTGATCCTGCCGATGTTCAACCAGTTCATCGACGCCACCGGCGCCAAGGTGGGCGGCTGGGTGGACGATCCGCACCAGGAGTTGATGAATGGCTATGCCCTGGCAAAGTGCTGGCTCGAAGCCTGAGCCGGCCTTGCCCAGATGTCCTCACCCATCGTGAAACTGGTGGCCCAGCGCGTTGCGCTGGGCATCCTCCTTTTGTTGGCCGTCTCGGTCCTGATCTTCGCCGGCACACAGATCCTGCCCGGCGACGTCGCGCAAGCCATCCTAGGGCAGTCGGCGACACCGGAATCGCTCGCCAATCTGCGTGAGCAGCTTGGTCTCAACGACCCGGCCTATATCAGGTATTTCCGCTGGCTCGGCGGCGTTTTGACCGGCGATCTCGGGACCGCCATGTCGAGCGGACAGGATATCGCAACATCGATCAAGGGCCGGCTGTGGAACACGCTGTTCCTCGCCTTCTGGGCGGCGATCGTGGCCATTCCACTGGCCATAACGCTTGGCCTGATCGCGGTGCGCTACCGCAATGGCTGGGTCGACAAGCTGATCTCGGGACTGGCGCTCGCCTCGACCTCCTTCCCGGAATTCTTCATCGGCTACTTGCTGGTCTTCTACTTCGCGGTTCAGCATCAGTGGTTCCCCGCCATCTCGACCGTCTATGACGGCATGCCTTTCGGTGAACGCATGCAGGCGATCGCGCTGCCGGCGGCGGCGCTGACGCTGGTGGTGCTTGCCCATATGATGCGCATGACGCGCGCTGCGATCCTAAACGTCATGCAATCGGCCTATGTGGAGACCGCCGAGCTCAAGGGGCTCTCGGCTTTCGCGGTCATCCGCAAACATGCCTTCCCGAACGCCATCGCGCCGATCATCAACGTGGTCATGCTCAACCTCGCCTATCTGATCGTCGGCGTGGTCGTGGTCGAAGTGATCTTCGTCTATCCCGGTATGGGGCAGTATCTGGTCGATCACGTCACCAAGCGCGACGTGCCGGTGGTGCAGGCGGTCGGACTGATCTTCGCCGCCGTCTATATCGGCCTCAACATCATCGCTGATATAGCGGCAATCGTCGCCAATCCGCGCCTGAGGCATCCCAAATGAAGAGGGCGGGCATGCTCGACATCAAACGCATCCCCGTGCCCGCGCTGGTCGGCCTGGTGCTGACGGCCCTGTTCGTGTTGGCGGCTATCTTCGCGCCGTGGCTTGCGCCGCACGGCAATGGCGAGATCGTCGGCGACGTCTGGGAGCCGATGTCGGCGGCGCATTGGCTGGGCACCGACAACCTTGGCCGCGATCTGCTGTCGCGCATGATCTATGGTGCGCGCATCACCCTGTTCATCGCAGTGCTCGCCACGGCGTTGTCCTTCTCGCTTGGCGCCATTCTCGGCTTTTCGGCGGCGGTGTTCGGCGGCTGGTTCGACACGCTGCTGTCGCGCCTCGTCGATCTCCTGATGTCGATCCCGACGCTGATCATGGGCCTTGTCGTGCTCTCGGTGCTGCCGACAAACCTGGTGACGCTGATCCTGGTGATGGGCATTCTCGACTCGACCCGCGTCTACCGCCTGTCGCGCGCGGTGGCCGTCGACATCAACGTCATGGATTATGTCGAAGCCGCCAAGCTGCGCGGCGAAGGCAGCGCCTGGATCATCTTCCGCGAGATCCTGCCCAATGCGCTGTCGCCGCTGGTCTCGGAACTCGGCCTGCGCTTCATCTATGCCGTGCTGTTCCTGTCGACGCTCTCCTTTCTTGGCCTCGGCGTACAGCCGCCGGATGCCGACTGGGGCGGCATGGTCAAGGAAAACAAGGACGGCATCGTCTTCGGCATTGCCGCGGCGCTCATACCGGCGGCCGCGATCGCGGCGCTTGCGATCTCGGTCAATCTCGTCGCCGACTGGGTGCTCAACCGCACGACAAGCCTGAAAGGAGGACGCGGATGATGGCCGACAGCAAAGCGAAATCCAGCCCGCTCCTCGATATCCGCAACCTGCGCATCGAGGCCATGGTCTACCCACCGGGCGAAGCGCCAAAGACCATCACGCTCGTCCATGACGTCTCGCTGACCCTGGAAAAGGGCAAGGTGCTCGGCCTGATCGGCGAATCCGGTGCCGGCAAGTCGACCATCGGCCTGTCTTCGATGGGTTATGGGCGCGGCGGCGTGCGCATCACCGGCGGCGAGGTGCTCCTCAACGGCCGCGACATCCTCAAGGGCGGCAAGGAAGGTTTCCGCAGGCTGCGCGGCCGCGAGGTCTGCTATGTCGCGCAGTCGGCGGCAGCGGCGTTCAACCCGGCGCACAGGCTGATGGACCAGGTTGTCGAAGCCACCCTCCTGCACGGCAGGGCGACGCGCGCGGAGGCCGAGAAACGCGCCGTCGCGCTGTTCAGGAAGCTGAGTCTGCCCAATCCCGAAACCATCGGCGAGCGTTTCCCGCACCAGGTCTCCGGAGGCCAGCTGCAGCGTGTGATGACGGCGATGGCGCTGTGCTCGGAACCGGACCTGATCGTCTTCGACGAGCCGACGACGGCGCTCGACGTGACGACGCAGATCGACGTGCTGTCGGCGATCAAGGACGCCATCCGCGACACGCATGTGGCCGCGCTCTATATCACCCACGACCTCGCCGTCGTCGCCCAGGTTTCGGACGAGATCATGGTGCTGCGCCACGGCCGTCTGGTCGAATGGGGCGGCACCCGCCAGATCATCAAGGAACCGCGCCAGGAGTACACCAACGCTTTGGTGTCAGTGCACGAGATCGAACACGCCGAGCAGAAACCCGGCGTCTCGCCATTCCTGTCCGTGAAGAACATCACCGCCGCTTATGGCGGCGGTCATGTCAAGGTGCTGAAGAACGTCTCCGTCGATATCTATCCCGGCCAGACGCTGGCGGTGGTCGGCGAGTCCGGCTCCGGCAAGTCGACGCTGGCGCGCGCCATCACAGGGCTCCTGCCGCCCGAACAGGGCACGGTGACCTTCGACGGGCGCCCGCTTGCCAACCGGCTTGCCGACCGGCCGAAGGAGGATCTGCGGCAGCTGCAGATGATTTACCAGATGGCCGACGTGGCCATGAACCCGCGCCAGACCGTCGGCACCATCATCGGCCGGCCGCTGGAGTTCTATTTCGGCATGCGGGGACGTGAGCGCGACCGGCGCGTCGCCGAATTGCTCGACGAGATCGAGATGGGCAAAGGCTTCCTCGACCGCTATCCGGCGGAGCTGTCGGGCGGCCAGAAGCAGCGCGTCTGCATCGCCCGCTCGCTCGCCGCCAAACCGAAGCTGATCATCTGCGACGAGGTGACCTCGGCGCTCGACCCGCTGGTGGCCAACGGCATTCTCAAGCTTTTGTTGAACCTGCAGCAGCACGAGAAGGTCGCATATCTCTTCATTACCCACGACCTTGCGACGGTAAGGTCGATCGCCGATTCGATCGCGGTGATGTATCGCGGCGAGGTGGTCCGTTACGGTTCCAAAAGCAAGGTGCTCACACCGCCTTTCGATGCCTATACCGACCTCCTGCTGTCCTCGGTTCCGGAAATGGAGATCGGCTGGCTGGAAAAGGCGATCAAGGGGCGACGCATGGCGAGCGCCGGGAACTAGCCAGCGGTTCGCCAGTCAAGGAGATGACGAACGTCATCCGGATGCAACACTGGAGGGCCAGACGTCCTTCGGACGGCATCGCCTGTGTGCGGTTGTTTCAAAAAGGGGTAGGACATGAAGACTGAACTCGACCATCTCGCTGAACTCGCCGGCCAAGGCCGGATATCGCGGCGTGACTTTCTCGGGCGCACCGCGGCGCTGGGCATGTCGGCGGCGCTGGCAACGACGCTGGCCGGGAAAGCCTTCGCGCAGACGCCGGTCAAGGGCGGCATTCTCAAGGCCGGCCTGCAGGGCGGCGAATCGACCAACAGCCTCGATCCGGCGCTGAACCTCAGCCAGGTCACCTTCAGCTTCGGCAAGCAGTGGGGCGAATATCTGGTTCGCCTCACCCCCGACAACAGGTTGGTCAACCTGATCGCCGAGGACATCGGCGCTTCCCCGGATGCCAAGACCTGGACGATCAAGATCCGCGACGGCATCGAGTTCCACAATGGCAAGACGGTCGGCGCGGAGGATGTCGCGGCCACCATCGAGCGCCACGCCGACGAGAAGTCGAAGTCGGGCGCACTCGGCATTCTCAAGAACATCAAGGGCATCAAGGCCAACGGCAAGGAGGTCGTCGTCACGCTTGCCGACGCCGATGCCGACTTCCCCTATCTGATGGCCGACTATCATCTCGTCATCCAGCCCAATGGCGGCAAGGACGATCCGAACGCGGGCATCAGCGCCGGCCCCTATAAGGTGACCGTCAACCAGCCCGGCGTGCGCCATGGCGGCGAGCGCTTCGCCAATTACTGGCAGGGCGACAAGGCGGGCCATGCCGACCAGGTCGAGATCGTCGTCATCAACGATGCGACGGCGCGGCTGGCGGCCCTGCAAGGCGGCCAGGTGCACATGATCAATCGCGTCGAGCCGAAGGTGGTCGATCTCGTCAAGCGCATCCCCGGCGTCAGCATCGAGAACGTTTCGGGCAAGGGCTATTACCCGTTCAACATGTTCTGCGACACCGCGCCCTTCGACAACGGCGATCTCAGGATGGCGCTCAAGCTCGCCATGGACCGCGACGAGATGCTGGAAAAGATCCTGCGCGGCTACGGTTCGGTCGGCAATGACTTCCCGATCAACGAGGCCTATCCGCTGTTTTCGGCCATCGAACAGCGCAAGTTCGACCCGGAAAAGGCTGCAGCGCTCTACAAGAAGTCGGGCCACAGCGGCTCGATCCTGCTGCGCACCTCCGACGTCGCCTTCCCCGGGGCCGTCGATGCGGCACAGCTCTATCAGCAGAGTGCCGCCAAGGCCGGCATCAAGATCGAGATCAAGCGCGAGCCTGGCGACGGCTATTGGTCGGAGGTCTGGAACAAGCAGCCTTTCTCGCTGTCTTACTGGGGCGGGCGTGCCACGCAGGACCAGATGTATTCCACCGGCTATGTGTCGAACGCCGACTGGAACGACACGCGTTTCAAGCGGCCCGAGTTCGACAAGATGCTGTTTGCAGCGCGCGGCGAGCTCGACCAGGACAAGCGCAAGGCGATCTATCACGACATGGCCGTGCTGATGCGCGACGAAGGCGGATTGATCGTGCCTTTCTTCAACCAGTTCATCGACGCCGCCACCAACAAGATCGGCGGCTTCGCCAAGAGCCCGATCGGCGAGATGATGGACGGCTACGCGCTCGCCGAATGCTGGCTGAACGCCTGACATCAAGTTCCTGCCGAGCACGCCGCGTGTCCGTGCGACACGCGGCGTGCTCGTTCCCCCGACAATCGCATGGAGCAGCTCGTGGCGCTCAAGACCAAACTGTTGCTGATCATCCTCGACGGCGTGCCTTACCGGAACTGGCGCCGGCTGATGGGCAACCTCGAAGGCTGGGTGCAGTCGGGCGAAGCGCGGGTATGGAGGATGCGCTCGGTGCTGCCGTCGACCTCGGCCTGCTGTTATGCTTCGATCCACACCGGGGTGCCGCCGCAGGCGCATGGCATTCTTTCCAACGAGAACCGCTTCCGCGTCAGCCAGCCCGACATCTTCTCGGAGGTCACCGGGGCCGGGGGAATAACCGGCGCGGTCACCCACTCCTACTGGTCGGAGTTCTTCCGTTCCTACCCGTTCGACCTCGTCGAGGACATGGAGTATGACGAGCCGGGCGGGCCGATCACGCATGGCCGCTTCCACACCATGACCGGCTACAACGCGCGCAACCAGATGACGCCGAGCGACGTCGACCTGTTCGCCACGCTGACCATGCTGAGCAGCCGCCACGGCATCGATTACGGCATCCTGCACACTTGCACGCTGGACTCGATGGGCCACCGTTTCGGCCATGACTGTCACGAGATGGACCATGCGTGCTACGCGATGGACGGCATGCTGGCCGCTTTCCTGCCGCGCTGGCGCGACGCCGGCTATGAAGTGATCGTCACCGCCGATCACGGCCAGACCGACCGCGGCCACCATGGCGGCCATGATGAGGAGATGCAGGATTTCGCGCTGTATTATTTCGGCGCCGGCAAGGGACCGGATGCCGACACACTGCTCGACCAGCTGCAGCTGGCGCCGACGGTTCTAAGCCGACTGGGGGTGTCGGTGCCGGCGACGATGAAGGCGAAGCCTTTCCTGAGCTAGCTTCCCCTTCACCCACTGGCAAGGCTCATCTTCTTCGGTTAGCCTCCGCAAATTCCTTGGCGGAGGATGAACCTTTTTGAGCCGATCAGCGACAGAGCAGGCAGGAGCCAGGCGGCTCGATCGGTCATGACCGGCGCGATGGAGACCGATCGCGCGCTTGTCGAGCGGGTCGCGAAGGGCGACCGGGCCGCCGTGCGGCTCCTGTTCATGCGCCACCACGCGCGGATATACCGCTTCGTAGCGCGCCAGACGGGATCGGAAATGATGGCTGACGACATCGCGAACGAGGTGTTCCTCGAACTGTGGCGCCAGGCGCCGGGTTTCGAGGGACGTTCCGGAGTCTCGACATGGCTGCTCGGCATCGCCCGCTTCAAGGCGCTGTCCCTGTTGCGCAAGAAAAAGGAAGACTGGATCGACGACGAGGCCGCAGCCGCGGTGCCCGACGGCGCCGATACGCCCGAGATCGTTGCCATGAAGGAGGACAAGAGCACTGCCTTGCGCCGCTTCATCGATGCCTTGCCGCGCGAGCATCGCGTGGTCATCGATCTCGCCTATTATCAGGGGCAATCGGTGACCGAGATCGGCGAGGTGCTCGACATCCCGGTCGCGACCGTCAAGACCCGCATGTTTTATGCCCGCAAGAAACTCGGCGAAGCCCTCAAGGCCGCCGGTTACGACAGGGGGTGGCCATGAGCGCCGCTGAAAAGATGTCGCGCCGCGACGAAATGGAAACGTTGCTGCCGTTCTACCTGAACGGTTCGCTGGAAGGCTCGGAACTGGAGGCCGTCGAGGAATGGCTGGCCAGCGATCCGACGGCGATGGCCGCCCTTGGCGAGGCGGAGGCTGAATTCTCCAGCACCGCGGCCGCCAATGAGGCGATCCGTCCGCCGGCCGACGCGCTGAGCCGCTTTTCCAGGGCGCTCGATGCGGAGGCTGGCCCGGCGCGCGCCGCCGCCGGTTCGTCCTGGCTGGCGCAGGCCTGGGGCCGTTTCATGGCGCTGCCGGTCGGCGTCGCCTGGGCGGCGGCCGCGGCTCTGCTGGCGCTGGTCATGGTGCAGTCGTTCGTGCAGCCCGGCGGCAAGGACGGCAATTTCGAGATCGCGGGCGCGCAGGACGAGATGGCGAAGATGCCGTTCGCCCTGGTCAAGTTCAAGCCCGACGCGAAAATGTCCGACATCGCCGCCTTTCTCGGCAGCAGCGGCCTGAAGATCCTGGACGGACCGACCGCCGGGGGCGTGTTCCGGCTCGGCATTCCGGCCGCCAACGCGGCCGACTACACCAGGCAACTCGGCCTTGTTGCCGCCCAGCCTTTCACCGACACCGTGATCGAGGGAAGGAAACCGGCCGATGGCGGCTGAGGCGGTCATCCGATTTGCGGCAATTCTTGCGGCAGCGATGACGATCGCCACCGGGCCTGCGTCGGCGCAGGGCAACGACGCCAATGCCAACCGGGGAAAGATCGACTGCCGCAACGGCACCGATGCGGCGGGCGCCGACTGTGGCAAGGACGGCAAGAGCATCAGTGACGGCGCGGCCGGTGCCGTGTTTCTTCCCGCCCTGATCGTCGACCTGTTCCCCAATCCGGCCGCTCCCGCGGCACCGGTGCCGACGCCACGGCCGGACCCGGCGGCGCCGCCCGCCGGCACGCAGGCCGGACTGCCTTCGGGCGGGCCGATCGTCTCGCCAAGCGATCTCATCGCCGTTCAGCCGCCACGCGCCGTGGCCGGCGATTTCGTGCCCGACGAGGTGCTGGTGACCGTCGATGGCGATGCGGGCGCCGTGCAGCAGATCGCCGCTTCCTTCGGCCTCGATGTGCGCTCGCAGCGGCAATCATTTTTGCTCGGCACCACGCTTGTGCGCTTCGGCATTCCCGACGGTCGCCCCGTCGGCGTGGTGCTGGCGCAGCTTGCCGCCGACAGCCGCACGCAGCGGCGTGAGCCCAACCATATCTATTCGCTTCAGCAGGCGGCGGGCATCGTCAACTATGCGTTCGAGCGCATCGCGCTCGACGCCAACCATGCGAGCGGCGAGAACGTCCGCGTCGCGGTAATCGATACCGGCGTCGACGACACCAATCCGACGCTGGCCGGGGTCATCGCCGGCCAGTTCGACGCCATGCCCGACGTGCCGGTCGAAAAGCGCGACCACGGCACTTCGGTCGATGGGCTGATCGCCGGCGTCGGCGCGCTCAGGGGCATGGCGCCCGGCGCCAGGATCTATCACGCACGTGCCTTCGAAGGCGGCAAGTCGACAATGGACGTCATCCTCGCTGCGCTCGACTGGGCGGCCGAGCAGGACGTGCGCATCATCAATATGAGTTTCGTCGGTCCGAAGAACGACCTGCTCGGCATCGCCTGCCGCAATGCACGCGCGCTCGGCATGGTTCTTGTCGCCGCCGCCGGCAACAACGGGCCCAAGGCGCCCTATGGCTACCCGGCCGCCTTCGACGGCGTCATCGCGGTAACCGCCACCGACGCCAGGGATGGGCTAATGCCGCAGGCCAATCGCGGCGCCTATGTCTTCATCTCGGCGCCGGGCGTCGAGATGGTGGCGCCGAGCGGAGCCGGCTCGGATGTCGTCACCGGCACATCGTTCGCCGCCGCGATCGTCTCGGGCGCCATTGCCAATCTCATCCACGCCGCGCCGGACCGCTCGGCCGACGCCATCGAAAAGGCGCTGGCCGCAACGGCCCGGGATCTCGGTTCGAAAGGGCGGGACGATGACTTCGGCTACGGGCTGCTGGACATCAAGGCCGCCGAGACGGCGAAGGAATGATCCTTGGCAACATGCTCCTAAATCCAGTCGGCTATTTGCGATGGCCGAGACGGGACGAATGCTGGACTAAACATCTAGAGGGCCGGACCCAACCGAACGGCGCTTCCATCATAGAAGCGTGACAGCCGAAAGCGGCTGAGATCATGCCCACTCGTGTTACCCTGTATCAGGTCGGAAACGACGCGACCGATTCCAGGTCCGATACCGAAGCCGTGACCACTCATTCCCGTGGCCACGAAAAGACCGACGACCGCCCGGGCGTGATCCACGACGGGGACGACATCGGGCATGGCGTCAATCATGCCTCCCCAGCCTACCTTCAAGCGAACTGTTTCGAACTGTGGAAAAAGGCGTCTGAAATTGCGCTTTACAGAACGGAGGCCGGAGCGTTCAGCGGCCGGGTTGAGCACCCGCATTCTTTCGAAAGGACTCCGGGAATCCGGGGTCCAATCGCGCGGGGTCGACCAGCTATCAGGGTAACCCGATGGAGCGTACGGAAAGTAGCGGGTTCCGAGCGGATTGGCCATGAGGGCGGAAAGATACTTGGTGGCGTGCCGGAATGCGTCAGGCCCCAGGTAAAGCAAATTACTACCTCCCGGGGCGAGCGTGTATCCGCCATCCTGTCGGCGCCTGAAAGCGATGTGTTCGTCCGCTGCCGCACCTGCATAGATTTCAGGCATAGGCTCCGTTGCGGCTACGGTTACCCTGACGCTGAGTTGGGGGATGGAGACGCCATGTCTTCTCAGGAACAGGGACGACCAGGCGCCGCCCGCGACCAGTACGCTGGAGCTTTCAATGTATCCCGCCTCGGTCCACACTCCTCTGATCCTGCCGGCTGAGATTTCGAGGGTTCGCGCTGCGCAATTCTCTATGATCTTGGCGCCTTTTCGGACGGCAAGACGAGCAAGCGCAGGTACCGCCAACCAAGGCTCCGCGCGCATGTCGGAGGGCGTCGTCATCGCGCCCTTGAACTTGCGCGACATGCCCTTGATGAGTTTCGCGGTTTCGTCCGCGTCCAGGAGGCGAGTGTCGAGCCCATGGATGGCGGCGATCTTCATGAACTCTTCGAAACCGGCCATGTCCTTGTCGGAGTTCGCCAGATAGGTCACACCTGTCTGGTCCAGCCCGATGTCTTCGCCGCATTCCTCAGCCAGTTGCCGCCATAGGCGAAAAGCCTCGATGACAATTGGCAGTTCATCTGCGTCGCGCCCCTGCTTTCGAATCCAGCCCCAGTTTCGGGACGATTGTTCGGCCGCAACGCGGCCTTTTTCCAGCAGCGTGACCGGAATGTTCCGCTCCGCCAGGAAAAGAGCCGTCGTTACGCCGATAATGCCGCCACCAATGATGACCACCTCCGAACGCTTCGGCGGTGGGCCAGGATGTTGGATTGGATCCTTTTCGGAGAACGGGAATATGGGCAAATTGGGCATCCAGGAGGGCTGGTTGATGGCTTCGGCTTTACTGGTTGCCACCCTCTAAAAGCCAAAGCAAGCGCGGTGCAGGCAGACCACTATCCATGACACTGCAATCGATCTTCCGGCAACGCCCGCAAGCGGTCGAACTCGGCCCCTCGGAGCGATTGGCTCTAACCCTAGGCAGGCGCTCCGGCAACCGACCCCCTGATCACCAGGTCGACCGGCCAGACCTCGCCGCGCGGGCCCTCCTCCAGGCCCGATATCCGTGCGGCCAGACGCTCGGCGATGCGGGCGCCGGCGAGCCGGATCGAGGAGCGCGTCGTCGACAGCGGTACGGAGAAATTCTCCGGCTTCAGCCATGGGAAGACGTCGTCATGTGCAATTAATGAGATGTCGCCGGGGATGCTCAGGCCGAGGTCGCGCACGGCGCGCACGACGCCGAGCGCCATGATCAGGCTGGAGCAGGCGATCGCGGTCGGCGCGCCGTCCTGTTCGAGCAGGCGCCGGGCGGCGCGATAGCCGTTCTCCTCGGTCATGGCAACGGAGCAGACATGGCGGTCGCCCAAGGTCAGGCCGCTCGCGGCGAGCGCCCGGCGCACGCCTCGCTCGCGATGCACGGCGAAGGTTTCGCGGTCATCGCCATTGATCAGCGCCAGCCGCCGGTGGCCGAGCTGGACGAGCAGTCGCGCCGCCTCGTAAAAGGCGCCCTCATTGTCGATGTCGAGATAGGGATAGTCGAAATCGAAACCTTCGCTGCGGCCATGGATGATGAAGGGTATACCGAGCGTGTTGACCAGCGCCACACGCCGGTCGGCCGGCGTCGGCGAGGAGATGTAGACGGCGTCGACCTGGCGGTTGGCGACGATGCGCCGGTAAGTCGTCTCCTGGTCGTCGGCGTCGGCGGGAGACAGCACCAGGTCGAGCTCGTGCGAGCGCGCATAATCGCCAAGGCCGGACAGGAATTCGACGAAGTGCGGGTCGATGTCGACGGCAGCACCCGTCGGCAAGACATAGCCGATCATTCCGGACTTGCCGGTCGCAAGCCGGCGTGCGCTCGGATTGGGGCGATAGCCATGGCGCTTGGCGGCGTCCATGACGCGCCGGCGCGTCTCTTCGTTGACCTCGGGATAGCCGTTCAGCGCCCGGCTTACCGTGGTCTGCGAAAGCGCCAGCATGTGCGCGAGTTGCTTCAGGTTCACGAGGGCTCCATGCCTCAAAGCGCTTTTAAATTGAATCGACCCAAGCCCTGCGGCAGGCCCGTCATATCATGGCGACCATAGGCAGGCTTGGTGCAGGTTTGAAACATAAATTGCTGCTGCACTGCCAAAAAAGCATGCTGCAGCGCGATTTTCCAGGCGCCAAACTCCGGAATTAAATCGATTAAGTTACCACGCCTCTTGACTTCTGGACGATTCAATGGCGAGATCGAAATAGCCAAAGCGCTTTGGAAGACTCTTCGAAAGGTTGCGGTTCCTTTCCGACTGAGTCACAGTCCTGCGGCGTCGGCGGGCGGAATGGAGGTTTCCGTCCGGTGTTTGTGACCCACTGGGAGGGAATACCGATGAAGAAAATGCTTTTGCTGGGCGCCGCGCTTGCCGTGCTCGCCCTCGGCGCGCCCGCGCAGGCCGAGCTGAAATTCAAGCCGGGCGAGGACAAGCGTTTCAACTGGGCAAACTACGAAGAGCTCAAGAAAATCGACCTCAAGGGGGAGACCCTGTCGATCTTCGGGCCATGGCGCGGCGAGGACGAGACCCTGGTGCGCGGCGTACTCGATTATTTCTCGGAAGCCACCGGCGCCGAGATCAAATATTCCTCCTCGGAAAATTACGAGCAGCAGATCGTCATCGACACGCAGGCCGGCAGCCCGCCCAACATCGCCGTTCTGCCGCAACCCGGCCTGATCCAGGACCTTGCTTCCAAGGGTCTCTTGACGCCGCTCGGCGACGATACCGCCAAATGGGTCAAGGACAATTACGGCGCCGGCCAGTCATGGGTCGACCTCGGCACCTTCAAGGACAAGGACGGTAAGCCGGGCTTCTTCGCCTTCCCTTACAAGGCCGACGTGAAGTCGCTGGTCTGGTACTCGCCGGACAATTTCGAGGAAGCCGGCTACAAGGTACCGAAGACGCAGGAAGAACTCGCCGACCTCGAGAAGAAGATTATCGCCGACGGCGGCACGCCATGGTGCATCGGGCTCGGCTCGGGCGGCGCCACCGGCTGGCCGGCGACGGACTGGGTGGAAGACCTGATGCTGCGCACGCAGTCTCCGGAAACCTACGACAAATGGGTGAAGAACGAGATCCCGTTCAACGACCCGGCCGTGGTCAATGCAATCGACATCTTCGGCAAGATCGCGACCGACGACAAGATGGTCGATGGCGGCGCCAAGGCGGTCGCGGCGACCGATTTCCGCGACAGCCCCAAGGGCCTATTCGCGGTGCCGCCGAAATGCTACCTGCACCATCAGGCGTCGTTCATCCCGACCTTCTTCCCCGAAGGCACGAAAATCGGCCAGGACGCGGACTTCTTCTACTTCCCGCCCTATGCGTCCAAGCCCGAACTCGGCACCCCCGTGCTCGGCGCCGGAACGCTGGCGATGATCACCAAGGACTCGAAGGCCGCCCGCGCGTTCATCGAATTCCTTAAGATGCCGCTGGCCCATGAGATCTGGATGGCCGAAGGCGGTTTCGTGACGCCGTTCAAGGCGGTCAACAAAGATGCCTATGCCAGCGATGCGCTGCGCAAGCAGGGCGAGATCCTGGCCAATGCCTCGACTTTCCGTTTCGACGGGTCGGACCTGATGCCGGGCAAGATCGGCGCCGGCGCCTTCTGGACCGGCATGATCGACCTGGTCGGCGGCAAGTCGGCGCAGGACGTCGCCACCGACATCCAGAAGAGCTGGGACGCGATCAAGTAAGAGCCGCACCCGCGGAGGCCTAGGCTTCCACCTCCCGAGCGGATCCGGGCCAGTTGGCCCGGATCCGACCGGCCCCATCGCAACATCCCAGCCCGGCCAACCGGGACGGGTCAGATCCAGTCGTGACAGCGTAGACATTCCGGCATGCGGCGGGCACGGAGCCACACGCTTCCCTGCCTGCCCGCGCTCAACAACGAGATCGGCGCGCGGCGCAATCGCAAGGATCGTTTCCATCCTGGCGGGTCGTGCAGGGAGAGGGACCCATGGCGGCTCAGATTTTCTCGGCCATATTCGTCATCATCATCGGCGTCGGCGGCTGCGTCGCCTATTTCTGGGGCGCCAACAAACTGCTCGACGTCACCTTCCCCTCGCGCGGCGTCTCGGGCGCCGCCGCCGTCGACAATCTGCGCCGGCAAGGGCTGATCCGGCCCTGGCTGTTCGTCGGCCCGGCGATGATCATCCTGACCATCTATCTCATCTATCCGGTGGTCGAGACGCTGCGGCTGTCCTTCCTCGATCGCGGCGGCGCCAATTTCGTCGGCCTGGCCAACTATCAATGGGCCTTCGGCGACCGCGAGTTCCGCAATTCGATCCTCAACAATGTGCTCTGGCTGGCCGTAGTGCCCGCCGCCTGTACCTTCCTTGGCCTGATCATCGCCGTGCTTACCGACAAGATCTGGTGGGGCACGATCGCCAAGAGCCTGATCTTCCTGCCGCTGGCGATCTCCTTCGTCGGCGCCAGCGTCATCTGGAAATTCATCTATGAGTATCGCGGCGAAGGCCAGACGCAGATCGGCATCCTGAACGCCATCATCCAGCATTTCGGCGGCCAGCCGCAGGTCTGGATATCGCTGCCGTTCTGGAACAATTTCTTCCTGATGGTGATCCTGATCTGGATCCAGACCGGCTTTGCCATGGTCATCCTGTCTTCGGCGCTGCGCGGCATTCCGGAAGAGACGCTGGAAGCCGCCGTCATCGACGGTGCCAATCCGTTCCAGATCTTCTGGAAAATCATGGTGCCGCAGATCTGGGGCACCATCGCCGTGGTCTGGACCACAATCACCATCCTGGTGCTCAAGGTATTCGACATCGTCCTGACCATGACCAACGGCCAATGGAACAGCCAGGTGCTGGCCAATCTGATGTTCGACTGGATGTTCCGTGGCGGCGGTGATTTCGGCCGCGGCGCGACAATCGCCATCATCATCATGATCGCGGTCATTCCGATCATGGTCTGGAACATACGCCAGGCCAACAAAGAGACGGGAGGACATTGAGATGACCGTCGCGACCAGAAACTCCTTCGCCAGCCGCTTCGGCGTTCACATCGCCGTCCTGGTCTTCGTTGCGATCTGGACCATGCCGACGCTCGGCATCCTGATATCGTCGCTGCGCGACAAGGACCAGATCATCGCCTCGGGCTGGTGGAACTCGTTCGCCAGTTCCAGCCAGACCGAAGCTGGACGCCTGCCGCCCGCCTCGGCGCAGGTCGAGAAGGACGGCAAGTTCGTCCTCCAGGGCAACATTTTCGGCGATGGCGCCAAGCGCGAGATCAGCGCCTTCGGCGTCAAGTCGGCGGCACCGACACAATATCCGGCCGGCACATCGGCCGATCTCGGCGATGGCGTTACCTTGCAGCTCAATGCCGACGGCAGCTTCGTCATGACCTCGCCCAAGGCGTTCGAGGGCGACCGCGGCCAGCGCGTCTACTATGCCTCCTCGGCGCCGCCGAAATTCACCACCGACAATTACAGGACCGTGCTGTTTTCGGAAGGCATCGGCCGCTCCTTCATGAACTCGCTGACCGTCACTATCCCGGCGACCGTCATCCCGATCCTCATCGCCGCCTTTGCGGCTTACGCTCTGGCCTGGATGCGCTTTCCCGGGCGCGCGCTTCTGATCGCGGTCATCATCGGCCTGCTGGTGGTGCCGCTGCAGATGTCGCTGATCCCGCTGTTGAAGCTCTATAACGGCGTCGGCGCCTTCTTCGGCGTGCCCTCCAAGACCTATCTCGGCATCTGGCTGGCGCATACCGGCTTCGGACTGCCCTTCGCCATCTACCTCTTGCGGAGCTACATTGCCGGCCTGCCGCGCGAGATCATGGAATCGGCGCGCATCGACGGCGCCAGCGATTTCGAGATATTCGTCAAGATCGTGCTGCCGCTGTCATTTCCCGTGCTGGCGTCCTTCGCCATCTTCCAGTTCCTGTGGGTATGGAACGATCTCCTGGTGGCGATGGTTTTCCTTGGCACGGAGGCGGATCAGATCGTGCTGACCGCCAAGCTCAATGCCTTGCTCGGCTCGCGTGGCGGCGACTGGGAGATCCTGACGACGTCGGCTTTCGTGACCATCATCGTGCCGCTGATCGTGTTCTTCTCTTTGCAGCGCTATTTCGTCCGCGGGCTGCTCGCAGGCTCGGTGAAAGGAGGCTGAAACCATGCAATCCGCTTTGAAAGCCAGTTCGAGGCCCGATCTCGCCGTCGATAGCGACTGGTGGCGAGGTGCCGTGATCTACCAGATCTATCCGCGCAGCTACCAGGACTCGAATGGCGACGGCATCGGCGACCTCAAGGGAATCATCGGGCGGCTGCCCTATATCGCCGCGCTCGGCGCGGACGCCATCTGGATCTCGCCCTTCTTCAAATCGCCGATGAAGGATTTCGGCTACGACGTCTCGGATTACTGCGACGTCGACCCGATGTTCGGCACGCTGGCCGATTTCGACGCGCTGACGGCGGAGGCGCACAGGCTGGGGCTGAAGGTGATGATCGACGAGGTGCTGTCGCACACCGCCGACATCCATCCCTGGTTCAGGGAAAGCCGATCGAACCGCAGTAATCCGAAAGCCGACTGGTACGTCTGGGCCGATCCCAGGCCGGACGGCACGCCGCCCAACAACTGGCTGTCGATCTTCGGCGGATCGGCCTGGCAATGGGACACCAGCCGCCAGCAATATTACCTGCACAACTTTCTCGCGGAACAGCCGGACCTCAATTTCCACAACGGCGAAGTCCAGGACGCGCTGCTCGACGTGACCCGCTTCTGGCTGGAGCGCGGTGTCGACGGGTTCCGCCTCGACACCATCAATTTCTACTTCCACAGCCAGGGGCTGGAAAACAACCCGCCGCTGCCGCCGGAGCAGCGCAACGACCAGACCGCACCCGCGGTCAATCCCTACAACTACCAAGACCACATCTACGACAAGAGCCGTCCGGAGAACCTCGGCTTCCTCGAACGCTTCCGCGCCCTGCTCGACGAATATCCGGCAACGGCCGCGGTCGGCGAGGTCGGCGATTCACAGCGCGGACTGGACGTTGTCGCGGCCTATACAGCCGGCGGCAAGCGCGTGCACATGTGCTATTCCTTCGACTTCCTGGCGCCGGAAAAGATCAGCGCCGCCAAGGTCCGTTCGGTGCTGGAAACCTTTGGCAAGGTTGCCAGCGACGGCTGGTCGTGTTGGGCCTTCTCCAACCATGACGTGATGCGCCCGGCCTCGCGCTGGGCCGCCAACGAAGCCGACCCGACCGCGTATCTCAAGGTTATCTCGGCATTGCTGATGTCCTTGCGCGGCTCGGTCTGCATCTATCAGGGCGAGGAACTGGGGCTCGGCGAAGCCGAATTGCGGTTCGAGGATCTGCAAGATCCCTACGGCATCCGTTTCTGGCCGGAATTCAAGGGTCGCGACGGCTGCCGCACGCCGATGGTGTGGGACGGCAGCGCCAGGAATGGCGGCTTCTCCCAGGCAAAGCCGTGGCTGCCGGTGCCGGCCAAGCACCTGTCGCAAGCCGTCAATGTCCAGCAAGGCGACGAGCATTCGCTGCTCGAACACTACCGGCGCTTTCTCGGCTTCCGCCGCGCCCATCCGGCGCTGGCCAAGGGCGATATCAGTTTCATCGAGAGCCAGGGCGACACTGTCGCCTTCACGCGCCGCGCCGGTAACGAGCAGATCGTCTGCGTCTTCAACCTGGGATCCGGGCCGGCGGAGGTTGACCTTGGCGGTCGATCGCTGCAACCTTTGCCCGGACACGGATTTTCGGGACAACAGAGCTCCGGCTCCATCCGCCTCGGCGGCTACGGCGCCTGGTTCGGGCGCATCGACTGAATTCTAGGGACCACTGGAGGGAAACATGGCCGATGTCACGCTGAGGCAAGTGAAGAAATCATACGGCAATCTCAACATTCTGCACGGCATCGACCTCGACATCAAATCGGGCGAGTTCATCGTCTTCGTCGGGCCGTCGGGTTGCGGCAAGTCGACATTGCTGCGCTCGATCGCAGGGCTCGAGGAGATCACCTCGGGCGAGCTCAGAATAGCCGGCGAGGTGGTCAACGACGTGCCGCCGTCGAAACGCGGCATCGCCATGGTGTTCCAGTCCTACGCGCTCTATCCGCATATGACGGTCTACGACAACATGGCGTTCTCGATGAAGATCGGGAAGGAAAGCAAGGCCGAGATAGACAAGCGCGTGCGCCAGGCGGCAGAGATCCTGCAGCTGACCAACTATCTCGACCGCCTGCCCAAGGCGATGTCGGGAGGCCAGCGCCAGCGCGTGGCCATCGGGCGCGCCATCGTGCGCAACCCGAAAGTGTTCCTGTTCGACGAACCGCTGTCGAACCTCGACGCCGCGCTACGCGTCGCCACCCGCATCGAGATCGCCAAGCTCAAGGAATCGATGCCCAACACCACCATGATCTATGTCACCCACGACCAGGTCGAGGCGATGACGCTGGCCGACCGCATCGTGGTGCTGAAGGAGGGCCATATCGAGCAGGTCGGCACGCCGATGGAACTCTACAAGAAACCCGGCAATCTGTTCGTTGCTCAGTTCATCGGCTCGCCGGCCATGAACATCCTGCCGGCGACCATCGACAAATCGGGCAATCCGACCGTCATCAGTCATGTCGGCGGCCGCAAGGCTACGGTGCCGATCGCGACGCCGGCCTCGGCCAAGGGCGCGTCGGTGAGCTTCGGCGTGCGGCCGGAGGACCTGACGATCGCCGGCGGCACGGACTATCTGTTCGAAGGAACGGTGGATTATGTCGAGCAGCTCGGCGAGGTGCAACTCGTCTATGTCGACATCGGCCGCGCCGACCTGCCGCTGGTGACCAAGCTGCCGGGCAATGTCGAGGTCAAGCGCGGGGCGACGCTGCGGCTGAGCGCCGACGCCGGAGACCTTCATATCTTCGACGCGGATGGCCGATCCTTCGCGCTGCACGAGACGGAAGCGAAAGCGGCCTGAGAGCAGGCCATGAATTAATTGCCGGTCACGCAAAAAAAGGAGCGGCGGGCAAAGCCCGCCGCTCCTGTTTGGTGTCAGCTTCGGCTGTTAGTGGCCGAAGAGATTCCGGTCACTGCCCTGAGGGGCGGACTTGTGTTCATCGCCCGACGAATTGAGCAGCTTGTAGACCGGCGAGCCGCTGTCGCGGATCGAAGCCGTGTGCGCATTGTCGACGGAGGTGACGGCAGGCTGGTTGGCGCCATTGGAGCCATAGTTGTCGCTGCTGGCAAAAGCGCTGCCCGAAACGGCCAGGACGGCGGCGGCAGCAAGGATGATCTTTTTCATTTCAAGTCTCCTGAATTCTCAAATTCCACCGCAGAGGCGGGCTTGCCCGCCATCTGCTGCAGGATCGGCTGTTAGTTGTTGCCGAAGAGGTTACGGTCGGCACCCTGAACAGGTGCCTGGGCAGCCGGAGCCGACGTCTTGGTCGAAGCGGTGTATGAGCTGTCCGTCGAAGTGGCCGCGGGCTGGTTGGCGCCATTGGAGCCATAGTTGTCGCTGCCGGCGAAAGCGCTGCCCGACACCACCAGAACGGCGGCGGCAGCAAGGATGATCTTCTTCATTTCAAGTCTCCTGAATTTTCGAATTACGCCAGGACGGCGGAAGGCCCGCCGTCAACTGGAGATCGGCTGTTAGTTGTTGCCGAAGAGGTTATGGTCGGCACCCTGAACAGGTGCCTGGGCAGCCGGAGCCGGCGTCTTGGTCGAAGCGGTGTATGAGCTGTCCGTCGAAGTGGCCGCGGGCTGGTTGGCGCCATTGGAGCCATAGTTGT
>NZ_VFWL01000028.1:0-48159 GCF_006442495.1 Mesorhizobium sp. B2-1-3
GGGAGATGCTGCAACTCACCTTCATTGGCACGAAGGAAGCAAAGGTCGTCGACGCTCTTGCGGAGAACGGCACCGCTGAGATTGCCGTTCGCTTCGTTTCCGACGTGGTCAGCGTTACACGCTCGGCCAACGATGCGATCGTCGCCGGCGATCCCCAGCAGATCGTTGAGGTGATCGATACGTGGACGTTCGCCTGTGACACCCCGTCAACAAAGCGCAATTGGATGTTGATCGCCACGGAAGGCGAGTAACGAGTGCATGCTCATCCGATGCCTGCCTGACAGCCTTGTCAGGTCAACCCGGAGCGCTCGAGCCGCGCGGAATTTCAGCTTTTGACAATGTGCATCCACGATTTGTGTATCACGATCAAATCGGCATGACCGGTTCAGTCGATCATTCTCAAGCCGCGAGCGGGTAGCACCGCCAAAGATCCACTCCCTGAACCTGCTGTAGCCTCAGGCGCCGGATATGGTCAGATCCGCATGCATCGCATCGGCCATATCAGCGATTGATCCACCATCAGATCTTTCCGGAGACACGTCAGCCTTCGCCCTTACGCCGTGGCTCGAATGGAAGGCGACGCATCGTTCAGGCTATTCCAGGTTTCATCGGTCGCGGCATCCTCGATCGTGATTATACCAACCTCCTGAGCCATTTGAAAAAGGGGCACGGCATCGGTAATCGCACGCTTGGCTTCACGCGTATCCTTCCATCCGACAAGAACCTTGTTGCGGAAATTTCCTGGTTGGTCGAGGCGACGAAGACAGGCCGTCCTGCCTGGAGGATCAGGCTACCAGGTGGGTGGAACGATGAAAATTGCCAGAAGAGGCGCCCTCTGGCGACGCTGCGACGATGCCGGCTTGGCCAAGGGGAAAACGTCAACAGACACCCTGCCGCGCAACGCGGCTTCACAACGCGACAACCCTCAAAGCCGGAGGTCTACCTGCACAGTTTCAAAAAAGTCGATGATGAACGATGGTTGTGGTGAGAAGTACGCCGGCCGACGTGATTGTGAATGTCCTCCCTACTCGAACATGATCCGAGCGGTGCCTCTTTTGGCAATCAACAGTCTCCGAGCCTCTTGGATCCGCTCAGCCTGTTGTTTGGAATAGGGACCCATTGGCCGAGTCTTTTCATCGCCGCGACGGACCCTGCAGTACCAGCGGCCCCTGTCCGAAAAGATTTCGACCGAGGTCGGCGCCTCATCGGACGCTTCCCTGGCCACACCGGTAGCGAACTTGACGATCTTTGAATGAACCGCGTCCAATCCGTTGGTGGTGCTCGGTTCCTGTTGCACTGTGGACATAAGTCGAACTCCTTTCAGTCACAGCGACGCACCGCTGCGCCATCCGGGTTGCGCTCTCTACGGATCGCGGTGCCCAAGAGCGCTTGCTACCTTGCCATTTGGCGCTCCATTTCCATCTCCGCCCCTAGACTTTCGATGTCACGGAAGATCGAAGCGACAGCCAGCGTGCGCCCTTCGCGCTTGAAGCGCAGCAGGCAGTCCCTGGCACCGATGTCTCCATCGACAGCAATCTCGTCCCATTGCCCGGCATGGCCGACATAGTTGATGGGAACGTCGTAGTGCTGGCTCCAGAAGAACGGCACGGCCGCGAATTTCTCGCGATGGCCGAGGATGTTCAGGGCCGCGGTTTGCCCCTGCCTCTCTGCAACCACCCAATGCTCGACCCGAATGTTCTCGCCAGTGTGAGGATCCGGCCACCGCGCAATGTCGCCGGCCGCGAATATGTCCGGTGCGCTCGTCTCCAGAAAGGCATTTACGGCGACGCCGCGGTCAAGAGTGAGCCCCGCCCTTTCGGCAAGCCCGGTCCGCGGACGCACGCCGACGCCGGCGACGACGAAATCCGCCGTCAACATGTTGCCACTGCTTAGTTTCACTTTGTTGCCGTCGATGCTGCTCGCGGTGTCCTCGAGATGGAACACGACTCCATGCTCCTCATGGAGTGCGCGGATGAAGTCACCCATTTGCGGACCGAGGGCCCGTTCCATGGGTCGTTTATCCGGCGCCACGACATGAACGTCGATATTGCGCGCGCGCAGCGCTGCGGCAACTTCCAAGCCAATGAAACTGGCGCCAAGCACGATGGCGCGGCGCGCAGTCGTGGCTCGCTCGATGATCACCTTGCAATCTGCAAGCGAGCGCAGCGTGTGAACATGTGGCTGATCCGCGCCGGGGATGGAGAGGCGCACCGGTTCGGCCCCCGTGGCAAGTAGCAGTCTATCGTAAGGAATCCTGCTTCCGTCAGCCAGAATGACCTCGCGAGAACGCAGGTCGATATCGACGGCCTTCGTATCGAGACGCAGGTCGATGTTGTTTTTTGAATAGAATTTCTGGCCGCGCAGCGGAATCCAATCCTCCGGAGCTTTCCCTGCGAGGTAGTCCTTGGAGAGATTCGGCCGGTCGACGGGCGGCGCATGGTCGTCGCTGATCATGACGATGCTGCCCTGGTACTGCTCTCGCCGCAGCATTTCGGCCGCCGCGAAACCGGCCGCGCCGCCGCCGACAATGACGACTTTCTCGGGGACCCCGCCCGCGCTTCCGCCGCGCGGCTTCGGCGCCGTCCGTTTGAGTTTCTCGCCCACGAATATCCGCCCATCGCGCTGTTCCACCGACCAGCAAGCGAGTGGATTGAAGGCAGGCGCTCGCAAGGCTTCGCCTGTGCGCAGATCGAAGCAAGCGTGGTGCCACGGACATCGAATGGAATCCGACACCACAAGACCGTCACCGAGCGGCCCGCCGTAATGTGTGCATGTCGCGCCGATGGCGAAGATCTCGGCCCCGCGGCGCACCAGCAACACCTGCTCGTCGCCGCAATGGCCGACAAGCTTTCCGCCATCGGGAAGGTCGGACAGCGCGATCCCCTGGACCAGATCCGGTCCGTTTGATTTGGTATCAGCTTCAGCCATATTCTCGTCCTTGGCGATCCGTGTCAAAACCGCTCGTGCGGCGAAGCGGCACACTGCTTCGGGGTACCTTCTGCCTGGCTAGTGCGCCTTCAGATTCTCAGCATTATCCGCGCCGACATTCCGACTGCGTCATGTACTGGGCTGAGTGGCTCAGACCGCAGTCTCCCGCTCTCGCGGACATCATGCAAACGAATTTAATCGATAGTTGAGTGCAGTTTTCATGATGGCTTTCCCTCCGCGATTCCACTGCGCACAACTACAAGATCGCCTGCCCAGTCTTTCCCCAGTCGGCAAGAAACGACTTGAGGCCCTTGTCGGTGAGTGGATGTCTGGCGAGGTTTCTGAGTATCGCTGGTGGTACGGTCGCGACATCCGCGCCTGCGATCGCCGCCTGTTTGACATGGAGTGGAGTGCGAATTGAGGACGCCAGGATTTCCGTCGTGAAGGATTTGCCGTTGTCGTAGATCACACTTCAGGTTCGGGAGCGACTCCGGCTGGCACGGTCATCTGATGAGGCGCTGGCGACTCTCGAAACTGAGCCACATCGGGAATTCCCCGCCAATTTAGATACTTCCGGCCTCGGGCCTGGGGTGATGTCCAGGCAGTTCGGAAATGCCTAGGATTCAGGGCTCGTCATTCGCCGCTTGGTCGGACGGACCCATTTCTGGTGCGGCATCACGGCGTCTTGCCACGCAATAAGATAGATTGATAATATATCTTATATAGAGGATCACATCGAAGAGCGAACCAAGGCTTCAGCCAGCTTGCGTCGGAGAAAACAGGAGCTTCGGAATGACCGCGAACGGTCGAAGCAAGAGAACAATCGTGGTCGACGGCGTGCCATTGCCCAACATACTCGACGAGGCAATGATCCGCGGTGTAGTCCACGGGTTTTATGACGAAATTCGCCGTGATGACCTTCTCGGTCCCATTTTCCACGATCGGATCGAGCCAGATAAATGGCCGCAGCATCTGGCGAAGATGTGTGACTTCTGGTCCGCTACTCTACTTCGGACATCCCGATACGACGGCAGGCCACTGCCGCCGCACCTGGTCATAGCTGGCCTCGGCGCGGCGCATTTCCGTCGCTGGCTAATATTGTTTCGGACAACGGTGCGTCGCATTTGCCCGGCCGAGGTGGCGACGCTTTTTATGGATCGCGCGCTGCGAATTGCTCACAGTTTCCGTCTCGCGATCGCCTTCAACCGCGGCGAGACCACGATCGGCATCGAACCTATCGTCGAGAGAGACTTGTGATGCACGACCGGTTTGTGAGTGGTTCCTACAATGCACAGCGATCGACAGGGAGCCGTGATTCATGCGGCTGACCAGCTTTTCGGATTATGCATTGCGGATGCTGATGTACACTGCCGCCGCCGGTAGCCGGCTTATAACGATCGAGGAGGTTGCCCGCACCTTCAACGTGTCGAAGACGCATCTGAACAAGGTCGCCAACACCCTGACCCGTGGCGGCTATATGAAGGCAATCCGCGGCCGTTCCGGTGGTCTCATTCTCGGGCGCCGGCCTGAGATGATCCGGATTGGCGATGTCGTGCGGTTAACCGAGCCGGATTTCGCGCTGGTCGAATGTTTCGCGACCGGAAACCGATGTGTGCTAACCGCCTCCTGCAAGCTTTCAGGCATGTTTGACGAAGCGACAGCCTCCTTCCTGAACGTCCTTGACCGCTACACGCTCGCCGACATCACACTGATGCCCGAAGACTTCCTCGGCGGTCAGATACCACCCGTTCGCACCGGGGCGACACGCAAGACCGTATAATGTTGCGCGGCTTCGACGCGCGCTGTTTTTGCTCGGATGTGAGATGGGCCATGGCTGAACCAAAGAAGAATGATCAACAGGTCACAAAGGACATTGATTCTGATATCGACCCGGACAACACTCTGCTGCCGATGCTTATCGGTGGGCTTGTCCTGATAGTTATCGGAGCGATCATCGTGATGATGTTTGTGTAGTTTCGCAACGATGGCGTGTGACTTTATCGGCCCGGCTGTTGTCTGGGCGCCTGCAACCCCAATTGCGATTTGGCGGATGGAGAACTGTCGGCCGAGGAGGGGAAGTACAGAGCGCGCGACCGGCGGGCGCTTGGACAGCGCATAGCCGGCGACGATGAGCTGCAGGAGGTATATCGTCGTCTGCGCCAGCCCGGCCCCGATGATCCGGCAGAGCCGATCTCCACGGCCGAGATGCGGCGCAAGCGCCTGCTACTCACCCCGCGGAGACGTACGTCGTCATTGAGTTCAGAACTTGCATTCCGCTTCGTTAAACTACCATTTCGCACTGCTCTTGTTCCGAGCCCCTCATGACGTCGGCGTACCGTTTTGGGTTGAAGTGCAGATAGAGAAACGCTGTGACGGTCACGCAGCCGAGATGCATGATCCATCCGCTGCTGAAGCTCCCGCTCCAGCCATGCAGGAGCGCGGTGGCGAATGGACCAAGCGCGGCGATCAGAAAACCGCCGCCCTGCATCAGCGCAGCCAGCGCGCCCGCCTGCTCCGGGCGCGGCAGATGATCGAGCGCCGTGACGATTGCAAGCGAGAAGCTTCCGCCAAGACCGGCCCCGCATATCCCCACCCACAGAACGGGCGACAGTGCGGGAAAAACCGCAAGTCCGGCAAAGCCCGCAGCCTGCAGCAGCAGGGTCAGCCAGAGCCAGGGACGGCGGTCGATGCCCCGGCGCGCCAGGACAGGCAGCACCAGGGCCGAAGCCGCCTGGCAAATGGCCATCACGGCCACAAGATTGCCGCTGGCGGCACTGCTCCATCCTTGCGCCTGGTAGTAGGGCGCAAGCCAGGCGACCATAGAGGAATAACCGGAGTTGACCAGGCCGAAGGCCGCCATCAGGACCCAGGTCCGTGGACGGCGAAGCAGAAAACCGGTCAAGGCGCGATCGGGTCTTGAAGCCTTGGCGTCGGACAGGACGCGGAATGCGGCGCACAGCGCGATGGCGGCGGGAGCCGCGAGCCAGGCAAGGGCTGCCCGCCAGTCGTATCCGTTGTTGACGAGCAGGGGCGCCAGACGTGCGCCAAGCGCCCCACCGCCCATGATCATGCAGGAATAGAGGCCGGTCACGGCGGGTGTGCTGGTCGGGAACTTTGCCTTGATGATCCCCGGAAACGCGGCCTGGATGAAGGCCACCCCCGCCCCGCAAAGTGCCGCCGTCAGGATCAACGACAGGCCGCCGGGCACGACAAGCCTGAGCAGCGAGCCCGCTGTCAGCACCATTAGCGCCGCGAGCAGGCCCCGGCGCGTTCCGACGGCCGCCTGGATGCCCGGTGCAACGAACGCACCGAGGCCCATCAGCAGCATCGGCAACAGCGTCAGCATGGCCAGGCTGCCATAGCCCATCCCGGTGTCGGCCACGATATCAGCCAATATCGGTCCCGGGGCCGTCAGGAAGGGACGCAGGTTGATCCCGATTAGCACGACGAGGGCAAGCAGGGTCCATTGCCTGTCGGTTGCAGGTTGCGCGGTCATCGACATTTTCGCGCTGTTCATCTGGCGCCCGCTTGCACCAGCAGGGTTATCATCTGCGCATAGCCGTTCCTGCGCGCGTGCCGCAGCGGTGTCGCCCCGTCCTTGTCGGCGAGATTGACGTTGGCGCCGGCCTCGATCAGCCGCCTCACGATCTCGACATGACGCTGCCCGCCATCGCCGAGGATGATGGCCTCCAGCAACGCGGTCCAGCCGAGCTTGTTGACGTGATCGACATCAATACCGGCATCGATCAGCGCGCCGACGGTCTCGACATGTCCGCGTTCGGCGGCCGGAATGAGCGCGGTGCCGCCATAGCGATTGGTGCTCTTGAGGTCGGCGCCGTGCGCAAGCGTCATCTTCAGGATTTCGAGATGCCCGCGTGCGCCGGCGTAGAGATATGGACTATCCTGGATATCGTCCTTGGCGTTGACGTCCGCGCCAGCCTCGATGAGAGTCCTGGCAGCGCTGACCTTGTTGCCGTGGGTCGCGACGAGAAGAGCCGTGCGGCCGTTCTCGTCGCGCGCGTCGATCCGGGCCCCCTCGGAAACAAGCATCTTGATCATGGAGACATCGTCATTTGCCGCAGCCGAGTGAAGCCTTGTCTCATTCATGTTCTGCCCCAACGCTATCAATGGAATGCAGGCGACGATGACGCCCAGCAAAAGTCTGCGCTTGACCATCGGCATCAGCCCCCCGACACGCTGTGCGTGGAAGCCGAGCGGGTTGCTGCGGCGAGCGAAGCCGTCATGCTCCGCCGAGAGGTGGCGAAAGCATCCTGCCTGGGATGAAGTTCCAGGCCGACGAGCAATTCCGCGAGCCTGACAGCCGCCGACACCCCTTCGACGACCGGGACACCGTGAAGGCTGGCCAGTCGCCGCGCCATATCCGACATACCGGCGCAGCCAAGCACGATGGCGTCGGCGCGATCGACCCGCAGCGCCTCCTGGATTTCTTCGCTGATGATCGACAAGGCCGCCTCGCCATTAGCTTCCAGCGCCAGGACGGGAATGCCGCTCGCCCGCACGGTGGCGAATGGCGAAAGGCCGTAGCGAACCAGATTGTCCTCGAGAATGGGAACGGAAACCGGCAAGGTGGTAATCACCGTGAAGCGCCTCGCCACGATGCTGGCGACACGGGCGGCAGCCTCGCCTATGCCGATGACCGGCTTGCGCGTCAGCATCCGCGCGGCGTCGAGTCCGGTATCGTCGAAGCAGGCGATGATATAGGCGTCCACGGCGTCACTGCGCTCGGCCCCTTCGATACGGTCGAGAAGACCTGGGACCGCCTTCGCGCCATCGATCGCGCCTTCGATAGAAGCCGGGCCGCTGTCGTTCTGCATGGCGATGATTTCGGTGCCCGCCTGCGCGGTTCGCCGCGCCGCGACGGCGATGGATCCCGTCATCGACGCGGACGAATTGGGATTGATGATGCCGATGCGTACCATGGGAAAAATTCCTGAAGCCGCCGCCCGGCCGAACGTGCATCGCTGCCGTTCCGCATCACCGGTGGCCTGTCTCGATATTGAAGCCTATTCGATCAGATCCGTGTCGCGGCTGTGCCGCCAGAACCGGTCCGGGGTCCTGAGCAGATCGCGCAAGCCCAGCCGCTCAATCATCAGTTCCGTCTCCCGTTGCGCAGCATCGAGCACGGCATCCTGATCGACATGAACCGGCTTGCGGTCGCGCAACAGCACGCGTCCGCCGACCAGCACGGTGTGGACGTCGTTGCCGTTGGCAAAATAGGTGACACGGAATTCCGGCATGTTGGCCGGGTAGAGATGCGGGCGCCGCAGGTCGACAAGAATGACGTCGGCCTTCTTGCCGGGCTCCAGCGATCCGACCTGATGGTCGAGGCCCAGGACACGCGCACCGTCGATGGTGCACATCTCCAGGGCCTTGCCCGGCGGAAGCCAGCTCGGATCGTGGAAATGAGTGCGATGATAGTGCATGCATTGCTGCATGTGACGGAACATGTCCGCGGAGCGGTCCGGCGCGGTCGCATCGGAGCCGATGGCCACCACGACGCCAGCGTCGAGAAGTTCCGTGACCGGGCAGCGCGCGAGAATGGCGGCCACGGCGCTCGGATTGTGCACGATGCTCGTGCCGGTTTCGGCGCAGATCGCTATTTCTTCGTCAGTCAGGGCGGTCGCATGCGACAGCAGTGTGCGCGGCCCCAGAATGCCGATCTCCCCGGCGATCTTCACGCTGCCCTTGGTATGACCATCCTGGGTGAAGATCAGGCCGCGCTGTTCGGCGATCTGCCTGACCTTGCGCGATTGCGCGATGGCGTCCCCTGCCCCGGGACCATCAAGATGTTCCTGATGCACGGTCGGCGTCAGCAGGGCGAGATGCAGACGATCCTCGTGGGTGCCGTGCCAGCGGTCGGCCAGCTTTTGCGAGGTGGCAAGCTGCTGGTCGAACGACACCGGATAATCGGTACGGCTGGCGCCCTTCCAACGTGCATAAGTCAGGGGGTGCGGCGGGCGCGTGGTGCCGACGGCGACCACTGAGCGCGTGCCGATGCCAAGCACGCCTTCCATATGGGCGTTGCCATAGGCCGGATCGTCGGTGCGCATGACCGAATCGCCGCCGCCCAGCAAGGACACGCCGGTCGTCACGCCGAAACGCAGGCGTTCCAGCGCGGCAAGCTGCGCCTCCGCATGCCAGAATTCCGGCGTCGAACCCACCGTATAGGCACCTTGGCATGCCCTGTACCAGAGGTCGCTGCGGCCGCCGCCCATCGTCTTGATCAGCCCGTGCCCGGCATGGGCGTGGCTGTCGACGAAGCCTGGCATGACGGCCATGCCGCGGGCGTCGATCGTCTCGCGCGCCGGATGGTCCCGCGCCACGTCTTGCGAAGCGCCGACGGCCACGATGCGGTCTCCCTCGATGGCTACGGCGCCATCGGGAATGATCCGCCGATCGGGATCGACAGCAATGACGGTGCCGTTTCTGATCAGAATGTCTGCCATCACAGGCTCGCTTCTCTTTTTTCGCTGCAAAGGATGCGGTCGAGCGAAGGCGCGAGGCGCAGGAGTTCGCGCGTGTATTCGTGAGTGGGCGCGGAGAACAATGTTTCGGTATCCGCGAGTTCGACGATCTCGCCGCCTTTCATCACGGCGACCCGGTCGCACATCTGCCGTATCACCGCGAGGTCGTGGCTGATGAACAGCATCGACAGCCCGGCAAGATCTCGTAGGTCCTTCAACAGGTTGAGAATTTGCGCCTGCACCGACACGTCGAGCGCCGAGGTCGGCTCGTCGCAGATCAGCAGCGATGGCCGGGGGCCGAGCGCCCTCGCAATCGCGATGCGCTGGCGCTGGCCGCCTGAAAAGGCATGGGCGAACCGAGAGCCGGCCTGCGCCGGCAGGCCCACCGCCTCGAGCAATGTCTCGGCGTCCAGCCGCGCTTCCGCCGCGCTGGAGGCAAGCTTGTAGAACAGGATTGGCTCCGCGATCGCCGAATTGATCCGCAGCCTTGGATTGAGGGCCGAATACGGGTCCTGGAACACCATCTGGAGTGACTGGCGCACGGTCTTGTCGCGACGGGCGGCCAATGCCGTGCCCTGAAACTCTATGGTTCCCGAACTCTGCGTCACGAGACCGGCAATGGTGTTGGCGACCGTGGTCTTGCCGCAACCGGACTCGCCGACAAGCCCGAAGATTTCGCCGCGGCGCACCTCGAAGGAGACGTCCTTCACGGCCTTGAAGACCGATGCCTTGCGGCCCGGGATGAACGAGCGCTGGCCGTATTCCACGCAAAGATTGCGTACAGTCAGCGCGGCTTCGCCGTTGCTCCCCGCAGCGGTGCCGGTGTTCTTGGAGCGCACGGCTTCGCGCGCCTCCAGTGTCGTCTTCGTTTCCTCGCTTGGGACCGGCAGACGGTCAAGGCGAATGTCGATCGGCGGAACGGCGGCGATCAGCGTGCGCGCGTAAGGCGCCTTGGGCGCCGTCAGCACATCGCGTGTCAATCCACTCTCGACCACGCAACCGTTCTGCATGATCGTGACCCGGTCGGCAATTTCCGCAACCACGCCCATATTGTGGGTAACCAGCAGGACGCCGACGCGGCGATCATCGGCAAGTTCGCGGATCAACTTGAGGATTTGCGCTTGCACCGACACGTCGAGCGCCGTCGTCGGCTCGTCGGCGACGATCAGCCTTGGGTCGCAGGCAAGTGCGGTGGCGATGACGACACGCTGGCGTTGGCCGCCCGACAATTGATGCGGATAGTTGCCCAGCCGGCGTTCCGGCTCGGGAATGCCGACGGCTCTCATCAATTCGAGCGCGCGGGCCCTGGCTTCGCGGCGCCCGATCTTCAGATGCGCCAGCATGCCTTCGCACAACTGGCTTTCCACGGTGAAAAGCGGGTTCAGGCTTGTCATGGGATCCTGAAAGATCGCGCCGACGTCACGGCCTGGAATGATCCCCTTGGTGCGACCGGTTCGGATGTCGATCGGCTTGCCCGCTATGGTGATGGTGCCGGAAGCAATCCTGCCGGGAGCCTGCAACAAGCCCATCAGCGCATTGCCGACGGTGGTTTTTCCCGCACCGGATTCTCCCACCAGTGCATGTATCTCGCCGGGCCGGATCGTCAGGTCGATGTCATCGACGGCAGCGAGAATGCTGCCGTTGGCAAGCGGATATTCGACCCGCAGGTTCCTGATATCGAGTGCGTGTGGCGTTGTGTTTTCCATCAGTTCGCCATCAGTTTGGGGTTGAAGCGATCGCGCAGGTAATCGCCGATTATGTTGACTGCCAGAACCAGGACGACCAGCACGACGGCGGGCATAACGGCGATCCACCACAGGCCCGAGAACAGGAACTCGTTGCCGATGCGGATCAGCGTGCCGAGCGAGGGATAAGTGGCCGGCATGCCGGCGCCGAGGAACGAGAGGGTCGCCTCGGTCAGGATCGCGCCCGCCAGATTGATGGTGGCGATCACCATGACGGAGCTCATCACGTTGGGCAGGATGTGCCGCATCATGATGCGGCGGGACGGAAGACCGATGACCTTGGCGGCCCGTACATAGTCGCGGGAGATTTCCACCATGCTGGAGGCCCGCACGGTGCGGGCATATTGCACCCATTCGTTGACGGCGATCGCGAAGATCAGGATGACCGGGGCCCAGCTCGAGACCGTATCGGCGCTCAATTGCGCGCGGGCTATGCCGCTGATCAGAAGCGCGACGAGGATCGTCGGAAAGCTCACCAGAACATCGGCGATCCGCATCACGATGCTGTCGATGATACCGCCGAAATAGCCGGCTATCGATCCCAGCGTGACGCCTATGGCAGCGGCCAACAATACCGCCCCGGCGCCGATCAGCATCGATATGCGCAGGCCGAAGAGGATGACCGAGACCAGATCGCGTCCCTGATTGTCGGTGCCCAGCAGGAAGCGCGGATCGCCACCGTCCATGAACACGGGCGGGATTTCCATGTCGATCAGCGAATATGAGGAGACATCGCGCGGATCGATGGGTGCAATCAACGGAGCGAAGATCACCAGCACCAGCATGGTCACCAGGATCAAGCCAGCGATCATGACCGAGATGGGAGGAAGCCTGCGCGACAGAGATACCTGCGTTGCCATCATTTTGTCCTCAGCCGCGGATCGATCAATGCGTAGAGCATGTCGACGACCATGTTGATCACGACGAACAGGAAGCCGACGAACAGCAGATAGGCCGCGAGGACGGGGATGTCCGGATAGCCGACGGCGTTGGTGAAAAGCAGCCCCATGCCCGGCCACTGAAAGACGGTTTCGGTGACAATGGCGAAGGCGATGAGTTGTCCGATCTGCAGCCCGGTGACGGTCACGACCGGCATCAAGGCATTGCGCAGCGCCAGACGGCCGTAGATGTAGCGGCGGGGCAGACCGCGCGCGAAGGCGAAGCGGACATAGTCCGAAGAGAGCACGTCGATCATCTCGGAGCGCACGAGGCGCATGATCAGCGTCAACTGGAACAGCGCCAGTGTGATCGAAGGCAGGATCAGCGATTTGAGGCCGGAGGCCGTCAGGAAGCCTGTCTTCCAGAAGCCGAGATCGACAAGCTCGCCACGCCCCGAGGACGGCAGCCAGCGCAGACTGACGGCGAAGATCAGGATGAGCAGCAGGCCGGTGACGAATGTCGGCATGGATATCCCGACGAGGGTCAGCGACTGGATCAGCCGCGACAGAAAGCCGTTCGGCTTCAGGGCGCAGAGAACCCCCGTCGGGATGCCGATGAACAGCGACAGGAGGGTCGCGACCACGACCAGTTCCAGCGTTGCGGGAAGCCTGGTCAACAGCAGGCTGACGACAGGCTC
Organism: Mesorhizobium sp. B2-1-3; assembly: GCF_006442495.1. Lineage (NCBI taxonomy): Bacteria > Pseudomonadati > Pseudomonadota > Alphaproteobacteria > Hyphomicrobiales > Phyllobacteriaceae > Mesorhizobium > Mesorhizobium sp. B2-1-3. The sequence continues at coordinate 12,735 of NZ_VFWL01000028.1, forward strand.
CTGGTAGCGAAAGCTGGTGCCGAGGTCGCCATGAAGCGCGCGCCCGACGAATTCGAGGAACTGTACGAAAAGTGGCCTGTCGAGTCCGAGAGCGACGCGCAAGGCATCCTTCTCAGCCTGGCTCGCGCCTTCGCGCACCATCGTGGCGACCGGATCGCCGACGAAACGGAACATGATGAAGGCGATGGCGGTTACGGCAACCATCACGAGGATGGCCTGCAACAGCCGCACCGATAGAATCCGGATCATCAGGAAAAACCTTTCAAGAAGCGCGGATCGAGACAGGCGGGGCTTGCGCCACCGCTGGAGCAGCTCGCGATCCACCACGGATAGCAGGCGCTCCAACCGAGTCAGGCGTGTCCGCGAAAGCTCCCTCGCAAGCGCGGGCACGCCTTACCGGCGTATTTTCCTAGTTCATATGCGCGAACCAGGGACGCACATACTCGTCGGGGAATTGCGGCATGTCGACCTTGTCGCTCATCGCCCAGGCGACCGGCTGCTGGTGCAGCGGCAGATAGAGGGCCTCATCATGCGTGATCTTGAAGGCCGCCTTCAGCATATCCACCCGCTTGGCCTCGTCGAGTTCGGTCGATGCCGAACGGGCCAATTCGTCGATCTTGGCGTTGGAAAGCCCGTTGGGGTTGCTGCCGCCATAATTGCCGTCATTGGTCGCCAGCAAGGCTTGCAGCACGCTGTAGCCATCCATCGGCGGTAGCGAGGCCCATCCGAGCATATAGATATCGAGATCGCCCTTATCCATTCGAGGGAAATAGGTCGTCTTGCTTTCGACGTGCACGTCGGCCTCGACGCCGATCTTGGCCCACATCGACGCGATTGCCAGGCAGATCTGTTCGTCGGCGATGTAGCGGTCGTTGGAACAGGCCAGTCCAACCTTGAAGCCGTCGGGATAGCCGGCTTCCGCCAGCATGGATTTCGCCTTCGCGACATCATAGTCCAGCGCTACGTCGATCGACTGATCGTAGCCGGTGACCTGTGGCGCGACCAGTGTGCCGGAGGTGCGCGACTTTCCGCGCATCAAACGCTTCTGGATCGTGTTCAGGTCGACCGCGTGCCAAAGCGCCTGGCGCACTTTCACGTTCAGCAGCGGATTGGGCTTGCCGGGCGCTGCATGAAGCTCCGGCCGGAAGCTGAAGCCGAGAAAGATCTCGCGCAGCGACGGGTTCTCGACAACCTTCAGGCCGGCGGTGTTGGCGACCCGGTCGATGTCCTGCAACGGGACCGGCGCGATCATGTCGAGTTCGCCCGAAAGCAGCGCCGCGACGCGCGTGGCGTTCGAAGCGATCGGGCGGAATTCCACCCCCGTCAGATTGTGCTGCGGCTTGTCCCACCATTCCTTGTTGACGGCGAAGACCGAGCGCGAGTCCGGCTCGTAGCTGACCAGCTTGAACGCGCCGGTGCCATTGGCATGATTGCTGGCGTAGGTGACGACCCCCGTTGAGGCATTGCCGGGCTTGAGGGCATTGTGCTCCTCCATCCATGGCTTGCTCATCATGTAGATGGCGACGAGATCGTTCAGGAGCAGCGGATAGGGTCCGCGCAGGATCAGGTCGACCGTGTAGTCGTCGACCTTCTCGACGCCGGTTACGGCGGAGAGGTTTTCTCGGTTGCGCGCGCCGGGATCGATCTGACGTTGGATGGTGGCGACGACATCGTCGGCATTGAAGGGTTGACCTTCGTGGAACTTGACGCCCTGCCGCAGCTTGAAGCGCCAGCGCGTCGGCGAGACGATCTCCCAGGAGGTCGCAAGCGCAGGCTCGATAGCCATTTCCTTGTTGCGGCGCACCAGCCCGTCGAACACCATGTTCTGGACGCTCTGGGTAAAACTGTCGACCTGGGCATTCGGATCGTACGAAATGACGTCGCCGGCCGATGACCAGCGCAGTGTCTGTGCAAGCGAAGGCGCTGTCACCGACATCACCATCGCAAGTCCGGCGAGCAGGACCCTAACGCATTTTCTCATTTTCTTCTCCCACTTGTATACGAAATTTCAGATACATTGGATACCATTTATCCCCATTGATATCGTACACACATTGTGCACAATATCAAGGCAGGCATGTTCGATTTCGTTTCTCATGTGCAAAACCGCTCAAGTGACCGTTCCGAAAAGGGATTCCGAATGACCCAGGCCTTGCTGATAGAAAACGGTGTCATCGTCACCATGGATGCGGGGCGCCGGATTTTCTCGAGGGGTCATGTCCTGGTGGAGGATGGCCGGATCGTCACCGCCAGCGACGGCGCGGCCCCCGCCACAGATCAGAAGGTGGCGCGCATCGATGCTTCGGGAATGGTTGTCATGCCGGGTCTCGTCGACACGCACGCGCATGCGGGTCACATGCTGACCAAAGGCCTGGGAGACGATTCCGAAGCCTGGATGACTATCGCGGGGCGTATCTATGCAGAGGCGTCGGATACGGAATTCTGGGCAGCCGAGGCCACATTGTCGGCCCTTGAGCGCATAAAATGCGGAACGACCACCGCTGCCCTGCTGTTTGGCGGCGGGCCGGACATCATGCGCACCGAGGCGCCGGGGGCAGCACGGGCACATCTTGCCGCCATCGCCGAAATGGGAGTGCGCGAGATACTCGCCGTCGGGCCGAACCGGCCGACCTCGTCCCATGTCTATCGGGACCACGCATACGTTCCGTCTGTCGAAATCACCATTTCGCCGGAAACCCAGTTGGCAGTGTGCGCGGAAATCATCGATGATTGGGCTGGTCGCGATGGCCGCGTGCGGATTGCGGTCTCTCTCCCGGTGTTCACTCGGCGCGAACTTGACGAACAAACGGTATACAATCTGTCCCGCAATGCTCGCGACCTTGCTCGCGCAAAAAACGTGCTGTTCATCCAGGATGGCCATCGCGACGGTTCCATCGCCGCCAATGCGGAACGGCTCGATCTGTTCGACGAGCATTCGCTGCTGGCGCACTGCATCGAACTGACCGAGGCAGACATCGCCGCGCTGAAACGCAGCCACGCCAAGGTGGCGCATAATCCAAGTGCTCTGATGTCGGTCTCGGGCCGTTGTCCGGCGACGGAACTGATGGAAAGGGGTGTCACCGTGTCGCTCGGCACCGACGCGGCGGCGCCCGATCGCTCTTTCGACATGTTCCGCAACATGTTCCAGGCGCACCGCTATCATGCCCGGCACTTCAGGAACGATGCGGTCCTGCCGCCGATGCAATTGCTGGAGATGGCGACCATCGAGGGCGCGCGTGCCCTGTCGATGGAGAACGAAATCGGCTCGCTGGAACCGGGCAAGCGCGCCGACATCATCCTAGTCAACATGCGCCAGCCGCATCTGTGGCCGCCGGCGCACCCCGCGCAGCGGCTGGCACGCTTCGCCAACGGCGCGGATGTTGACACGACGATCGTCGACGGGCGTGTCCTCATGCGCGGACGCCGCCTCGTCGATCACGATGAAGACGCCATTCTGGATCGCGCCGAGGGAGCCTTCCATCTGATGATGGAACGCGCCGGGCTGGCATAGGCCGAGTTCCGGGGCGCAACAGGGAGACCCAGATGACCGAAGACCTTCTCATTCGCAATGTCAGGCCCTTGGGCGGCGCTGTCACGGACCTCTACATTCGCGACGGTCGGTTCGCGCAAGCAACCAGCGGGAAAGCGGCGCATGAAATCGACGGGCTTGGACAGGTTGCCCTGCCCGGCCTGGTCGAGGCGCACACGCATCTCGATAAGACGCTTGTCGGCATGGACTGGTTTCAGAACCGTGTGGGACCCACGCGCAACGACAGGATCCTGGCCGACAGGAAGGCCAAGCGGGAACTCGGCATCGATGCGCGCAGGCAATCGGCGCGTCAGATCGTGCAGACGCTGGCTTTCGGCGTGACGCATATCCGCAGCCATGTCGATGTGGATACGGAAATCGGCATTACCAACATCGAGGGTGTCGTTGCAACGCGCGAAGCCTTCAAGGGATTGGTCGACGTGCAGGTCGTCGCCTTCCCGCAAAGCGGCATGCTGGGACGCGAAGGCACGCAGGCGCTGATGGAGGACGCATTGAAGGCGGGGGCCGATATTGTCGGCGGCATCGACCCGGCAACGATCGAGCGGGATCCGGTTCGCCACCTGGATGCAATCTTCGCGCTCGCGGATCGATACGGCAAGCCGGTCGACATTCATCTGCACGAACCGGGAGAATTGGGCGCCTTCTGCCTTGAGCTGATCGTCGAACGGACCAAGGCGCTCTCCCTTCAGGGCCGCGTCATGGTGAGCCATGCCTATTGTCTCGGCATGCTGGACACGCATAGGCAGCACACGTTGATCGACGCGCTGGCGGCTGAAGACATCGCCGTCATGACGGTCGGCAGCCCATCCGCGCCGGCGGTTCCGCTGCGCATGATGCGCCAGTCCGGCCTCGTCGTGGCATCCGGTTCCGACGGCATCCAGGGCACCTGGGAGCCATGGGGCAATGGCGACATGCTGGAGCGGGCCAAATATCTTGCGCAGCGCAACGGCATGACCAACGATGCCGATCTGGAAGAGACGGCGCGCGTTTGCACCTTTGGCGGCGCGCAAGGTATCGGCCTGACGGATTATGGGCTTTCCCCCGGTTGCCACGGCGATGTCGTGCTGGTTTGCGCGCGGACCCTGGCGGAAGCCGTGGCCCTGACCCCACGGAAGCGCACGGTCATCCGCGGCGGCCGCGTGCTCGTGCGTGACGGTGCGCTGGCCGGAGATCTGCCCGATGTCGCATAGTCGTCGGACGAACCAGCGTGACGACGGACCCGTCCTGCTCACCGCACGATGGGTTGTCGGCCACCGGGACGGGCGCCATGTCCTTCTGGAGAATGGCGAGGTCGTCCATGAGAACGGCAGGATCGTCTTCGTCGGCCATCGCTACGGCGGGCCTGTAAAGCGGCGGATCGATCATGGCAGGGCGCTGATCGGCCCGGGTTTCATCGATCTGGATGCGCTTTCGGACCTGGATACGGGCGTGCTCGGCCTCGATCATCAACCCGGCTGGAAGAAGGGCCGCGTCTGGCCGCGCGACTATGTGGAAGCCGGGCCGGTAGAAATGCTGGCGCGCGAGGAGCTGACGTTTCAAAAACACTATGCCTTCGCGCAACTCATCCGCAACGGCATCACTACTGCATTGCCGATCGCATCGCTGTTTTATCGTGCATGGAACGAGACATCGGACGAATTCGCATCCGCCGCCGAAAGCGCCGCAGAGTTGGGCCTTCGCGTCTATCTCGGGCCTGCCTTTCGCGCCGGCCATTCCGTCATCGAAGCGGATGGCGGCATCGTCGTCGAGGTGGACGAAGAGCGCGGCGCGGAGGGTCTGGACGGGGCCGTTGCCTTTTGCCTGGAGCACGAAGGGGGCTTCGGCGGATTGGTGCGAACCATGCTTGCACCGGACCGTGTCGAGTTCTGGACCGCCGACCTGTTGCGCAGGACCGCCAATGCCGCGCGAGACCTCGGCGTGCCGGTCCGTCTGCATTGCTGCCAGTCTTCATTCGAGATCGAGACAGTGCGTCGCCGGTTCGGCACGACATCCGCCCGCTGGCTCCAGGACATCGGCTTTCTCAGCGAAAGAGCGTTGTTGCCGCATGGCACCCACGCCGACGGCGATGATCTCGAAATCATCGCCGGTTCGGGTGCCACATTGGTGCATTGCCCGCTGGTGATGGCGCGGCATGGCGCGGCGCTCGACAATTTCGCCCGCCTTCGCGGCCAGGGTCTGCGCATCGGCATGGGCACGGACACCTGGCCACCCGACATGGTGCAGAACATGCAGGTCGGCCTGATGCTCGGCCGCGTCATGGCGGGCAATCTGGAGACGCCGAAATCAGCCGATCTCTATGACGCGGCAACGATTGGCGGCGCCGACGCGCTCGGCCGGTCGGACCTGGGACGTCTGCAGGCGGGAGCCGCCGCCGACATCGTCGTGTTCGACCTGTCCGGCAACCATCTGGGACAGGTCCTCGATCCGATCGCCTGCCTGACGACGTCCGCAAGCGGACGCGATGTGCACACGGTCATCATTGACGGGCGCACCGTGATGAGCGCCCGAACCATTCCGGGTTTCGATCTCGATGCAGCCCACCAGCGCGCACAGGCCCAGTTCGAACGGCTTGTCCAGCGTTATCCGCAACGCACCTGGCGACATCCGACGGTCGCCGAGATTTTCCCTCCCAGCTATCGGATGTTCATGGCATGAGGGCTCCAGAAACGACACACAACGATTGGAATAAACCTTGATGGCACGCGAGCCGACGGCATTGGCCCTCGACGCCGGGCCGTTTGCATCTCTAAACTCCGGCTTTGCGGATGCTTTTCTTCTTGTGTGCTTGGATATGAATTTCAGGATCGGTCATGACAATCAACATTCGCAATAAAAATCCGAAATCCGCCGTATCCAAGTCCGACGCGGTCTATCGCACGTTGAAGCGCGTCATACTCGACCAGGCGCTGACCGCGGGAACAAAGCTGCCTGAGGATTCGATCGGCGAGCGGCTGGGCGTCAGCCGCACCATTGTCAGGCAGGCGCTGGCAAGGCTGAACGGCGAAGGCCTGGTCGAATTGCGCCCGCACAAGGGCGCCTGCGTCGCGCAGCCGAGCCTGGAGGAAGGCCACAATATATTCGAGGTGCGGCGGGCGCTTGAAGCGCTGGTGGTCGACACGCTGATCGGCAAGCTGACGCCGCAAAAGATCAAACAGCTCGAAGCTCATGTCGACGCGGAAGAGATGGCCAAAGCCAACAATGCCGCGTCGTCGATTCAGCTGGCCGGCGAATTTCATGTGCTGCTTGCCTCGCTCACCGGAAACGAACTGTTGCTGCGCTATGTCACGGAACTCGTTTCGCGTTCATCGCTCATCCTGTCGCTCTACGGACGGCCGCATTCGTCCGACTGTGCCGTATCCGAGCATCACGAGATCATTGCCGCCCTGGCCGCGGCCGACCGGAACAAGGCTGCTGCCTTGATGGACCATCATATTGATGCAATCACCACACGTGCACTGCTGAAAGCGAAACCCGAAAATGACTTTCCGGACCTTCTTGCTGCCTATGCGCGGGAGGAAGGGCTATGATTTATTGGATGAATGCCGAAGAGACGAGGAGTGACCCGAAAATGATCAGGACGAAGGTGATGTCAGGTTAAATCCGCCTCCTCATGCGGTCGTGGCGACCAGCACTTCGGTCGGCTGGAACTTCAACACATCGATCAGTCCGATGTCGGAGATGCGCAATTCCGGGATGACGACAAGCGCCAGCAGAGAGTGCTGCATATAGGCATTATTGAGGGCGCATCCGCAGGCAAGCATCGCCGCGATCAGGCCATTGGCTTCTTCTGCCACGATTTCGGCGCGCTGGTCAGACATCAGTCCGGCGATCGGCAGCTTGACAAGTGCAAGTTCGCGTCCTTCGCTGAACAGCACGACGCCGCCGCCGACCTGTCCCAGCCGATTCGCCGCCACTGCCATGTCGTCCTTGTCGGTACCCACCACGATCATGTGATGACTGTCATGGGCGACGGTGCTGGCGATGGCGCATGGTTTGTCGTAACCGAAGCCGGAAACGAACGCGTTGATGACCTTTCCCGTGCCGTGATGCCGTTCCACCAGCGCGATCTGGCAGACGTCACCGGTCCGATCCATCTGAACGATACCATTCAAGACGCCGAGCGAAGCCTCCAGGGCACGGGTCGGTGCCTGGTTCTCGAGCACGCCGATGACCCGCGCCATGACCTGGTTCGCACCCTCGGGCGCCACGATGTCGAAGTCCGCCGCTGAGAGCTTCTTGCCCAAGCGAACCGTGTCCTTGGTCGAGGCGGGATAGTCGTAGGGCGTGATGTCGGCGACGAGCTTGCCGTCGTTCGACACCACACAGCCGCGTGCGATGACGGTTTCGACCGGGAGTTCGGTGAGATCGGAGGTCAAAACCAGGTCGGCGCGCCGCCCGGGCGTTATCGAGCCAAGCTCACGCTCCATGCCGAAATGCTGAGCAGTATTCAGGGTGGCCATCTGAATCGCGGTGATCGGCTTTAATCCCTGGGCGATGGCATGGCGCACAACGCGGTTCATATGGCCGTCATTGACTAGTGTACCGGAATGGCTGTCGTCGGTACACAGCACGAAATTGCGCGAGTCCAGGCTGAGCTCGGTCAGCGCCTTGATCTGCGCGGCGACGTCGTACCAGGCGGAGCCAAGCCGTAACATGGCGCGCATGCCCTGGCGCACCCGCGCAACGCAGTCCGCCAGGCTGGTGCCTTCGTGATCGTCGGACGGACCGGCGGCGACATAGGCATGGAAGGGCAGACCGAGATCCTTCGAGGCATAGTGGCCGCCCACCGTCTTGCCTGCCGCCTGAGTGGCAGCGATCTCGGCCAGCATGTCGCCATTTCCGGCGACCACCCCAGGAAAGTTCATCATCTCGCCGAGGCCGACGATGTTCGGCCACGACATCGCCTCACGCACGTCGGTGGGACCGAGGCTGGCACCCGCGTTCTCGAGGCCCGGAGCGCTCGGCACGCAGCTCGGCATTTGCACGAACACATTGATCGGCAGTCCGGCAGCCTCGTCGTGCATCAGCTTGACGCCCGGCATGCCCAGGACGTTGGCGATCTCGTGCGGGTCGATGAACATCGAGGTGGTGCCATGCGGGATGACCGCACGCGCGAACTCGGTAACGGTAACCATGCCGCTCTCGACATGCATATGCGCATCGCACAGCCCCGGCAGCGCGTAGCGGCCCTCTCCGTCGATAATCTGCGTCTCGGGGCCCACGGCATGGTCGGAATTCGGGCCGACGAAGGCGAAGCGGCCGACCGCGATGGCAATGTCCGTCGCGGGGACGATCTCGCCCGAATGGACATTCACCCAGCGCACGTTCCGGACCACCATGTCGGCCGGCGTGCGTCCCATCGCGACATCAACCAACTGCGGCGCGCATTCGAACCAGCTCTGGATCATCTGTTGTTTTCTCCCCCGGCGCGCGCGCCCGCAAAGGGCCGCACGACCTCGACGCAATATCTTGGCGAACTGTAAGCGGCGCGCTGGCGGTAATAGTCCAGGCAGAAATCAAGGAAAACGGCGAACTTACGCGACACATACCGGCGTCGCATGTAGAGCAGATTGATTGGCACCAGTGGCGAGCGCCATTGCGGGAGCACCGGCACCAGATCGCCGTTCTTGCACTCGATCTCGGTGAAGAAGGCTGGCAGATAGACGATACCCTCGCCGGCTACGGCGAAGTATTTCAGCATCCAGTAGTCGTTCGCCATGCACTGCGCGGTCGGCATGAAGTCGACCGTTTCCGCGCCGCGCTCGAGATGCCAGGATTGCACGCCGCTCGGGCGGCGGAAGGCGACGGCCCCATGGCCCGCCAAGTCTGCGGGCGTCGACGGTTCCCCGAATTGCTCAATGTAGCGCGGGCTGGCGTAGAGACAGAAGGAAGCCTCCCCGAGCTTGCGAGCGATGTAGTCTGAGTTCGCCGGCTCGCCCCAGTGGAATATGCCGTCGAAAGGCTGGTGCTTTTCGGGCGCCAGGAAATAGCCGAGCGAAAGGAAGATCACGTCGACATTCACCTGCGGATACTGTTGGCGGAAGGCGAACAGCAGTTCCGAGGTGAAGGAAGTGCCGAACTCGCCGGTCGAGCCGATCGTCAGCGTGCCGGCGATATCGTGGCCCGCCTCGGCGATCGCCGCTTTGGCTCCTTCGCAACTTTCCTTGATGCGTTGCGCATGGTCGAGGAACTCGGCCCCGGCATCGCTCAAATGCAGTTCCCGACCGTCGCGCACAAACAGTGCGACACCGAGCGAATCCTCCAACGCGCGCACTTTGTGACTGAGGCTGGACTTGGGCAGTCCATACAGTTTCGCGGCGTGCGAGAGCGACTGCGCCTCCGCCACTTTGATAAAATAATCGATCGCTTCAAAATCCATCGATCGTCCAAGAATTTGAACGGTGCGTCCAGAACTAGCCGGAAACTGCCATTTGCATGGACGACCCTAATACGACAGGATCAGAGCGCGCAAGGTGGGATTTTTGGCGCAGAGAAGCTTGGTCCCAAGCCCGAGCGAGGCCACACGAGCGGAGATGAATTTGTCCGACATACGCGAATTCATCCGTGCTGGTCGCGCCGAGCATAAATCGACTCTCATCGTCACCGGCGGCACACTAGTCAACGTCGCTTCGGGTGAGATCTATCCGGCCGACGTCGCCGTCTACAAGGATCGCATCGTCGCTGTCGGAGACGTCTCGGAGTACCGCGGCCCCGAGACCGAGATGATCGATGCTACTGGTTATTTCCTCTGCCCTGGCCTGATAGACGGCCACCTCCACGTTGAATGTTCCAAGATGTCGGTAACTAGCTTCGCCAAGGCGGTGGTGCCGCTCGGCACCACTTCGATTGTGTCGGGCCTCGACCAGATCCTCGTGGTGTCCGGCCTGGAAGGCGCCCGCGAATTCCTCGACGAGGCCAAGGCAACCCCTCTCAAGATCTTCTGGGGCGCACCATGCAAGACGCCCTACACACTGCCTCGCTCCAACGTCGGCTATTATTTCGGACCGGACGATCACCGCGCCACCCATTCCTGGCCGGAATGCATCGGCATATGGGAGACGGTGCGCGAGTTCGTCGACACGATGGATGAGCACGTTCTGCAGGCGGTCGAGATCGCCGAAAAGAGCCGTCTGCCGATTCTCGGCTGCTCGCCGATGTGTCGCGGCAATCGATTGAACAGCTACCTGCAGGCCGGAGTGCGCTCCGACCACGAGAGCTACACGGCGGACGAGATGCTGGAGAAGCTGCGCAAAGGCATGCATGTCGTCATTCGCGAATCTTCGATCTCCCATTTTCTCGAAGAGAACCTGCGGATGGTCACCGAGATGGGAATAGCCGCGACGAGCCGGGTCAGCTTCTGCACCGATGACGTGGTCGCCTCGGATATCCTGGCCCGCGGCCACCTCGACAACATGATCCGCATGGCGGTCGCGATGGGAGTTCCGCCGCTCACCGCCATCCAGATGGCGACCATCAACGGCGCCGAGGCGCTGCGCATCGGCCAGAAGGTCGGCTCGATCTCGCCCGGGCTCGCCGCCGATATCCTGCTGGTCAAGGATATCGCGGATTTCCATGTCTCAGGTGTCATCGCGAAGGGCAAGCTGGCCGCCCGCGACGGCAAGCTCGTGGACGATCTTGCGCCGCCTGCCCGCAGCGCCGTTGTCACCAACACATTCAAGGTAGCGCCGGTTTCACAGAAAGACCTATTGGTGCGCGCGCCCGGAGCGGGCGACAAGGCGGCCGTGCTGGCGATCGCCGTTACGCCCGAGAGAATATTCGTACGCACGCGACGTGATGTCGTGCTCCCGGTCCGCGACGGCTATATAGACGCGGATCCATCACAGGACGTGCAGTATCTCACCGTCGTCGAACGCTACGGCCGCACTTCCCATCGGCCGGTCGCGTTCGCTTCAGGCTTCGGACTGCGCTCCGGCGCACTCGCCACTTCGACGGCGCCTGATGATAACAACATCGTTTGTGTGGGCACCAATCCCCACGACATGTCGTTGGCAATCAACCACATTATCGAGAACAATGGCGGCCAGGCGGTGGCGGACGGCGGTCGGATCGTGTCATTCCTGCCCCTGCCGATCGGCGGAATCGTATCGGACATTGATCCTCCAGAGATGGCGAAGAAAGAGCAGGAGCTCGACGCCGCCGCGCGCGCGCTCGGCTGTAGGCTGCCATGGCCTTTCATGTACATGTTCGTGCTGCAGATCACCGCGATACCCGATTTCGCGATAACCGATCTCGGCCTGATCGATTGCATAAACCTGACGGTGGTCGATCCGTTAAGCCGGCCTCATGACTGGGAACGCTAGAAAAGGGAGGGAACCATGCTGAAAAACCTTGTTGTCGCTGTTTCGCTCGTGGCCGCGACGTGGCTGTGGGGCGGCCGCGTACAAGCCGAAGAGCCGACCAAGCTCAGGATCGCCGGCATTCTTTCGGCGGGCAAGGAAGCACCGTGGGAATCATCCTTCGTGAGTCCCATGGACCGGATCATCGCCGCCAAGCCCCACGGCCTCGACATCGAGGTCAATTATACCGAGAACGTTTACGACAATGCCGAGCAGGTGTTCCGCACCTATGCTGAGACCGGCGACTACGACATCTTGTTCGGCGACACCGCCTATGCAGATGCGATCGAGAAGCTGAAGGACGAATTCCCCGATACGATGTTCGTCATGAGCGGTTCGGGCAATCGCGGACTCGGCGGCAATGCCTATTGGATATTCGTCCACGCGCACGAGCCTGCCTACGTGATGGGGCAACTGGCCGGCAAACTCACGAAGTCGAATGTCATCGGCGCCATCTCCACCTTCCCGGCCGAAGATACCAACGATCAGATCAATGCCTTCTTCACCGGCGCCAAGGAAGCGAACCCAAAGGTGAAACAGAAGATCACCTTCATCCAGTCCTGGTTCGATCCGGCTAAATCGAACGAGGCGACCTCGGCGCAGATCGCCGCCGGCGCGGACATGATCTACCAGATGTCGGGCGCCTTCGAGGTTTGCGAGGAGCGCGGCATAGGCTGCTTCGGCAATTATGTGGACATGTCGAAAGTGGCGCCGAAGTCGATCGTCGCCTCCACCATCGTCAAATGGGATCCGCACATTAATTGGATCATCGATGAATGGTGGAAGGCAAAGACCATGAACGCCAAATTCGACGCGCCGAAGGAACCAAGGTGGTTCAGCTGGCAGCAGGGTTCGGGCGACCTCATCCTCAATCCTGCCTGGGAAGCCAAAATGCCCGATGACGTAAAGGCGCTTGCGGCTGAAACGGCCAAGGCCATCCAGGGCGGCAAGAAGAAAATCGAGCTCAATGTGAACGAGCCGAAATCGGACTGACGCCGGAGGTGGTGCCGGGCCGATCCGAGATGAGCAAGATACCGCGCCTGTCGGTTCGGCACCTGACGAAGCGTTTCGCTGCGCTTGCTGCCAATGACGACGTCTCGCTCGACGTCATGCCCGGAGAATTGCATTGCTTGTTGGGGGAGAATGGCGCAGGCAAGTCGACACTGTCGTCCTGCCTCTACGGGCTCTACCAGCCAGACGCCGGCGAAATTCGGGTGGACGGCAAGACCGTCCAGCTAGGCTCGCCGGGCGAAGCCATCCGCGCCGGCATCGGTATGGTGCACCAGCATTTCGTCTTGGTGCCCAACTTCACTGTGCTGGAGAATGTGGCGGTAGGAACGGGCTCCGGCTGGCGGCTGGGCCGGGCTGAGGCTCTCTCCAGGATCGAGACGATCTGCTCCACCTACGGCATCTCGCTCAACCCACACCGGCACGTCGGCGACCTTTCCGTCGGCGAACAGCAATGGGTCGAGATCGTCAAGGCGCTCTACACTGGCGCCAGACTGCTTATCCTCGACGAACCGACGGCGGTGCTGACGCCCGAGGAATCGCGCCGCCTGTTTGCGATCGTGCGGCGGCTCACCAGTGAAGATCTGTCGGTCGTGCTGATCAGCCATAAGATGTCGGAAGTGATGCAATCCGACCGGGTCAGCGTGCTGCGCAAGGGCAGACTGGTCGGAACGGTCATAACCTCGAACGTCAGCCGCGACCAACTCACCACCATGATGGTCGGCCGCTCCGTTGCGGCGCCGGCGCGCGCCGCAGATGCGAAAGCGACCGGCGAGACGGTGCTTTCGGTGCGTGGGCTCACGCACCTGCGCGATGGAAGGCCCGTGCTGGACAACGCATCGCTCGACATCGCAGCCGGCGAGATCGTCGGCATCGCCGGCGTTTCCGGGAATGGCCAAGACGAGCTGTTCGAGTGCCTCGCAGGCCTCGCCGCGCCCGACGGCGGCACGGTCTTGCTCGATGGCGAAACTCTGCAGGCGTACTCACCGGCGACGGTTGCTGCGAAAGGCATTGGCTACGTGCCCAGCGACCGCTTCCGCGACGGGCTCGTTGCCGATCTCGATATCGGCGAGAATCTTGTCCTTGGCCAACAATGGCAAACGCGCTGGCGCAATGGGCCATTCATCGACACCGCGGCGCTCGACGCAAATGCGCGCATGGTCATCGCTGCCTATTCGATTGCCGCAACCGGGCCGTCGTCACCCTCTCGCAAATTGTCTGGCGGCAACGCGCAGAAGGTCATCCTCGCCCGCGAGTTCGCCAAAGCGAAGCGGCTTCTGCTGTGCAACCAGCCGACGCGCGGACTCGATGTCGGCGCCATCGAATTCGTTTACCGACAACTCCTGCACAAGCGCGACGAAGGCTGCGCCATCCTGCTTGCGAGCGAGGAACTGGAGGATCTTTTCGCTCTCAGCCATCGTATATGTGTGATGTTTCGCGGCCGCATCCTTGCGGTGCTCGATACGGAAAAAACCACCTATGACGAAATCGGCAGCCTGATGGCCGGCCATGGGAGCGAGGCTGCGGCGTGACCGGTTTCAATCTCGTGGAGTGGCGCCTCGAGCGCCGGCTGGAACCGCGGCCGACCGCGCGCATTGTTGCACTTGCTTTGGCGGCGATCGCGGCGGTTTTGGTTTGCAGTCTGCTTTTCGCCGCCGCGGGCGCCAGCCCGGGTGCCGCCTTCACGGCTCTCCTGAAAGGCAGCTTTGGCTCGTTGCGCGCCGCCGGCGAAACGCTGGTCAAGGCAACGCCCCTGATCTTCACCGGTCTTGCCGCCTGTGTCGCCTTCCGCGCGCGTATCTGGAACATTGGCGCCGAAGGCCAGGTTTTTGCCGGCGCCATGTTCGCTTATTGGGCGCAGCACAATCTCACCGGATTTTCGCCTTTCATCCAAATTCCTGTGGTTATAATCGGTGGCATTGTCGGCGGCGCACTCTATGCCGGCCTTGCGGGCGTGCTGAAGACCCGCTTCTCGGTCGATGAGGTGATCTCGACCGTCATGCTCAACTACATCATCGTCTATGTCCTTTCGCTGCTGCTGCTGCGCGGCCCATGGAGCGAGGCGGGCGCCTTCTTCGAACAGACGCCGAAGGTCGATCCGGGCTCGGTGCTTCCGTTGCTGTTTTCCGGTTCACGCCTGCATTCCGGCTTCCTGCTGGCGATTGTGGCGGCTGGCTTGGTTCACATGCTGTTGACGCGCGCACCGCTGGGCTATGAGATCAAGGCTGCCGGGTCCAACATGCGCGCGCTCGATGTACAGGGCACCAATACTCGAAGGCTGGTCATAGTTGTGCTTCTGGTTTCCGGCGCGCTTGCGGGGCTCGCGGGGATCACGGAAGTCTACGGCGTCCATTACCGCCTGAAGGCAGGCGTAATAGCAGGTTACGGCTACAGCGGCATCATCGTGGCCATCCTCGGCCAATTGCATCCGCTTGGCGTCGTCGTTGCCTCGGTGCTGTTCGGAGCGTTGCTCAACGGCGCTACGCTCATGCAGATCAAGACCGGCGTGCCCTCGGCGCTGATATACGCCATCCAGGCGATCCTGCTTTTGTTCTTCCTAGCTGGCTGGGCGGCGTGCAATTTCCGCCTGCGGAGGGTCGGCCGTGCTTGACGCACTCTTTCAAACCTCAATCCTGGTCAGTGTGGCGGCGGCCACCATCCGCATCAGCACCCCGCTCCTGCTCGCCGCACTTGGAGAACTCATCGCCGAGCGCAGCGGCGTCTACAATATGGGTCTTGAGGGCATGATGCTGATGGGAGCCTTCACCGGCTATCTCGCCGCCTATGAAAGCGGGTCGTTATGGCTGGGCGTCCTCGCCGCCGGATTTACCGGCGCGCTGATGGCTCTCGTCTTTGCCGTGCTGGTGATCACGCTGAAAGTAGAGCAGATCGTCACCGGTCTTGCCGTCAACCTGCTCGGCGCCGGCCTTTCCACATACTGGTTGCGTTCCGCTTTCGCTGGCGACGGCAAGACGCCGACCATCCCTTTCTTCGCCGATGTGCCGGTGCCAGGGCTGAGCGATGTTCCCGTGCTGGGCCCCATCCTGTTTGACCAGCGGGTGCTGACCTACATAGCCTTTCTGATGGTGCCGGCGGTATGGCTCTTCCTGTTCCGGACGCGTTATGGACTGATCGTGCGCTGCGCCGGCGACAATCCCAAGGCCCTCGATGTTAAGGGGGTAAAGGTCGCGCCGGTGCAATATGCCGCCGTGCTCTTCGGCGGCCTGATGGCGGGCGTTGCCGGCGCGTTTCTCTCCGTCGGCCAGGCGGCGCGTTTCGTGCCGGACATGACCAACGGGCGCGGCTGGCTGGCCATCATCATCGTCATCGCCGGCCTATGGCGCCCCTACCCGATTTTCGTGGCGGCTCTGGTGTTCTCCTTCCTCGACGCGCTGCAATTGCAAATCCAGGGCGTCGGTATCGCCATTCCCTACCAATATATGTTGATGATGCCTTATGTTGCGGCGATCGTTGCGTTGATGATCCGTCGCTCGCGGACCAGCGCACCGGCTATGCTGGGCGTGCCGTACAGGCGGGAATAGGGTGGTCGGTTTTCATTCTGCTGCTGTAAGGCTGCCTGTACGTAGCTGCCATGCGGCATGGCTCAACCCGTGACAACGGCAGCAAGCTTCCAGCAAGATCGACCGCTTTGGTGAAGCCGGTATTGTAGTCCAACCCGCCCAGGCAGGGAGACCTGACCGTCAGTCACGGGACGTCACAGGGCAAGCAATTTGCCGCCCTGGAAATCTGGATCGTTGGAACTCGGCTATCCCGCTGATGGCTAGCCAGAAGGCTGCATAAGCCTCGCTCAGGAACGCCAGCCACCACTGCCGAAGTGACCTGAACTACGGAGCGTCGCCAGCAGGATGTTGGCTGCTCCGCGTTGATCAATCTTCGCTTGCTCACCAAGCGGAGACGCATTCCAGGCAGCCAGTTCTGACACCAAAAGAGCGGTATCCCCGTCTACCGATGCGCATCTAAGTTGTCCGTTCTTCCCCATCACGATTATAGCTGTACCTATCACGCCATATCCAATCGCAGCTATCCGCTGAACCCAGGTATCGCCGTCAACGCGGACATCGAACAGAACCGACCCTTCGGTTTTTTCCGCAGCGTCCGCCACACGATCACAGAACGGTCGATTGAGGCCTTCGATGTTGCCGAGTGACTGCTCAAACAAGGCCAATTCGACATGCTCTGCCACCATAGCTGTGAGAGTGCGCGCTAGCTGGCCCAATCAGCAAGACACCAGGACCATTATCCACAGCAGCCACAGCTGGTCCCCTTTTTGCCTACTTAATGCCTCCCGTCAGACCGCGAGCCGGGCGACGGCCTCTATGGCTTGGTCGACCTCGTCCGTCGTGGTGTAGTGTGACAGACCCAGTCGGGCGACGCCGCCTTTTTTCGCGCAGTCCAAGCCTGCCGGAGGCTTCATGGCATAGAGTCGCCGGCCCAGCCGAAGATGTTTTTCCTCAGCCAGCGCGGCCGCGTTTTCCAGCGGCGAGCGATTGGCCAGCGGCGAGGTGCCTGTTGAGCGGCAGATTCAGGGCCCTGATATCTGCGCACGCGGCACATCTTGCCCACCCCGGTTGATCGCCTAAATGTTTGGTCCCGGCATTTGCTGGAGCGGATTGAGTCTGAAGCGTTCCGGCTGTGACGCCCACGCCTTGCAGATGAACTCGTAGCGATCCTTCCGCAGTCAGCCTCCGGTTCAGCGGTCAGCTTCACTCCAATTTCTTCAAGCGATTGCGGGCCTCATCTATTCTCGGCACTACAATTGTCAGCCTACTGAATCCAGCATTCTCTTTATCACGGAAAATTTGAAGGTTCGCGCCTGCGACGCCACGCCATATGGATCAACCCCGGCATGGGACGGTCATCAGGCCCCGGGTCGAACAGGTGAGTATAGAACTTCTCTCCACCGCTCATGCTTGGATGTTGCGAGTGCGTCGAAAATTCCTTGGATTTCCGTTGTGCGCGTCCTTCCAAGTCACCAGCATCTGCAATTAGAGAACGTTTGGCTTCGTTCCAAGATGGTTCCCGGGCGGCAGCGCAAAGTCCGCTCGGCGTGCACACCCATATGTGTCTCAGCTCGGCCCTTTTTTACTTTGCGTTGGATTCAAGGTGAAATTAGGGGACGCAAGCGAGAGGTCGGCTTTCGGCATCAAGCGGGCTAAGCAGTCATTCAACTCCTGGCCTCAAGCAGCTCATGCACGCTCCACTTGACGGTGCGTGCCGCCCCAGCCGATGTCGGGTTTATCTATGTCGACGGCGAGACATGCCTTTGACCACGCTTATTGGGGGCGCCGACTGGCGAGCCGCTTCGCCATCATTAGCGATGGAACGGAAAAGAAACCATTCTGCATAAGACTGCTGCTTTTCGACGCACCTTTTCGAAACGTCGGAACGAGCGCTTTTCGCGCAGGCCTCGATGCCCCCATAGGTGAACCGGTTCCATGACGAGTCTGACAATACGCCACCGCATCCTCGTCAGTTTCGCTGCCGTTCTGGTGGTTATGTCCGTGATCGCCGTTATCGCGTACGCCTGGTTTCTTCAGGCGGAGCGGGAGGCAACTGAGGTCGAGAAGGGCATCCTTCCAGACCTCTATCACAGCACCGAGATCATGATGGGGCAGATGAAGGCACATAGCCTGCTTCAGGAATATGCCCTCCAGGACAACCCGTCGGATAAAAGCACGCTTGAAAGCACGATCGCGACCAATCGCGACCAAGTGCGGCGGTTGATGGACGAGTATGAAGCAACGATCGTCTCCGACATCGACAAGCAGAATTACGCAGTCGTCAAAGAACTCGCCAACCAATTTCGGCTGGCGGAAACTGCTGTGCTGGACACGAGCCGAGCTGCCTTGTCGAAAGGTGAAACTCCCAATGAAAGCCCGGTCATCAAGAACACGGTAGAGCCGATCTTTGTGAAATTGCAGTCCGCTCTGCAAGCCATGCTCGAGGATCACAGAGGCGAGGCAAACAGCGCGACGCAGCGGATCAGCTCAATCGTTAGCACGGCGGAAGTCGGTTTGAGCGTGGGCTTGTTGATAGCCCTCGGGCTAGCCCTTCTTTTGGGTTACCAGCTGTTTCGCGCTGTCACAGCTCCGCTCACACGTTTGGTCGACGCGGTTCAAATGATACGGCAAGGCGACTTCAGCGAACGCCTCGATCTGAGGCGCCGGGACGAATTCAGCGTGCTTGCCGACGGCTTCAACGCAATGGCAGACGATCTCACAACTCTCATTGGTCAGGTACAAAGGTCCAGCATACAGGTTGGCACGTCGATAACTGAGATTGCTGCAACCTCCAAGCAGCAGCAGGCAACAGCGACTGAAATCGCCGCGACCACGACTGAGATCCGCGCGACAGCCAAGGAAATTTCCGCCACTTCAAACGAGCTGGTTCGCACGATGAACGAGGTCTCGACAGTTGCCGAGCAAACGGCTGCCGTCGCGGGCGGAGGGCAAGAGGGGCTGACCCGTATGGAAGGAACCATGCAGCAGGTCATGGACGCGGCGGGTGCGATCAATTCCAAACTCGCAATCCTCAGCGAGAAAGCTGGCAGCATCAATCAGGTGGTGACGACCATCACCAAAGTGGCCGATCAGACGAACCTGTTGTCGCTCAACGCTTCCATCGAGGCTGAGAAGGCCGGCCAATATGGCCGGGGCTTTGCAGTGGTGGCGACAGAGATCCGAAGGCTTGCGGACCAGACGGCCGTCTCCACTTACGATATCGAGCAGATGGTCAAAGACATCCAGTCGGCAGTTGCTGCCGGTGTGATGGGCATGGACAAGTTTTCCGAGCAGGTCCGCCGGGGCATGCACGAAATCCAGCAGGTCGGCGGGCAACTCTTCGACATCATCCAGCAGGTCCAGGGGTTGGTGCCACGTTTCGAAGTCGCCAATGAAGGCATGCAAGCACAAGCGATCGGCGCGGGACAGATAAGCGACACGCTAACCCAGCTAAGCGAGGCAGCTCAGCAAACAGTCGAGTCCCTTCAGCAATCGACGCTCGCGATCGACGAGCTCAATCAAGTCTCAGGTAGCATGCGAAGCAGCATTTCAAGGTTCAAGCTGAGAGCATAGCGGGCCGGCAGTAGGAGGTGATAATGCTATTCCTCGCCTTCAGTATGGGTTCGGATCGCTACTTGATCGATGTCCACCATATTGAAGAGGTGCTGCCCTATATCGATGTGAAAGTTCTGCCGGGTGCGCCAACCGGTGTGGTCGGTCTGGTCAGTTAAACGGAATACCCATCCCTCTCATCGATGTTACTCTTCTTGCGCTTGGCCGGCCATCGGAGCGCCTATTGAGCACCCGGATCGTTGTTACGCGCTACCCGGCGCGAGATGGCGAGCAACGCCTGCTTGGGTTGGTCGCGGAACGGGTGACGGATACGGTCGAGCGAGACCCTGCCGACTTCGCGCCGTTCGGCCTCGAGCCAGGAACGCCGTCTTATCTTGGTCCGGTGACTTCGGATGGCACGGAGATCATTCAGTGGGTCAAAGCGGAAGCGCTGCTTTCGGAAGAGATTCGTACCGCATTGCTCCGCCAGGCCGTGATGGGTGTTTAATGACCGGCGCAATAGAAAAGCTCCTGATGGAAACCATTGGACTGGACAGTGCCAGCGTTGGCCCGACAGTGGTCCGTCAGGCGGTCAGAGACCGGATGGCAGCGTGCCGGATTGCCAATCCTCAGGCCTATAGGGAACACTTGACCGGTTCCCCGCAGGAGCTTCAGGAGTTGATCAATGCGGTGGTGATCCCGGAGACTTGGTTCTTTCGCGACCGAGAAGCGTTCACGATGTTGGCGCGGCATGCGCGCGTGCACAAGCGTGCTCAGCCAACAAAAGTCTTGAGCCTGCCATGTTCAACCGGTGAAGAGGCCTATTCGGTCGCAATGGCCATGTTCGATGCCGGTTTTGAGGCGCACGAGTTCAACATCGATGCGGTGGACGTCAGTACCCGCAATATCGCGCTGGCTGAACGTGCCGTCTACGGGCGCAATTCCTTTCGCGGCAGCTATCTCGAATTCAGGGACCGCTATTTCGAAGCGGTCGAGGGTGGGTTGCGGCCCAGTGCTGCGGTGTGAAACAGGTTCGCTTCAGGGTCGGCAACCTATTCGGTACTCGCGCAATTTTTGGGCAAGAGGTCTACGACATCGTACTCTGTCGGAATTTGCTGATCTATTTCAATCGCGAACTGCAGGATCGCGCATTGACCCGCCTGAAAGACCTCTTGGCCACGGACGGACTTCTTCTGGTCGGTCCCGCGGAAGCAGCACTTCCAAGGCTGCATGGCTTTATTTCCGCTGAATGGCCCTTGGCCTTTGCCTTCCTAGAATCGGAGCCCATCAAGGCCGCGGCGCCGACAACTGCTATCCCGGTGCGGACATCAACCCCGAAGCTCAACAAGAGCAAGCCCGTTCTTCGGCCACGACTGACCGTCGGCAAGGAAAACAGTGCGCCGGCCCTGGCCAAGCCCGTTGATCAGGTCTCGGAAAGCCTAGTCGCGGTTGAACGGATCGCCAATGCGGGTCGGGTAAAGGAGGCACAGGAGGTCGCCCTCGCCCATCTCGAGAAATTCGGTCCTTCCGCG
This sequence comes from Mesorhizobium sp. B2-1-3, assembly GCF_006442495.1. Taxonomy (NCBI): domain Bacteria; kingdom Pseudomonadati; phylum Pseudomonadota; class Alphaproteobacteria; order Hyphomicrobiales; family Phyllobacteriaceae; genus Mesorhizobium; species Mesorhizobium sp. B2-1-3. The sequence continues at coordinate 34,255 of NZ_VFWL01000028.1, forward strand.
CAAATCTTCTACCTGCTGGGCCTCGTTCAGGATGCGGATGGCGCTGCATCCAAGGCCGCGCAAAGCTATCGCAAGGCACTCTATCTCGCGCCAAATCATCGAGAGGCTCTGGTCCACCTGGCTTTGCTGCTTCGCAAGCAAGGCGACCACAGCGGCGCCGAGGCGCTGGCCGACAGGCTGGTCCGGGTCCAGAAAAGGAGCGGCACCTGATGCCGGCTTCGACAAGGATCGCTCTGCCAGTGGAGCAGATTGAAATCGACGATTGCTGGCGGCGGATAGGCGTTCGGGGTGACAAGTCCTGTCCCCAACTGGAGCAGCATCTACACTGCCGGAATTGCCCGACCTACAGGAAGATTGCACGGCGCCTCCTTGATCGTGCGGCGCCCTCGTCATATCGCGGCGAATGGCCCGATAGCGCTGGTCGTGCAGCGGTCGTTTCGGCGGACGATGAAGCGCTGCAGACGGCCGTTCTCTTCCGGTTGGGGAACGAATGGCTGGCGCTTCCAGCTGGCATTTTTCATGAAGTGGCTGAATCCCGTCCCGTTCATTCCCTTCCACACCGCAGGAATAGTGCAGTGCTCGGCATCGCCAATGTCCGGGGCGAATTGCTGATTTGCCTGTCGCTCGCTGAATTGCTCGGGATCGACGAAGCCAAGGAGGAGGAACAAGGCAGACGAGCCAAGATATTTCGCCGCCTCGTCGTGGTGGGCGAGCGGGACAAGCGGGTTGCTTTCACGGTTGATGAGGTCCACGGCTTACATCGCTACCGGGCACGCGACACTCTCGCCGTGCCAGTTACGATCGGCAAGACGCTGTCGGCGGCTACTGTTGCCGTTTTGCCCTGGCGTGAACGGGCTGTTGGCTGTCTCGACCCGGGACAACTGCTCACGATGATGGATCGGAGCATGGCATGACAGATGAGGACTTCAGTCAGGTTTCGATGTTGAGCCTTTTCCAGGCCGAACTGGAGACGCAATCACAGGCTTTGACCTCCGGCCTTCTAGCGCTCGAACGCGATCCTGTCGCCACCGACGCCCTGGAAGAATGCATGCGGGCCGCGCATTCGCTGAAAGGAGCAGCCCGCATTATCGATCTGACGCCCGCCGTCAAAGTTGCAAATGCAATGGAAGATTGCTTGGTCGCCGCGCAACGTGGGCATCTGAGGGTACGCAAGGAGCATATAGATGCGCTTCTGCAAGGCTCTGACCTTCTGAAATTGATCGCATCGGGATCATCGAACGAGAGCGTCAACCCGGAAGTCGAAAGCTTTCTGGCGAAGTTCGAGGAACTGTCCCTCCCCGAGCCCGCACCCCAAGATTCGGCAGCTGATTTCGCAACCCCAGAGCATAGCCGAAAAGAGCCGGCGGCAACCTCGTCAGCGAACCCTCTTGTCGAGCCGAAAGCTCAAGCCCGAGGGAGCATCGGCTCAGATAGAATGGTTCGGGTGACGGCAGACAGCCTGAACCGACTGCTCGGTTTGGCTGGCGAGTCGCTGATGGAAGCTCGGCGGCTCAGGCCATTCGCTGACGGGCTGCTGCGGCTGAAGCGCCTTCAATCAGACATCGCAAGTGCGTTCGACAATCTTGATGCAGTGCTGCTGCCGGTCGCAAAAGATGCGGCTGTGGTGGAGGCGCTGGTTGAAACGCAGCGAAAGCTTCGGTTGAGCCAAGCCTTCTTGGCGGAGCGTCTCGATGAGTTGGATTCAGTCGATCGGAAAGCCACCGATCTTGCCAACCGATTGTACGAGGAGACGTTGGCGAGCCGGATGCGGCCTTTTGAGGACGGGGTGAGACACTACGCAAGAACGGTCCGCGACCTCGGTCGTACACTTGGCAAGCGGGTGCGACTGGAGATCGTAGGCGGCTCGACCGGCATCGACCGCGATATCCTCGAGCAGCTGGATGCCCCCTTGGGGCATCTTCTGCGCAACGCGGTAGACCATGGGCTTGAACCGCCTGATGAGCGCCTCGCAACCGGCAAACCCGAAGAGGGACTCATCAGGCTCGAAGCGAGGCACAATGCCGGACTGCTGCAAATAGCCGTGGTGGACGACGGCAGAGGGATCGAGCTCTCGAAGCTGCGCGAGACTGTCGTCGCCCGGCAGTTTGCAACCAGGGAAAGCGCCGACGCGCTCAGCGAAACGGAATTGCTGGCATTCCTTTTTCTGCCCGGCTTTTCGATGAAAGTTGGCCTGTCCGACGTCTCCGGCCGTGGCGTGGGACTCGACGCAGTGCAGGCGATGACGAAGGAGGTCCGCGGAATCACGAGCGTCTCCTCGGAATTTGGTCGAGGAACCCGGTTTCAACTGCAACTGCCGCTGACGTTGTCAGTCCTGCGCACCTTACTCGTCGAAGTCGATGGGGAGCCCTATGCGTTTCCACTCGCTGCCATCTCCAAGACAATGAAATTGCAGCGGGTGGAGATCAACCTCCTGCAGGGCCGCCCGCATTTTCGCTTGAACGATCGACAGATCGGGTTGGTGACAGCGCGCGAGGTGCTGGATCGAGGAGAGTCTGCGTCCGAACCAGAGGAACTCTCGGTCGTCGTGGTGGAAACGGGTCGGGGGGACGCCTACGGCGTAATCGTCGACCGTTTTCTCGGGGAACGCGAACTGGTGATCAGACCTCTCGATTCCCGGTTTGCCAAGATCAAGGACATCAGCGCAGCGGCCCTGATGGAGGACGGTTCGCCTGTTCTGATCTTCGACGTCGATGATCTGGTTCGATCGGTGGAAAAGCTTGCGTCGTCCAGCGGATTTCGAGCCCTTCGGCGAGCCGTGGGCGGTCCCGGACCGAGCAGACGCAAGCGCGTGCTGGTGATTGACGATTCACTCACGGTTCGCGAACTCCAGCGCAAGATGCTGGGCAATCACGGTTATGACGTCGAAGTGGCAGTCGACGGTATGGACGGGTGGAATGCCGTCCGATCTGGTCCTTTTGATCGTCGTCACTGACATAGACATGCCGCGCATGGATGGTATCGAACTGGTGAGCCTGATCAGAAAGGACGTCCATCTCAGGAACACACCCATCATGATCGTTTCATACAAGGATCGGGAAGAAGACCGCTCGCGCGGGCTTGACGCCGGTGCCGACTATTATCTGACCAAGAGTACCTTTCAGGACGAGGCGCTGATCCATGCCGTCGTGGACATGATCGGCGAGGCGACTGAATGAGATCGAAATTGGCGACCAACGAATGAGAATTGGCGTAGTCAACGACATGCCGATGGCGGTTGAACTTCTGCGCCGGCTGGTCATGTCGACCGGCGAACACCAAGTCGCATGGATTGCGACCAATGGGCGTGAGGCGGTCGAGGTCTGCAGACGTGATCTGCCGGATCTGATACTCATGGATCTAGCGATGCCAGAGATGGACGGGGTGGAAGCGACCCGCAGAATCATGGCGGAAACCCCATGTTCAATCTTGCTGGTGACCGCCAGTATCGAAGCCAACGTCGCCGGCGTCTACGAAGCGATGGGGCATGGCGCGCTCGACGCCGTCGATATTCCCTCAGTAGGCATCGAAGGTGATGCGTCCTCGCAATCCGCACGGCTGTTGACCAACAAGATAGCAACGATCGGCAAGCTGATCGGCGATGCGCCGGGCAAGGCAAGAAGGAGGATGTCCCGTGCGGCTGAGCCGACAACTCGGCGGCTAATTGCAATCGGTGCCTCTGCTGGCGGGCCGGCCGCCGTTGCCGCAGTCCTGAGCGCGTTTCCCGTTGATTTCGCCGCCGCCATCGTGCTCGTACAGCATCTCGATGCCCAATTCGTTCCAGGCCTTGCTGATTGGCTCGGCCAGCATACGCCTCTCCCGATCCGTCCAGCGCGGGAAAACGATAGTCCTCAAGCGGGCACCGTTCTCATTGCCAGTTCCGCGGATCATCTGGTTTTCAAGTCAGCTCAGCAACTTGGCTATACGCCTAGCCCCGAGGACAGCGTTTATCGGCCGTCCGTAGATGTGTTCTTCGAAAGTGCCGCGCAATGGTGGCCTGGCTCGGTGATTGGAGTCCTGCTCACAGGCATGGGCAGGGATGGTGCGCACGGGTTGAGACAGCTCCGCGACAAGGGGCATCTCACAATCGCGCAGGATAGAGCAACCAGCGCCGTCTACGGCATGCCGAAGGCCGCCGCCGACGTCGGCGCGGCTGTTGATATTCTTCCTTTGAGTGCGATCGGCTCACGCATAATCGAAGCCCTTTCAGCGCTCCAGGTGAAAGGGTTCGTCCGATGACGCTAGAACCACAGCTGGTCCCACCACTTGCAGATAACTATTCATCCATGGTTCTGCTCATCGATGACCAGATCATGGTTTGCGAGGCGGTCAGGCGCGCTCTAGCCAGCGAGCCTGATATCTCGTTACACTTCTGCACCGACCCATTGAGAGCGATCACGGTCGCCGACGAGGTAAAGCCAACCGTCATCCTGCAGGATCTCGTCATGCCCGGGGTCGATGGGCTGCATCTGGTGCGAGAATACCGGAAGCATGCTTCGACACGCGCGGTACCAGTCATTGTGCTGTCGAGCAAGGAAGACCCAGCCACCAAGGGCGAAGCGTTCGCTGCGGGAGCGAACGATTATCTCGTAAAGCTTCCGGATCGTATCGAGCTGATTGCACGCGTTCGATATCACACGCGGGCCTATCTGGATCACGTCCAGCGAGAAGCTGCATACCGAGCGCTAAGGGAAAGCCAGCGACAGCTGATCAGTGCTAATCTCGAGCTTGAACGTCTGACGCGGATCGATGGCCTGACGGGCCTCGGCAACAGGCGCTATTTTGACGAATATCTGGCGTCTGAATGGAAGCGTGCTTTTCGCGCACAATCCCCATTGTCGCTGTTGATGATCGATGCCGACAACTTCAAACGATACAATGATACCTATGGCCATATGGCCGGCGACGAGGTGCTCAAGCAAATCGCCCGCGTAATCCAGAGCGGTTCCGGCCGTTCCACCGATCTCGCTGCGCGGTACGGAGGCGAAGAGTTCGTCGTCGTGCTGGTCGACACTTTACTGGAACAATCCAGTGCGATCGCAGAGCAGCTCGTCCAGAGCGTGCGGGAGCTGAACATACCCCACGGCTCGGATCGCGTGACCATCAGCGTTGGCGTCGCAACAGCGGTGCCCACCGAGAACGAAACGCCGAAGGATTTCGTCAATGCCGCCGATCTGGCTCTTTTTCGTGCCAAATCGGAAGGACGAAATCGTGTTGCGCTTCAGATGTCCCGCGCTTGACGAGTGGCTAGGCAAACTGTTGGGCCATGCAAGCCGTATTGCCGGTCGTGAGCTCATGGCGGCAGGATGGTACACTTTCACCAATTGCATGATAGCGGACGTGCTGCGGCCGCCGACCTGTCGGCCTATCCGAATACCGCAGCAGGCTCCAAACATTTGAAAATACGTTGAATGCACCCCGCTCGCCGGCCTTCAAGAAGGTCTATGCCGACCAGCTCGCTCATTCCGCGGTTGGACATCAAAAACTCATCGCCATTGCATTTGGCTGAAGCGGGCGCCGCAGTTCTGCTCTGACAGGAGCGTGGACCGCAAGCAGTTCGTTCCACTCCACCGAGTTTTCTGCTTGAATACCTCTAAAGCCATCCATGGAGGCCCCTTCCATTCTGAATGATCCCTTCGCCCCCTTACGACAGCGTTTCCTGGCTCGGTGCGCCACTCAACTCGCGGAGTTGAGGGCGGCGCGTCAGAGAGGCCCGTCAGTGGGCTCCAACGACACCCTGATTCCCACCGCGCACTCGCTCGCCGGGGCCGCGGGGACATTCGGGTTTGCGGAGATCAGCGCGCGGGCATCGGCGTTGGAGACATTGCTGATCGAGCAGGCGGACGATGGGGCCTCGCACGCCGCACTCGATGCGCTTATCACGGAGATCGAGCGGACGCTGAAGTGACTCAGCAGACGGGGCTCACTTCTTCGCGCCGCCCAGGCCGGTCCTGGTCATCTCACCCCAGCTCTGGTCGGCCCGAAGAAATTGCCACCAGCCCTTCACGCGCCAGAAATTGTTGAGCTGGCGGTAGCCGAAATTCTCGATCACGGCGACCGCCGTCAATACCGCGAGGTCCCTGGCGCGGGGAAAACGCTGCAACTCGGCCTCTTCGAGAACGAGGGAGCATACGCTCACGCAGACGCCATAGGTGAAGATGAGCGAGGTGAAGGCCAGAAGATATTCGGCCGAAAGGACACCGAGCAGCCAGAAGGCGGGGATGAGGATATAGCCCAGCACCTCCGCCACCGGTCCCAGAACGTCGACAATGAAGATGTGGCCGAAGCCGAGAAAGCCGACGCGGCCATAGCGCGGGTTGAAGAGCATGGAGCGGTAGCGGAAGAAGCATTCGAGCGAGCCGCGCTGCCAGCGCGTGCGCTGCCGGGCAAGGACGCTCAGCGATTCCGGCGCCTCGGTCCAGCACACCGGCTCCGGAATGAACTGGATGCGGTATTTGCGCTTTTTATCCCGCATATAGCGGTGCAGCTTGATGACGAGGTCGAGGTCCTCGCCCATCGAACCCTTGGTGAAGCCGCCGACCGCCACCACTTCGGCCCGGCGAAACATGCCAAAAGCGCCGGAGACCAGCATCAGTGTGTTGATGCGGCTCCAGGCAAGCCGCGCCATCAGGAAGGCGCGCAGGTATTCGACCACCTGGAGCAGTGGCAACAGACGGCGTGGCAGACGGACTTCGCGCACCCTGCCTGCCTCGATCCTGGAGCCGTTGGCGATGCGGATCGTGCCGCCGACGGCAATGGTGCGCTCGGGGTCGTCGATGAATGGCTGGGCGGCACGCATCAGCGCGTCGGGCTCAAGGATAGAGTCGCCGTCGATGACACAAAAGAGCGGCGCGCGACAGACATTGATGCCGGCGTTCTGGGCGTCGGCCTTGCCGCCGTTCTCCTTGTCGACGACGAACAGCCGCTCGGTCATCGGTGACGAATAGAGGCCGCGGATCGGATTGTGCGCGAGCGCCTCCTCATGGGGCCGATGGAACTTTACCAGCTTGAACGCCTCGATAAGGCGCAGCAAGGTCTCGTCTTTCGAGCCGTCGTTGATGACGATGACCTCGAAATTGGGATATTCGAGCGCCAGCATGGAATGGACGCTCTCGACCACGTTCAAGGCCTCGTTGTAGGCGGGCACCAATAGCGCGATCGGCGGCGCGACATCGCCATAGCGGTGCCAAAGCAGCGCCGAGCGCGCGACCGGTGGGCGCTTGGACAATGCATAGCCGGCGACGATGAGCTGCAGGAGGTATATCGTCGTCTGCGCCAGCCCGGCCCCGATGATGAACCAAGACAAGATGGTGGCGGCAAGAACGATCTCGTCGCTCCAGTCGGCGATCATACGGCTGGTCCCTCGGCAAGAATGAGCGAGGCGGTGCGCTGGCTGCGCGAGACCTCGCTGTCGGCAATCTGGCGCAGCAACCGCTCTCCCGGCTGGCCGAAGGAGCGCAGCGCGTTGGCGGCGGCATAGCGCACGTTCCACACCTCGTCGCCCATCAGCTTGGATAGCGGCCGGCCAAGTTCGGCGAGGCCGAGGCGGCCGGCGGCATCGGCGGCCGCGCTGCGCACCTCCCAGTCGCCTTTTGTCATCGCGGTCGAGAGGATCGCCGGCGCGTCGGCATTTCCGGTGAGGCCGAGCGCCCGCAGTGCCGCCGCTGCAACCTCGGACGAGGCGTCGTCGGCCAAGCGGGCGAAGAGATCGGCGAAGCGGAAGCCGCCGGCGCGGGCCAATGCGTCGATCGCGGCCGCCCTTATGAAGGGCACGGCGTCGGCGCGCGCGGCATGGTCCGCCAGTTCCTCCAGGCGCGCGTGCGGAAAGCGCCTGAACAGCTCGATCAGGCGTCGCGAGCGCTGCCCGGCCACGCCGATCTTGCGCAGCGCAATGCCGAGCGGCGGCAGGCTGTTCAGATCGCAGAGCGCTATGGCGACGGCGATCCTGACCTCGCGCGAGCGGTCGTGGTCGAGCGCGGAAAGCAGGCTTGCCACCGCACCTTCCGAGCGCAGCGCCGCCAGCATCTCGGCCGCATGGATGCGTTCGGCGCCGTTGCCCTTTTCCAGTTGCCTGCCGACAAGGGCCGGCAGGCCACATTCCTTGAAAGCAGCAAGGACATCGTCGTGCTCCTCGCCGCGCAAAAGCGAAATGAACTCGAAGCCGGTATTGATCGCCACGCCAGCCGGCACCGAAAGAATGGCCGTTTTCAACACCTCGCGGTCGCGGCTCTCGGTGAAGGCGATCAGCGCAGTCAGAAGCTGACGCCGCTGGTCGGCCGCAGCCTTGCTCCGGCGCTCCTGCAGGACGCGTCTCGCGATCAGGAACAGCATGATCACCAGCGAAAGAGCGCTGAGCAGTATGGAGAGATCCCAGATGTACCACATGGTCAGAACCGCGCGGTCAGGCCGAGACCGAATGTATTCCGGTCGAATCTCGGTCGTTCTTCATGCGCGATGCTGGCGCGCAACGTCAGCGGATCGCTGATGTCCCAGGAAACACCACCAAAGACCGCGCGCGTCGGCACCAGCGTGCCGTCGGAGATTTCGGGAGCGTCGGCATAACCGCCGAACACGTTGAAGTGCGGTGTCGCAGCAAGGTCGACGCGAAGCACATAACCGTCTGCGCCCGTGCCGATATCATCCTGCGCATGAACCCAGCGGGCGGAAAGCCCCAGGCGGCCGTCTAGGATAGAGGTCTGCACCCATGGCGAGATGCTGGTGACATTTGTGTCGGCGAAATTGTCGTAGCGGGCGTCGATGTTGAGCGAAAGCGGGCCGAACGCCTTTGCCGGCGCCATGACCTGCCACGAAGCCCCGGCGCCGATCGAATAGCGCGCGAGGAAATCAGCGTCCGGCGTCGCCGCCGCCAGAGCATAGGCAGAGAACGCCGGCGAGAAGGCCTGGTCGATACGGCCTTCGATCTGGACGTCGGTGCGGCCGAAGCGTGTGGCCAGCCGGGTGCGACCGGAAATCGTGGTGCGCGGCGACAGCCGATAGGCAAGACCTGCCGAACTGTCGGTCCAGTCGCCGAGCTCGCTGGTGAGATCGCTCACCTCGCTGCCGAGATCGAGCCGCCATTTGCGCGGCGGCGGCACGGCCAGCCTTTGCTCGATATCGAAAGAGCCAGGCTCGACGGCGAGCGCTTGGCTGTAGGCATCCCGCGCGTCCTCCTCTTTACCCTCGGCGCGGCGCACATCGCCGAGCCCGACCAGCGCCTCGGCATTGCGCGGATCGGCCGCAAGCACGCGCTGGAACGACTGCCCGGCCCGCGTGTAATCGGCCTCGAGCAAAGCCACTCTCGCATCCAGCTCGAGCGCCTCGACATTGCCTGGCACTGAGGCCAGCACGCCATCGACCAAGCGGCGGGCGCTCGGCGCGTCGCCCCGCCAGATCGCCAGGCGCACCTTGCCAAGCCGCGCGTCGAGAAGGCCCGGCTTGATCGCAAGCGCGCGGTCGAAGAAAAGCCCCGCCTCGTCGAAGCTTTGGCTGGAGCCGACGACCAGGCCAAGGGCGACGAGGATGTCGGTGTTCTTCGGCGCCAGTCCCAGTGCCCGGCGATAGACTTTCTCCGCCTCGGGCAGCTTTCCCGCCGCTCGCAGGCGTCTGCCCTGCTCCATCAGACCGGCGACGGGATCGGGCCGCCGGCTAGTCGGTTTCTTTGTCGGCGCCGGAACCGCGGGAGATCGTCTCACCTCACTGCCGGCGGCTTGCTTCGCCTTCTGGATATTCGCGATAAGCGTGGCGGCGTCAGCGTTGCCGGGCTCGGCCCGCAGGGCCGTTTCGGCTAGCGGAAGCGCGGCATCCAGATTGCCCGAGCGGAACTCGACCTCAGCCATGCCAAAGCTGGCGTCCCGATAGGTTGGGGCCAAGGACAGGGCATTGGAAAAAGCGTCGCGCGCCGCCGACAGATTGTCGCGGCCGAGTTCGGCAAAACCGAGTTGCACCAAGGCGTCGGCGTTATCGGGTTTAAGCGCAAGGGCGCGCCGTAAAAACTCCACCGCCTCGTCAAAATGCTGCGCTTGCCTGGCCTTGACGCCGAACTCGTAAAGTTCATCCACCGTCTGCGCCAGCACCGCGCCCTGGGGCGCAGCGATCGCCAGGATCAGACATGCGCCAAGGGCTGCGCACCGGCAGCGCCGCATCAGCGTTTCCCGCTCTTTCGCGCGAGCAGACGCGCCAACCGCGCCAGAAGCTCCTCGGGGATGAATGGCTTCACAAGGTAGTCGTCGGCTCCTTTTTCGAGGGCCGAGACGATGTCCCTTTCGCCCTTGCGGGCGGTCAGCATGACGACCGGGGTTTCGGACAAAGCCGGATCGCCCTTGATGCGGGCAAGGACCTCCAGGCCGTCGGCCTTGGGCATCATCGCGTCGAGCACGATGATGTCCGGCGCCTCATGCTCTGCCTTCGAGAGCGCTTCCGCCCCGTCTACTGCTTTGATGACCTCATATCCCTTTGCCCTGAGCCTGAATTCCATCAGCTCGATCAACAAGGGATCGTCATCGCAAATCAGAACTCTTGCCTTCGCTCCGTTCACCAGCCTTGCTCCGGTTCCGTCGCCCCCCGGAGTGATCCCATGAACCGACATCCGCCAATGCGGTCCATGCAGACAGAAATATTCGTCTCGACTCTCTCATCGACGTCCGCCGATGCCACACGATTATAGACAACCTGATTCGCTGCGCCTGCACCTCGGCACAATCAGTAGATGAATAAGGCGACATGGTATAGGAGCCCTGAACGGCATCGCACAGTGTGCAGACAAACTGCGCTCGGTGGCCAAGCCATACGTCGGCTCAGGTGCGCGATAGAAGCAATCTTTTGACTTCACCGGCAAGCGCAAGCGGGTCGAAAGGTTTGGCGATCACCCCCACCGCCCCCATAGCCAGATAGCGTTCGACCTCATGCGTCTGGGTGCGCGCGGTGATGAACACCACGGGTATCGACGCCGTCGGCCGGGACTCGGCCAGGCGCCTCAGCGTCTCCGGTCCGTCCAAGTCCGGCATCATCACATCGAGCAGGATGAGGTCGGGCCGCCATTCGGCGGCATCGGCCAGCGCCTGCATGCCCGAAGAACAGGATCGCACCTCGAATTCCGGCTCGAGCTCCAGCGACATCTGGGCGATTTCGCGGATATCGTCCTCGTCGTCTACATAGAGGATCCTTGCGGGCATTAGCATCACTCCTTGGCGTGCGCGGCAGGCCGAGTGCCATTGCGGGACGAAACCAACATGTTCCGTACCAACTTTGCCACATCGATTTCCGACGCTCTGGTCTTGGTCATGATCGCCTGCACCCGATCGCCGAGCTTCTGGTCGAGTTCCGCCGCCGAGAACACGATGACCGCAGTCTCGAGCGGCAGATCGGTCAGGAGGTCGAGGCCCGATCCGTCGGGAAGCGCGATATCCAGGATGACTAGGTCGAAGCGATAGCGGGCGATCGCCTCCTGGGCCTGCTTTAGTGTCTTCGCCGAGGTGATCGAGACGCCCGAACCCAGCCCTTCTGACATCACCGCAAGCACGCCCTCATCGTCTTCGACATGCAGGATTTGTGGCTTCGGCTCGACCCTACGGCCGACGATCTTGGCAAGAGCGGCGTGAAGCCGTTTCGAATCCACCGGCTTCTCCAGCCAGTCGACGATGCCGACGGCGCTGCCGTTCAGCGAGCGCCTGGCCTCGTCGGCGACGGCGGAGATGACGATGACCGCAATGTCGGAATTCACCGGTGATGCCCGTATGTCGTGGAAGAGCTTGATTCCGGATTCCCCCGCCAGCTTGATGTCGAGCGTCAGCGCCACGTAGTCGCGCGAGCTCAGCAGCGCCTTGGCGGTGTCGATATCGGGCGCGACGTCGCTGGCAAAGCCTTCTGCATCGAGAAGTGCTGCGATCACCACAGCAATGTCAGGCTCGTCCTCGCAGATGAGGACACGCAGGCGGCCATCGCGCTTGCGCGCCCGGCGCTCGACCGAAACCGGCTTCTCGGTCTGCCTGTGCGCTTCGGGGAGGTCAATGTGAAACGAGGTTCCCTTGCCTTCCTCGGTTTCGAAGGAGATGCCGCCGCCCAGCTTTTCAGTGATGGCCTTGACGATGCTCAAGCCCAGGCCAGTACCGCCTATCTTGCGAGTGCTGGAGGCGTCCGCCTGCTCGAACTTCCCGAATATGCGACTGCGGAACGCCTCGGGGATGCCAGCGCCCTGGTCCACGACCGAGATGCGCAGCATATCGGGGGCACGACGATGGAGTTTCACCGTGACGATGCCATCAGTGTGCGAGAACTTGATCGCATTCGACAGCAGGTTGGCCATCACCTGATGCAGGCGATCCGGATCTATGTTGGCTTCGGCGCGCGGGGCATCGTCGACCAAGACGATCCTGATTCGGCTGTCGGCCATGTAGTTGGTGCTGGCGGCAATCGCCTGTTCCAGGACCGGGCGGACAGCCATCTGCCTGATCTTGAAGGTGATCACGCCAGATTCGATCTTCTCCATATCAAGGATGTCGTTGATGAGAAGAACCAGCCTTTCACTGTTGGTGTGGGCGATGTTGACGAGATTGGCGGCCTTGGGCGGCAGTTCGCCGGCGACGCCGGCCGCGATCAAACCAAGTGAGCCGCGGATGGAGGTCAGTGGGGTGCGCAATTCGTGGCTGACCGTCGAGATGAAATCGTTCTTCAGCTGGGCATTTCGCTTTTGCTCGGTGATGTCGCGATTGTAGGTGATGACGCCGCTGATCTTGCCGGTCTCGTCGCGGAACGGTGCCTTCAGCGTGTAGAGCCAGCCTTGTCTGCCGTCCGGGAAAACCGCCGGCTGGTCGATGCGCAGCGTCTGCCCGGCTTCCAGAGCGCCCATCTCATCCTGCCGGAAGCGCTCGGCCACGTCCTTAGAGTAGAAATCGAAATCCGTCTTGCCGATAAGCTGTTCGACCGAAGCGGCGCGCATCATTTCGGCAGTGGCGGGATTGGCGGCGATGAACCGGCCGTCGACATCCTTAATGTTCAGGCAATCCGGGAGTTCGCGGACCATGGCCCGGTAGATCATGTTGGACATCGCAAGATCGCGCCGCCGCTGCTGCCGGTCCAGCAGAACGCTTATGAGGACGGTGCTGAGGAAGCGGAACACGAGTGATGGGAGTGTGCTCTGCTGCACCAGGTCGGCAACGACTTGCGAGGGGATGATCAGGAGCGTGATCAGCCCGGCGAAAGCTACCGACACGCCGAGTCCGAATATGTCGAACATGGTGCGAGACCGGGCAGTAACGATGTGGTGCCACGCAATACCGACTATAGCGGTGATGAGGATCCCCACGACACCGACGCTCGCGCCCTGTCCACCGAGATAGATGCGATAGGCAATGGAGCCGGCAGTAGCGATGAACATCGCCGGCCATCCACCGAAGAACGCGGCAGCCGCAATGAAGGCGGCGCGGAGATCGACGACGAAGCCGGAGACGGACAAGCCCGTCGCCATGGAAATGATCGCGCCCATGCACATGACCACGCCAAGAACCAGCGACTGCATCCGCGTCGACAGACGCCCGGTGAAGTCCGCCACAAGATCCCAGGCGACCACGAGGATGGAGACTAGAGCAAGATTGGCGAGGAGTGACTGCCAGAACTCGGTCATGACTTTCCCGCTCCTTTTCCCGATAGATACCGCCAAAACCTATCCGAGGTCTAAAGAAGCTACAGGCTCCGGCCCTCTGCCAGTTGAGGCTCGCTGCTCGAAGTCGCGTTGGTGGTTAATCCGCGCGTCGACAGCCCTCTGGCCGAGCCTGCCATAGCCCGGGCGGAACCATCCTCTCCGCTCGCGGTTTGGGCGAGCAACCCAAAGGGAGAGCTTCATGACACAATCGCGCGATTGGTTGATACAATGGCTGAGGGACGCTCACGCTATGGAGGAGCAGGCGGAGACGA